>NZ_CP060388.1:1813125-2115312 GCF_014280435.1 Sphingobium sp. KCTC 72723 | reverse complement strand
GCTGCATCATGCTGCTCAAGGATGAACTGGGCGACCTCAGCGGTCTGGAAGCCGTGGTCGTGGGCCGCTCCAATATCGTGGGCAAACCCATGGCACAGCTGCTGCTCGCCGAAAGCTGCACCGTCACTATCGCCCACAGCCGCACCCGTGACCTGGCCAGCGTCGTCCATCGCGCCGACATCGTCGTCGCCGCCGTGGGCCGGGCCGAAATGGTCAAGGGCGAATGGATCAAGCCCGGCGCGACGGTCATCGACGTCGGCATCAACCGCGTCACCGACACCGAAGATGGCACCAGCCGCATCGTCGGCGACGTCGCCACCGCCGAAGCGCTGGCCCATGTCCGCGCCATCACCCCGGTTCCCGGCGGCGTCGGCCCGATGACCATCGCGGTGTTGTTGCGCAACACACTGGTCGCGGCCCATGCCCGCGCGGGACTGGCGAAGCCGGAGGGGTTGTGAGGGCGCGCCTTGCGTTCCTGACGCTCGGCGCGCTGGCGCTGGTCGCGGCGAAACCGCCCCTGCGGTTCCAGCCTGACCCCAGCAGCGTGATCGCGGCGGAAATCGCCTTCAACCGGCTGGCGCGGGACAAGGGGCAATGGACCGCCTTTCGCGCCACCGCCGCCGATGACGCGGTGATGTTCATGCCGCAACGGGTGCTGGCAAGGGACTGGCTGAAAGGCCGGGCCGATCCGCCCGCGCCAGTCAACTGGTCGCCATCCACCGTGATAGTCTCCTGCGACGGCGGCCTGGCCGCCAGCACCGGCAACTGGACCCGCCCCGACGGCACGGTCGGCTATTTCACCACCATCTGGCGGCGGGACAAAAAGGGCGCGTGGAAATGGATATTGGACCATGGCGACACGCTGGCCACGCCGCGCGCCGTGCCTGACTATCTGACCGGCAAGGTCGCCACCTGCAAGCAGGGGCAGCGCCCGGAAACACAGCCCCCACCGCCATCGGGGAAGAAAGGCGAGCGGCCCCCGCCACCGCCCGACGAAAGCCTGCTCTGGCGCGCCGATGTCGCCGCCGATGGCAGCCGCACCGTGCGCGTGCAGGCGTGGAACGGCAGCAGCTATGATGTCGTGATAGAAGACAGGGTAGGGGTGCCGTCATGATCGAACTGTTCCTGCCGGCCTTCGTCACTCTGTTCGTGGTCATCGACCCGCCCGGCTGCGCGCCCATCTATGCCAGCCTGACCAACGGCGCGAGCGCGGAGCAGCGCCGCGCCATGGCCATCCGCGCGGTGGGGATCGCCGCTGCGATCCTGCTGGTGTTCGCGCTATGGGGTAAGCAGTTGCTGGGCGTGCTGGGCATCGCGCTCGACAGTTTCCGCATTGCAGGCGGCATCATGCTGTTCATGATCGCGATGGACATGGTGTTCGAAAAACGCACCCAAAGGCGCGAGGAGCGCGCCGAAAAGATCAGCGCCGAAGATCCCCATGTCGAAGATGTGTCGGTATTCCCGATGGCGATGCCGATGATCGCCGGGCCGGGTTCCATCGCCACCGTCATGCTGCTGATGTCGCGTGCCGACGGCCTGCCCGAACGGCTGGTCGTGCTGGGCGCTGTCGTGCTGACGCTGGTGCTGATGCTGGGCGCGCTGATCGCGGCCGGCCCGCTGATGGCGCTGTTGGGGCGCAAGATCGAAGCCGTCATCACCCGCCTGCTTGGCGTCCTGCTCGCTGCCCTCGCCGCGCAATTCGTCATCGACGGACTGAAAGCGAGCTTCTGATCTGAAAAATAGCCCCTCCCTTTCAAGGGAGGGGCTTATAGGCGATCAACCCCGCACATCACCTTCGGTAACCGGCGCGATCTTGATTTCGACGCGGCGGTTGGCGGCCTTGCCTTGTTCGGTCGCGTTCGACGCTATCGGCTGCGTCTCGCCAAAGCCGCGCGTGCCGACACGGGCGGACTGGACGCCGCGCGTCACCAGATAGCTGGATACCGCCTGCGCCCGACGCTCCGACAGCGTCTGGTTATAGGCGTCCGCGCCGTCGCTGTCGGTGTGGCCATATACGTCGATATAGGTTTTGGGATATTGCGCCAGCACGGCGGCCACATCGTTCAGCGTCGGCTGGAACTGGGGCTGCACGTCCGCGCGGTCATAGCCGAATGTGATGCCCGACGGCATCCGCAGCAACAAATTGTCGCCATCGCGAATCACGTCCACGCCGGTCCCGGCGGTTTCCTCGCGCAGCTTGCGTTCCTGCGCGTCCATATAGGCGCCGATGCCTGCGCCCGCGACTGCGCCGATGCCTGCGCCCAAAATCTTTTCGGTCCGGTCCCGCTTGCCACCGACCAGGTCGCCCAGCAGATAACCGCCCAGCGCGCCGCCGATGCCGCCGATCGCGGCCTTTGAAATGCTGCGCTGGCCGGTCGTGGGATCGGTGGTGCAGGCCGTGGTGGCCAGCATCGCGGCCAGCCCGGCGACGCCGATGATGCGGTTGGAAATATTCATGATCCTGATCCCTTATTGTCGTCTGTCATGTAAAGATGCCGCCCCAATGGCCGAACCTGACGCTTTGTTCCAAAACCGAACTGAACTGGTGATGATGGCGATGTTGTGAAATTGAAAGAAACTACGTTATAGGGTGTCGCTGACCACCATGGCCAACATCCCCCCTCCCAATCCGACGCCCTTCCCCTGGGTCGATCTTGTCATCATTCTGGCGCTGGTAGCGCTGAACGGTGTCTTTGCGATGTCGGAACTGGCGATCGTGTCCGCGCGCAAGCCCCGGTTGCAGGGGCTGGAAAAGGCGGGGCGCAAGGGCGCGACCACGGCGCTGGCGCTGGCCAGCGATCCGGGCAAATTCCTGTCCACGGTCCAGATCGGCATCACGCTGATCGGCATCATCGCGGGCGCTTATTCGGGCGCGAGCCTTGGCGGGCCGACCGGCGAGCGGTTGCAGCTGCTGGGCCTGACGCCGAATGTAGCGGAAAATATGGGTTTTGCGATCGTCATCGGTCTGACCACCTATGCCTCGCTGATCGTGGGCGAACTGGTGCCAAAGCAATTTGCCCTGCGCGCGCCCGAACCGATCGCCGTCGTCATGGCCAAACCGATGCTGTGGCTCTCACGCATCACCGCGCCGATCGTGTGGGTGCTGGACGGGTCGAGCAGCCTGATCTTCAAGCTGCTGCGCATGGACCGCGAATCGGAAAGCCATGTCACGGCCGAGGAACTGCACCTGATCGTCGCCGAAGCCAGCAAGTCGGGCGTGATCGAGGAAAGCGAACGCGCGATCATTTCGGGCGTGGTGCGCCTGGCCGACCGGCCGGTACGCGAAGTGATGACGCAGCGGATGGACGTCGACTGGATAGACATCGCCGCCGACGAAGCGACGATTCGCGCACGCCTCCTCGAATCGCCCCATACTCGCCTGCCGGTGGGGCGCGGGTCGGTGGAGGATATTATCGGCATCGTCCAGGCGCGCGACATCATGAGCGCGCTGTTCCGGGGCGAAGCGCTCAACGTCGGCGCGCTGATGCGCCGGGCCGAAGTGGTGCCGGATCAGGTCGATGCCATGGACGCGCTGGAAGTGTTGCGCCGGTCGGACGTGCCGATGGTGATGGTCCATGACGAATATGGCCATTTCGAAGGGATCGTGACGCCTGCCGACCTGCTCTCCGCGATTGCGGGCCATTTCGCGTCGGACCGCGACGCCTATGACGAACCGGAAGTCGTGGAGCGGGAGGATGGCAGCCTGCTGGTATCGGGGCAGATGCCTATCGACCAGCTGGCCGAACGGATCGGCATCGACCTGTCGGAGGACCGCGATTATGCGACCGTCGCGGGCCATGCGCTCTGGCTGCTCAAGCGCCTGCCCGAAGTCGGCGATTTCATCGACGATCAGGGCTATCGCTTCGAAATCGTCGACATGGACGGGCGCAAGATCGACAAGCTGCTGGTCGCCGAACGCTAGACGGCGTGCGGCGCGCTGCCCGGTCAGGGGGCGGGTTCGATGACCACGTCCCAATGATCTTCGGTCACGGCCTGCCGTCTGGCTTCCTCCGCATCGAACGCTGCCTTGTCGGGAAACAGCCGGGCCTTGGCCGCTGCCATCGCGCTTTTATACTGTGCGCCTGCGCCGACACCGTCGGCCCCATGTTTGTAGACGATGGTCGTGCGCACGTCCCACCGCGTGCTGCCGCCCATATGGGTGAAGGGCATTTCGACGGTCACTTCGCTGATATAGCCCTGCCGCATCATTTCGCGCAGCAAGGCTTCATGCTGCTTGCGATAGGCACGCAGAAATTCGCCTATGCCGCCCCACCGGATGCGATAGTAATTTTCGACCTTCAGCGGCCCGTCGGCAGATTGCGCCTGCGCCACGGCGGGCGTGGCGATGAGGGCGGCGAAAAGCGCGACGGGCAGGATGGCGGGAATGAAGCGGCGCATCGGGCAAGCCTTTGGCTGGAAAGGAAGGGCTACCCGGTCAGACGATCCGCGCCGCCATTTCCACCGTCACGCCCCTTTATGCCCCGGTTACGCCAGCGTAAGGTAAATCTCCGCCTCGATCACCCACGCCCCGCCGCTCTCGCGCCATTTCGCGCTATAGCTGCCGGACGCCAGCGTCGCGCCGCTGTCTGACGCCACCCCCTGCCAATGGCCATGCTCCATCGCGATCGGCTCCACCGGCGACACCAGGATGCTGTCGGGCGTGCGGGCGTAGATCATCCGCTCCCGCGCCGAAAACTCCCGCTTCCACGCCAGCAATTGCGCCTTGCGCCCGTTGATGATCGCGCTGTCGGTCCCCGCGACCAGTATCACGTCGGGACCAAGCAGCGGGCCGATGGCGCTCAGGTCCGCATCCGCCAGCGCGCGGTTGAAACGCGCGCGCGCCATGCGAATGGCCAGGTCGGCGGCGCTCACCCGCAACGGGCGGCGGTAATCACCATGGCCGCGTCATAGCTGACGGTCAGCCGGTCGGGCCGGAAATCCATGGTCATCGCCATGCCCGGCCCGCCCCAGCGCAGCGTCCGCGCGCCCGATTCGCGCAGCAGCGCCGCGCCGCTTTCCGCGCTCGCCTTTTGCCCGGTAAAGCGAGCCAGCGCCGCGTGATTGCAGCCACCCGATGCAACCGGCGGCGGGGTGGTCGTCGCGCACCCGGCAAGGGCCAGCGCGCAGGTCAGGGGCAGGATGCGAACCATTGCGCTTACTCCGTCCGGGTCATTTTCAAACGCCCGCCCTTGACCGCGAACGCCAGCCGCCCTTCGACCAGATCGACCGCATCGCGACCAAATTGTTCGTAACGCCAGCCTTCTAGGATCGACAGATCGTCCCGCACGCCCGCTGCCAGCGCCTCGATGTCATCCGAACGGGCGAGCAGGCGAGACGCTACATTGATGTCGCGCGACCGGATCTTGAGCAGCAGCTTGAGCAGGTCGGCGACCAGCGCGCCATCCTTGCCCAGACCCGGACGACGCGGTTCGCGGTCGGGCATGTCGTCCTTGCCCAGCGGCTGTTGCTTGGCGATCGCACTCATCAACCGCGCGCCGATGTCGTTGGTGCGCCATGTCGCGGACAGGCCGCGCACCTTGCCCAGATCATCCTGCGTGCGGGGCGGGTGGCTGGCAATGTCGGCCAGCGTCTCATCCTTGACGATGCGCCCGCGCGGCAAATTCTTGTCCTGTGCCTCGATCTCACGCCATGCCGCCAGCGCTTTCAGGCGGCCCAGCACATCGGCCTTCTTGCTGGCGATGCGGACGCGCTTCCACGCTTCGTCCGGGTTGTTTTCATAATTGGACGGATCGCTGATCCGCTCCATTTCCTGGTCCAGCCAGTCGCCACGCCCGGTCTTGCGCAATTCTTCCAGCATCTTGGGGAAGATCTGGATGAGGTAAGTGACGTCGCCGATCGCATAGTCGATCTGCCGCTTGTCCAGCGGACGGCGCGCCCAATCGGTAAAGCGCGCCCCCTTGTCCAACTGCACGCCCATCCATGCTTCGACCAGATTGCCGTAACCAATTTGTTCGCCCAGCCCCAATGCCATCGCTGCGATCTGGGTATCGAACATCGGGTGCGGGGTCTTGCCAGTCAGGTTGTGGACGATTTCAATGTCCTGCCCGCCCGCGTGAAAGACCTTCAGCACATCCTCATTCTCGCACATCAGGTCGAGCAGGGGTTTAAGGTCGATGCCCGGTGCCTTCGGGTCGATCGCGGCGGCCTCATGCGGGTCGGCGACCTGGACCAGGCACAGTTCGGGCCAATAGCTGTTTTCGCGCATGAATTCGGTATCAACCGCGATGTAGGGGGATTTTGCGATGCGGGCGCAGAAATCGGCCAGTGTCTTGCTGTCGGTAATCAGCGGATGAATTTGCATATGGTCTTCGATCTTATTATGGGCTGGCCCGCGCCCCGGCGGGCTGGTCGATAGTCGACAAGGCAGGCCATAGCCGGACTGCAACAATTTGTCATATCCGTAAACGAAGCTGAAAGAGCAAAACGCCATGCACGCCTATCGCACCCACACTTGCGGCGCCCTTCGTGAAGCCGATGTCGGCGCGAGCGTGCGCCTGTCCGGCTGGGTGCATCGCAAACGCGATCATGGCGGCGTGCTGTTCATCGACCTGCGCGACCATTATGGCCTGACGCAGGTCGTGGCGAAGGCTGACAGCGAAGCGCTGCGCATCCTCGACGGGCTGCGGGCCGAATCGGTCGTGACGATCGACGGCATGGTCGTCGCGCGCGGTCCCGAAGCGACCAACCCCAAAATGGCGACCGGCACGATCGAAGTCGTCGCCGACAGCGTGATCGTGCTGTCCACCGCCGCCGAATTGCCCCTGCCGGTGGCGGGGGAGCAGGATTATCCCGAAGACATCCGCCTGCGCTATCGCTTCCTCGACCTGCGGCGCGAAACGCTGCACGGCAACATCGTCAAGCGGACGAAGATCATTTCCGACATGCGCCGCCGCATGGAAGACGCAGGCTTCACCGAATATTCGACGCCGATCCTGACCGCGTCCAGCCCCGAAGGCGCGCGCGACTTCCTCGTCCCCAGCCGCATCCATGCGGGCAAATTCTACGCCCTGCCGCAGGCGCCCCAGCAATATAAGCAATTGCTGATGGTCGCAGGCTTCGACCGCTATTTCCAGATCGCCCCCTGCTTCCGCGACGAAGACCCGCGCGCCGACCGGCTGCCCGGCGAATTTTACCAGCTCGACCTGGAAATGAGCTTCGTCACCCAGGAAGAAGTGTGGGACACGATGGAGCCGGTGATCGCCCAGATCTTCGAAAAGTTCGCCGAGGGCAAGCCAGTGACGCCAGCAGGCAGCTTCCGCCGAATTCCGCACGCTGACGCTCTGCTGAAATATGGTAGCGACAAGCCCGACCTGCGCAACCCGATCGAAATCATGGACGTGACCATTCATTTCGTCGGTTCAGGCTTCGGCATTTTCGCCTCGCTGGTCGAAAGCGGCGCAAAGATCCGCGCGATCCCGGCACCCGGCGCAGGCGCTGGCAGCCGCAAATTCTTCGACGAAATGAACAATTGGGCGCGGGGCGAGGGCTATTCTGGCCTTGGCTATATCAACATCAAGGACGGCGTGCCGGGCGGCCCGATCGCCAAGAATCACGGCGAGGAAGCGACCGCGAAACTGGTCGCAGCGCTCGGCCTTGGCGCGAATGACGGCGTGTTCTTCGCCGCTGGCAAGGAAAGCCAGGCGGCCAAGCTGGCAGGCCTCGCCCGCACCCGCGTCGGCGAAACGCTCGACCTGATCGACAAGGACCGCTTCGACCTGTGCTGGATCGTCGATTTCCCCTTCTACGAATATGATGAGGACGCAAAGTCGGTCGACTTCGCGCACAACCCCTTCTCCATGCCGCAGGGTGGCCTCGACGCGCTGAACAATCAGGATCCGCTGACCATCAATGCGTTCCAGTACGACATGGTCTGCAACGGCTTCGAAATCGCGTCCGGCTCGATCCGTAACCAGTCGCCCGAATTGATGGTCAAGGCGTTCGAACTGGTCGGCCTGTCCAAGGCGGATGTGGAGGAACGCTTCGGCGGCCTCTACCGCGCCTTCCAGTACGGCGCGCCCCCGCATGGCGGCATGGCCGCTGGCGTCGATCGTATCGTGATGCTGCTGTGCGGCGCGCAGAACCTGCGCGAAATCACGCTGTTCCCGATGAACCAGAAGGCCGAAGACCTGCTGATGGGTGCGCCCAGCGCGGCGGAATTCAAGCAATTGCGCGAACTGCATGTGCGCGTGGTGGAGCCTGCTACGAAGGGGTAAAAGCCACCCCCCGTTCACCCTGAGCTTGTCGAAGGGTCTTTCTTCTTTCAAAGAAGGAGGGGGCTTCGACAGGCTCAGCCCGAACGGAGTTGAGTGATGACGATCGATCTGAAAGATTATGAATCCGCGCCGAAATATGATGGCGATTATGACGCGACGCTGGCCGCCTTGCAGGAACGGCTGGCCAAGATTCAGGTCGCGCATATCATCCACAAGCGCCGCAGCGTCATCCTGCTGGAAGGATGGGACGCAGCGGGCAAGGGCGGCATCATCAAGCGGATGAGCGCGGACTGGGATCCGCGCTATTTTCAGGTCCACCCCATATCCGCGCCCAATGAAGTGGAGCGCGACCATCATTTCCTCTGGCGTTTCTGGACCCGCCTGCCCGCCAGCGGCAACATCGCGATCTTCGACCGCAGCTGGTATGGCCGGGTGCTGGTGGAGCGGGTCGAGGGGTTTTGCAGCAAGGCCGACTGGAAGCGCGGCTATGACGAAATCAACGCCTTCGAAAAGCAGCAGGTCGATGCTGGCATGAACATCGTCAAATTGTTCGTCCACATCACGCAGGATACGCAGGACAAGCAACTGGCCGAGCGGCTGGACACGCCATGGAAGCGGTGGAAGACCGGCGCGGACGATTATCGCAACCGGGCGAGACGCGCCGATTATCTCGACGCGATGCACGCGATGTTCAAGAAAACCGATACGAAACATGCCCCCTGGCACGTCATCGACAACAACCATCGCAAGGGCGGACGCATCGCTGCGCTGACCTATATCGCGGAACGGCTGGAGGCTTTGGTGCCGATGGATTTTCCCGTCGCCGATCCCGCTGTCGTAAAGCTGGCGCAGGACGCATTTGGTTATGAAGCCAGCGCCGCCAAATAAAATACAGCAAAAACAATTGTTTGTAACAAAAACGTCATGAAATTCTAACGGCTCGTTTACCATCGGGCTGCTAGGGACGACGGCATGTTTCACGACCCTATGTCCATGTCGCTGTCCATGTCAGACGCGCCCGATGCGGCTGATCTGCCGCTGGGGCAGGCGCCGCCGGTGATCGCGCTGGGCTGCCCGCTCAGCGAAGCGGTCGATCATTTCCAGAATGATTCGGCGTTGCGCCTGTTGCCGGTGCTGGATGCGCAGGACCGCCCGGCAGGCGCGATCTACGAACGCGACATGCGGCAGATATTGTTCAATCCCTTCGGCCACGCCCTGCTGCGCAACCCCAGTTTCGGCGGGCGGCTGGACGATCATGTCCGCCCCTGCGCCACTGTCGACCGGGGGGCGAGCATCAATGCGCTGATCGACCTTTTCGCCGCGCAGGGGACGGCTTGTGACGGGCTGATCGTCACGCAGGATGGGCGCTATGCCGGGGTGCTGGACGGCGCATTGCTGTTGCGGCTGACGGCGCGGCGGGACGCGCGCGTGGCACTGGCGCGCAGCGCGCGGGTCGAACGGATCACGCATGAAAGCGGTGCGTTTCAGGGCGATGTGGCCGCGTTGATCGCGGACATGGTGGCGATGGCGGACCAGTTGTCGGCCTTGGCGACGCAGGCGGCGCAGCGCGCGGCGGGTGATGGCACAGACAGCGCGGCGATGGCGGTGGCCGCCGCGCAGACCGCCGACCGGCTGGCGGGAATCGCGGCGGGCGGCATGGAACTGGGCCAGATATTCCAGGCAATGGAAAGCGAGGCGCGCGACGCCGGTGCCGCCATGCGCGACGCGGCGGCGCATAGTCGCGCGGGCGTGACGCAGAGTGAGGCGCTGCGCACCGAATCGGAGGGGATAGGCGAAGTCGTGGCCCTCATCGACACGATCGCGCGGGCGACCGCGATGCTGGCGCTCAACGCAGGGATAGAGGCGGCACGCGCCGGGGAGGCGGGGCAGGGCTTTGCCGTGGTCGCGCGCGAAGTGAAGTCGCTGGCGCAGCAGACCCGCGACGCAGCGGCGGGCATCGCCGGGCGGATCGCTCATGTCCGTGCGACCGTGGCCGACGTCGCGGCGGGCCATGCGCAGATGGACGTGGCGATGACGCGCGCTGATCGCCTGTCTGCCGCGCTGTTCGACGCAATCGCCCGGCAGGGCGCGTTCAGCCGCGCGATCGCCGACAGCGTGGCGGAGGCCGGATCGTCCAGCGACCATATCCGCACCGGAGCGCAGGCGATCAGCGACAATGCCGATGCGACGGCGCTGGGCGCGCGGGCAATGCAATCGGTCGCGCAACAACTGGCCGGGGAAGCGCACCGGCTGGAAGCCCGCGCGGGCGGCTTCATCGCGGCCATCCGCGCGGCCTGATTATCTGCACAAAGCCTCTGGCGCGGCGCGAAAAGGACGATAGGCTGTGCATCCATAATAAGGAGAGGAAGCCATGCTCGTCATGTTCGTCGGCACTGACCGCACCGAAACCGCCGTCAACGCTTCGCAAGTCACCTTCGTCTCATCCGTCAATGACGGCACCCGCATCCGCTTTGGCGAAGGGCGCAGCGTGACCGTGACCGAACCCATCGGCGAAGTGCTGGAAAGCCTCAACCGATCCCTGCGACCGCACGAATAGATAGGCTTTCCATGCGTCCCGGCCCGCGCAACAGCGCGCCGGGACGACATATCGCCCGCCCGGCTTGCGGCGGGTGACCCTTTCGCGCCATGGTTGTGGGCGGAGAAAGAAAGCATATGCCCCGCGATTTTGGCCGCTATGACTATATCATCCTGGGCGCGGGCAGCGCGGGCTGCGTGCTGGCCAACCGGCTGAGCGCCGATCCGCGCAACCGCGTGCTGTTGCTGGAGGCGGGCGGCAAGGACGACTGGCTGTGGATCAAGGTGCCGGTCGGCTATCTCTATTGCATCGGTAATCCCCGCACCGACTGGTGCTTCGCGACGCAGGAGGAGGCCGGACTGGGCGGCCGGTCGATCGGCTATCCGCGCGGGCGCGTGCTGGGCGGCTCCTCCTCGATCAACGGCATGATCTATATGCGGGGTCAGGCGCGCGACTATGATGGCTGGCGGCAGGCGGGCAATATCGGCTGGGGCTGGGACGATGTGCTGCCCTTCTTCACGCGGGCGCAGGATCATTACGGCGGCCTGAGCGATGCGCATGGCGCAGGCGGCGAAATCCGGGTCGAGCGGCAGCGGCTGCGCTGGGACTTGCTGGAAAAATTCCGCGCGGCCGCGTTGCAATATGGCGTGCCGCACAGCGCCGATTTCAATGGCGGCGACAATCTGGGGTCGGGCTATTTCGAAGTGACGCAGCGGCGCGGGCGGCGGTGGAGCGCAGCGGATGCGTTCCTGCGCCCGGCAATGCAACGGCCCAATTTGCGCGTCATTACCGGGGCGAGCATCGACAAGCTGCTGGTGGAACAGCGTCGCGCGGTCGGCGTGCGCTTTCTGCTGGACGGGCAGCCGTGCGAAGCGCGCACGGCAGGCGAAGTGTTGCTGAGCGCCGGAGCGATCGGCTCACCCGCCATTCTCCAGCGGTCGGGCATTGGCGACGGCAGCAAGCTGGCGGCGCTGGGGGTGGAGAGCGTCCATCACCTGCCCGGCGTGGGGGAAAATTTGCAGGATCACCTCCAGATCCGCTGTGCCTGGCAAGTGACCGGGGCGGTGACGCTCAATGCGCGCGCCTCGTCCCTGCTGGGCAAGGCATGGATGGGGATGGAATATCTCGCCCGCCGATCCGGGCCGATGGCGATGGCACCCAGCCAGTTGGGGCTGTTCGTCAAATCCAACCCCCGGTTCGAAACCGCGAACCTGCAATATCATGTCCAGCCCTTGAGCCTGGCCGCGTTCGGCGGCGCGCTCGATCCATTTCCCGCCTTTACCGCGAGCGTCTGCAATTTGCGGCCGCAAAGCCGGGGGAGCGTTTGGATCGGGTCCGCCGATCCGCTGGCGGCGCCCGCGATCCGGCCCAATTATCTGTCAGCGGCAGAGGATCAGCGGGTCGCGGTGGAGGCGGTACGAGTGACGCGCGCCATCGTCGGCCAGCCCGCACTCGCCCCCTATGCCCCGCGCGAGTTTCGCCCTGGCCCGGAGCGGGACGATGATGCAGCGATACTGGAGGGCGTGCGCGCGATCGCCAGCAGCATCTTCCACCCCGTCGGCACAGCGGCGATGGGAACGGGAACGCGCGCCGTGGTCGACGCGCAATTGCGGGTCCATGGGCTGGACGGGTTGCGCGTGGTCGATACGTCGGTGATGCCCACGATCATATCGGGCAACACCAATGCGCCGGTGATGATGATCGCGGAAAAGGCGGCGGCGATGGTGCTGGGGCGGCACTGATATATTACCGTCATGCCAGCGAAGGCTGGCATCTCTCTTTTCTTTGCGAATGTTGCGTTAGAGGAAGTGAGATCCCAGCTTTCGCTGGAATGCCGGGCGCTTTCACCCCGGATACACTATCCCCATAACCTCATATTCCTTTTCGCCCGACGGCAGCACCACCCGGCGCAGGTCGCCCACGCCCGCCCCGCGCAGCGCGCGGGCGATGGGAGAACTCCAGCCGATCCGCCCGGCGTCGATGTCGGTTTCGTCATTGCCGACCAGCGTGACGGTGCGATGATTGTCATCTTCGTCCGCGATGGTGACGGTCGCGCCGAAATAGACGCGCGCCTTGTCCGGCTGCTGCCGGGCATCGACGACCTTGGCGTCCTTCATCTTCCTCGACAGGCGCTTCAACTGAAAGTCGATTTCACGCATCCGCTTGCGACCATAAAGATAGTCGCCATTTTCGCTGCGGTCGCCATTCCCCGCCGCCCAACTCACCACCTCGACAATCGCGGGGCGCTCGACGCCCAGCAGATGGTCATATTCCGCCCGCAATTTCGCGAAACCCTCAGGCGAGATATAATTGGGATAGGGGGTGGTCATGGGCCTGTCCTAGTCCCGGCTTTCGCCTTCGTCATCCCGGACTTGATCCGGGATCCCGCTTCTTCTTTCCCTGTCTGAAAAAGAAAGCGGGATTCCGGGTCAGGCCCGGAATGACGGAAACGAGGGAAGCCCTTCACCCCGGCGTCTGTTTCCCCAGATAGCGGCTCAGCACCGCGCTCGTGCCGCGAAACTTCGCCCGTTCCGGGTTCATCGCTTCGTAGACGACGGCATTTTCCAGCACCCGCTGCACATAGTTGCGCGTCTCGAGAATCGGGATCTGCTCGATCCAGCGCAGCATGTCCGCGCCGGGCAGGCGCGGGTCGCCATTGGCGCGGATCCATTTGTTCACATTGCCCGGCCCGGCATTATAGGCCGCCACCGCCAACGGATAAGCGCCGCCATAATAGTCCAGCATCCGTTGGAAATAGCCCGAACCCAGCATGATATTATAGCTGGGATCATTGAGCGAGGCGGGCGCATAGCCCATGCCCATCTTGCCCGCCTGCTCCCGCGCGGTGCCGGGCATCAACTGCATCAGGCCGCGCGCGCCCGCATGGGACACGATCTGCCGGTCGAACTGGCTTTCCTGCCGGGCGATGGCGTGGATCATGGTCCAGCTATATTGCGCTTGCGCGGGGACGGGGACGCGCGGGAAAGCGCTGGTGCCATAGCCGGTCAGGCCGCTCGACACGGCGCGACGACCCACCATCACCCCCATGTCGGGGCGACCGATGCTCTGCGCCAGTTGCGCGGCAAGGAAATGGTCGGCGTCGCTGTCGGCATTGTTGGCGATGGCGCGGGCGAATTTGCTCTGGTCCTCCCAATAGCCCATCTGCCCCAGCGCCTTGACCGCGCGGACGACCGATCGCTGGTCGAAAGCCGCGCGTTCCGCGACAGAAATCGGCACCGGGCGATCGACCGTGGCGGGAGGCGGGATCGGCCGACCCAGCCGTTCGAGCGCCAACTGGCCGTAAAACTGATCGGGGAAAACCCCCGCCTGCGCGAAATAGCTGTTGGCCGTGGCCGCATCACCCCCGACCAATGCCGCGCGGCCCGCCCAATAATAGCCCTTGGACTTGGTCTGGGGCGATTTGGCGGCGTCGGCATAGCGGCGGAACATGACGACCGCGTCGGCAGGGCGATTGAGATTGTAGAAGGCCGTCGATCCGGCCAGCCAGGCCAGGCTGGTATAATCGTCGCGCTCGCCGATCGGCCGGTCGCTGATGTCGGTGCCGGGGGCATAGGCATCGTCGATCTTGCTGGCGATGCCATAGGCAAAGCTCCACTGGCTGTCATTGGCGGCGGCGCGCGCCTGCCCCAGCAGCAGCTCGTAGAATTTCTCGACATTGGCGGGGCGGTAGGCAACGGCGCTGCGGTTGGCCAGATATTGGCGCGCGCCGATCCAGTTGCCGCTGTCGCGCAGCCACGCTGCCTTGTCGACGATGAAGCCCGCATCGCTTTCACCCTGCGCCTGCGCTGCCTGCATCAGCATCGCGGCATCGGGTGCCTTGCGGCGCAGTGCGACGCGCGCCTGATAGACCGGGCGGCGCGCCGGGCTGACATAGGCCATCATCCGGTCCGCGCCGCCGGTGTCATTGCCCCACAACAGCATGTCGGCGCGCTGGTCATGATCGGCAGGCGACAGGGTGGACCCGAATAGCGACAGCAGCCGCGCTTCGTCGGCAACGCTCAGCGATCCGCCGATCCACGCATTGCGCGCGGCGACGCGCGCTTCGTCCATGCGACTCATCTGCATCAGCGCGGTGGCATTACGCGCATGGCCGGTGGCGGTGCGGGCGGGGAAGCGGGCGAAGAAGGCCGTGACTTGGCGCGGGTCATAGCTGTCGGGGTTGATCCCGGTTTCGGCCAGACGGCGCATCCGGTCCTCCCCCGGCCAGCCGGGATTGGTCAGCATGAAACTGGCAAAAGTGGAAAAGCCCATGCCGTCGCTCTGCTGAAGGCTGCGCCACTGGGCGATGATCGACGCGATGCTGCCGTCGCTGGGCTGGCCCACGCGCGCGGCGACCTGATTCCAGGGCGAGGGGTGATTGTCCGCCTGCGGCAACGGCTGGACGATGGCGCCGGGCGGGAAGGGGGACGGGGCGGCAGGCTGCCTTTCCGTCTGGGCGCTGGCGCCTGCGGTGAAAAGCAAAAGGGCAATAAGGGGCATACGAATCATGTAACTTTCGACAGGAGGGGGCGTCGACATGCTGGACATAATCGCAATTGCATCCTTATCAGGCCCTGAATGACGCGCTATAGCGCGCCGCTTGACCGATCATGCCCCGGCCGCCCGGAGAATTGAAGGAGTTTAATCATGTTTTCCGGCTCGATTCCGGCTCTGGTGACCCCGTTTCGCGACGGCGCGGTGGATGAGGCCGCGTTTCGCGCGCTGGTCGACTGGCAAATTGCGGAAGGATCGAGTGCGCTCGTGCCGTGCGGCACGACGGGCGAAAGCGCGACGATGACGGTCGATGAGCATAATCGCGTCATCGCCATTTGCGTCGATCAGGCCGCTGGGCGCGTGCCGGTGATCGCTGGTTGCGGGTCCAACGACACCCGCATCGCGCTGGAACATATGTACGCCGCGCAAGGGGCGGGGGCGGACGCGGCGCTGGTGGTCGCGCCTTATTATAACAAGCCCAATCAGGACGGCGTCTATCAGCATTTCGCTTACCTTGCCGAACGCTGCGCCCTGCCGATCGTGCTGTATAATGTTCCCAGCCGCACCATCACCGACATTGGCGTGCCGGTCATCCACCGCCTGTCGGAAGAATTTCAGACGATCGTGGGAATCAAGGACGCTACCGGGAATCTGGGGCGTGTCAGCGCACAGCGACTCGCCTGCCGCCCGGATTTCTGCCAGCTGTCGGGGAATGACGAAACCGCGCTGGGATTCAACGCCATGGGCGGCAAGGGGTGCATTTCGGTCACTGCCAATGTCGCGCCGCGTCTGGTCGCCGAATTTCAGGCCGCCTGCGCCGCCCATGATTGGGATGGTGCATTGGCGTTGCAGGATCGTCTCTACCCCTTGCATGATGCCCTGTTCAGCGATTCTTCACCTGGCCCTGTCAAATATGCGCTTACGCGCGTTCGGCCCGACATGCCCGGCGACGTCCGGCTGCCAATCACATGGCCGTCGGAATCCAGCCGGGCGGCGGTCGACCGCGCATTGGAGATTGCAGGACTGGTTTGAACGTCCTGCAACCCTATATAGTGAAGTGAGTTAGTTCAGGAACCATGGCCCGCCCGCGTACCGCCACATTCGACAAGAAGAAGATCGTCGCCGAAAACCGGCGCGCGCGCTTTGACTATTTCATCGAGGATGTGTTCGAAGCGGGCATCGCGTTGCAGGGGACCGAGGTCAAGGCGCTGCGCGGCGGCGAAGGCAATATCGCCGAAAGCTATGCCGAGGTGAAGGGCAATCAGGTGTTTCTGGTGAACAGCAACATCCCCGAATATAGCCATGGCAACCGCGAGAATCATGAACCCAAGCGGCCCCGCAAGCTGTTGCTGCATGAACGCGAGATCGAAAAGATGCACAGCGCCGTGTCGCGCAAGGGCATGACGCTGGTGCCGCTGATGATCTATTTCAACAGCACCGGCCGGGCCAAGATCGAGCTGGCGCTGGCCAAGGGCAAGCAGAATCACGACAAGCGCGAAACGATCAAGGATCGCGACTGGAAGCGCGACCAGCAGCGCATCATGCGGGACAAGGGCTGATGAGCCACGGTCAGAATCGCACGAGACTGGCCCGTTGGTGGCACGCGAACGCGCCGACTCGCGAAAGCCTGGAACATAACAGGTTTCTGGCCCCCGTCGCGCATCGCGTGCTGGAACCCTCGCTATGGCGCTTTACCCGCCGGTCGGTGCCGCGTGGAGTCGCGCTGGGGCTGCTGGTCGGCATCTTCCTGCTGATCCCCGGCATCCAGATTGCAGGTGCGGCGCTGCTGGCGCTGCCGTTCCGGGCCAATATTCCCGTCGCCGCCGCCATGACATTCCTGTCCAATCCGGCCACGACACCGCTGATCCTGTGGGCGTCGGTCTATATCGGCAACTGGATGCTGGGGCGCAGCGCCGATGCGTCCGGTTTCATGACCCTGGTGGATCATCACGCCTCTATCGGCCAGTGGTGCGCATGGCTGCTGTCCGAAGCCGCCCCCGCCATGCTGCTGGGGCTGGCGATCATTTCGATCGCGGCGGGCGTGATCGGCTTCTTCATCGCCGACTGGGTATGGCGGCACCGCATGGGCCGCAAATGGCACGCGCGCAAATTCAGGATTGGCAAGGCCCATGAAAGCAGCGCATTGGAGGAAGTCGCCCCCGTCTGACGGGGGATGACGCAAATCAGTGTCGATGCAGGGGGAAGGCCGGTCATGGCCGCGCGGGTGAACGGCAAACAGGATGCCTGGCTGAACCAGCCGCAATCGCGGCTGGCTTTGCCGTTGCTGATTGGCGCGGCATTGCTGTCGGCTGGACTTGTTCTCCATGCCGTGGGCAACTGGCCGCTGGCGGCGGGCTTTGCCGCGACCATCATGATCGTCGCGGCGCTGCTGTCCTGGTATCGTCATCTCTATCCGCCGCAGGCCGTGGCTGGCGAGGCCGTGCCGGACTGGACCGTGGCGCGCGCCGTGGCCGATGCCTCGACGCAGGCGATCGCCGTCACCGACCGCAGCGGGCGGCTGGTCTGCGCCAGCGATCTGTTTGGCGAATGGTTTGCGGGCTTCCCCGCGCCGCCGGGCATTACCGGCGACGCAGCCCTGACCGAAAGCCTCACCATCGCCGCGCGCGCGGCATGGCGTGATGGCGACGCGCGAGTGGAGGGCGTGGCGCAGGGCGCGCTGCGGCTCGACATCGACATCGTGCGCACCGGACGGTCGGAAGATTATCTGTTCTGGCGCTTCACCCCGGTACGGCAACCCAGCGCGCTGGACGACGTCAACCGTTTCCTGACCGGGGAAGCGGGACGGCAAATGGGCGAAGCGGGCATCATGGCGCTGATGATCGGCGGCGAAGGGCGCATCCGTGCCGCCAATGGTGCCTTCCTGCTGCGTGCCACCGGGCGGATCGACGCCAACATCATCGGACGCGATTTCGCCGCGCATATGCGGGTGGATGACAAGGGACGGCTGTTCCTGGCGCGCGAGGAGCAGGGCGGATTGCCGCTGCGCCTGTTGCAGGTGCCTTTGAAGCGCGTGGCACAACCCCATGGCACTGCATCAGGCACTGGGCCGGGCGGGGCGCTG
Source organism: Sphingobium sp. KCTC 72723 (assembly GCF_014280435.1). Taxonomy (NCBI): domain Bacteria; kingdom Pseudomonadati; phylum Pseudomonadota; class Alphaproteobacteria; order Sphingomonadales; family Sphingobiaceae; genus Sphingobium; species Sphingobium sp. KCTC 72723. The sequence continues at coordinate 2,096,966 of NZ_CP060388.1, read as the reverse complement.
ACCAGTGCGCAGGGGAGCGCGCAGGATGGGCCGATGCTGCTGCTGCTGATCGACGAACCGGCGGGCGGGGGCGGCACGTCGGCGCTCTCCTATATCGAAACACTGTTGTCGCTGCTGCCCTTTGGCCTTGCCATGGCGGACCGGGACGGGCGGGTGCTGTTCGTCAACAATGCCTTCGCGCGGGTCGCGGGGCTGAAAGCGGGCGACAAGCCCAGCTATCCCGGCGATCTGGTGGTGCGCGAAGATCAGGCGGCGGTGGCCGACGCGGTGCGGCGCTTTGCCGTCGGGCCGCAAATGTCGGGCGACATTGCGGTGCGGATGCGCGACCAGCCCGACGAGCCGATCGCGCTCAGCCTGGCGGGGGTGCGCGGCTTGGGCGAAGCAGCGGTGCTGCTCTCCCTCAAGGACAATAGTGAGGAATCCAAGCTCAAGCGGCAGGTGGCGCAGGCGACCAAGATGCAGGCGATTGGCCAGCTGGCAGGCGGCGTCGCGCATGATTTCAACAATATCCTGACCGCCATCATCGGCCATTGCGACCTGATGCTGATGCGCCACACGCCCGGCGACAGCGATTATGACGATATTCAGCAGATCAAATCGAACAGCAATCGCGCGGCGGGCCTGACACGGCAATTACTCGCTTTCTCGCGCCAGCAGACGTTGCGGCCGCAGATCCTGCAATTGCCCGACATCGTGGCCGACGTGTCCAATCTGCTCAAACGCCTGCTGGGCGAAAATGTGAAGCTGGAAGTCAGCCATGGCCGCAATCTGGGCGCGCTGCGCGCCGACCCCGGCCAGCTGGAACAGGTGATCGTCAATCTGGCGGTCAATGCCCGCGACGCCATGCCGCAGGGCGGGACGGTCAATATCCAGACTTACAGCGTGCCAGCGATCAAGGTGCGCGAAATGCGCCAGCAAATCCTGCCGGTGGGCGATTATACGGCGCTGCGTGTGTCGGACACCGGGCTTGGCATCCCGCCCGACATCCTGGCCAAGATTTTCGAACCATTCTTTACCACCAAGGAACTGGGCAAGGGGACGGGCCTGGGCCTCTCCACCGTCTATGGCATCGTCAAACAGTCGGGCGGCTATATCTTTGCCGAATCCGAACTGGGGCGTGGGGCCAGCTTCGTCATCTATCTGCCGGTCTATGCCGGGTCCGATGTGGATCAGCCCGCGCCGGTCAAGGCAGCGCCTGCACCGCGCGCGGAGACATGGGGGACCGGCACCATATTGCTGGTGGAGGATGAGGATATGGTCCGCGCCGTCGCCGAACGCGCGCTGGTGCGGCAGGGGTATAAGGTGCTGACTGCCAATGATGGCGAACAGGGGCTGGAAGTGCTGGCCGGCGACGTGCCGATCGACCTGCTGATTTCCGACGTGGTGATGCCCAATATGGATGGCCCCGCGATGGTGGCGCAGGCCCGGCGCGCTTTCCCGCACTTGCCGGTCCTGTTCATGTCCGGCTATGCCGAAGAACAGCTGCGCAAGTCGATCGACATTGCCAACGTCGCCTTCCTGCCCAAACCCTTTTCCGTCAGCCAACTGGCGCAGGCGGCCAGCGACGCGATGGCGATGGCGCCGCCTCCCGCCTGAGCTTGCGCTCGATCAAGCCAACAGGGCTGGGCAAGGCGATGGCGATGCGGTAGCGCAACGGGACGTAGAACAGGGGAATGCCGCGAATGTCTGAAGGCAAAAGCATCTTGATCGTCGAGGATGAAGCGATGATCGGCATGATGCTGGAGGATTATCTCGATGCACTGGGCTATCGCCTGCACGCGGTCGCCGCGTCGGTGGAGGAAGCGTGCGACCATGCGCGGGCTGGCGGTTTCGATGCGGCGCTGGTGGATTGCAATCTTCAGGGCGAAAAAAGCTGGCCGGTGGCCGACATATTGGCGCAGGCCGGCGTGCCATTCGTCTTTGCGACCGGCGGAATGGCCGATGACCTGCCGTCCGATCATGCGGGCCGCCCGACCCTGGCCAAACCCTTCACGATCGGCGCAGTCGAACGGGCGCTGGGCAAGATATTGAGCGGGGAATAGGAAATTTCCGTTCCCTTCTTGTTCTAGTAGAACAAAAGCGATACATCAGCATCAAGACGCCGATCGATTCGGCGACCCCGCTTGACAGGAGGTAGGCTGATGACCGCAATGCTCTCACTCATCGATTCCAAGAAGAACGGGACCATGGACAGACAGAAAGCATTGGACGCCGCGCTGGCGCAGATCGACCGCGCCTTTGGCAAGGGCAGCGCGATGAAGCTGGGCAGCCGCGAGAAGCTGGAGATCGAATCGATCTCGTCCGGCTCGCTTGGCCTCGACATCGCGTTGGGCATTGGCGGCCTTCCCAAGGGACGGATCATCGAAATCTATGGCCCGGAAAGTTCGGGCAAGACCACGTTGGCGCTGCATGTCATCGCCGAAGCGCAGAAAAATGGCGGCACGGCGGCGTTCGTCGACGCTGAACATGCGCTCGATCCGGGTTATGCCAAGAAGCTGGGCGTCGATATCGAAGAATTGATCGTGTCGCAGCCCGATACGGGCGAACAGGCACTGGAAATCGTCGATACGCTGGTGCGCTCCAACGCGATCGACGTGCTGGTGATTGACTCCGTCGCGGCGCTGGTGCCGCGTGCGGAAATCGAGGGGGAGATGGGCGACAGCCATGTCGGCCTCCAGGCCCGCTTGATGAGCCAGGCGCTGCGCAAGCTGACAGGTTCGATCTCGCGTTCCAAATGCATGGTCATCTTCATCAACCAGGTTCGCATGAAGATCGGCGTGATGTATGGTAACCCGGAAACGACGACCGGCGGCAATGCGCTGAAATTCTACGCCTCGGTTCGGCTCGACATCCGGCGCACTGGCCAGATCAAGGATCGCGACGACATCGTCGGCAACGCGACCCGCGTGAAGGTGGTCAAGAACAAGGTCGCACCGCCGTTCAAGCAGGTCGAATTCGACATCATGTATGGCGAAGGCATTTCCAAGATCGGCGAGATTCTCGATCTGGGCGTCAAGGCCGGGATCGTCGAGAAATCGGGTGCCTGGTTCTCCTACGATTCGGTTCGTGTGGGGCAGGGGCGTGAAAACGCCAAGACCTTCCTCAAGGCGCATCCCGAAATGGCCGATCGTCTGGAAAAGGCGATCCGGGGCAAGACCGATGTAGTCGCCGAAGCCATGATTGCCGGACCCGAAGCGGAGGATGATGACGAATAAGCGCTGATCGCCCGCCCGGCCGGATCAGTCGGGCATGGCTCTGGCGCGGCACCGTCCGCCTGTCGTTTCACGCACCGAAAAGGCCCGCCGCGTCATGTCGCGCAGCGGGCCTTTTACCGTCGACAGCGCGCGCGTCCGGTGCGTCCGTCCATTTCGCTCACAAGCGCCGCCTGCCTTTTGCGACAAAGCGCAACCCAGTCCTATCGCGCGCTTGCTCTCTGCCTGCACGACCGCGATGTTTCTTGTCGCGGCGCGGGGGCCAATTGGCACCGACCCGCGTTATCCGGTTTCCGTCCCACTGAAAGGCACAACTCCCATGCGCGTCGCGATCGAGGCGATACTGGATTATGACTTCGCCGAACCGACCGACGTGCTGCTGGCGGTGGAGGCCGCGGCCATGCCCGACCAGCGCATCGTCGATCAGTCGCACATCATCAACAATGCAGGGCCGCTGACCAACAAGGTGGGGGGCAGCGGTGTGGGTCGTCGCACCTGGACCCGCACCGGCACCGGGCGGATGGTCAGCACTTACCGCGCGACGGTGGATGTCGAGCGGCCAACGGTCGACCTGGCGTCTCTCTCCAAAAGCCCGCTGCCCAGCCTGCCCGAAGAAGTGCTGCCCTTCATCTGGCCCAGCCGCTATTGCGAAGCGGACCGTTTCGTCAGCTTCGTGTGCGGCCACTTCCCCGATCTGGAAGGGGGAGCGCTGGTGCTGGCGCTGCGCGACTGGGTCCAGCAAAATCTGACTTACGCCTCTGGTAGCTCCGACGGGACCACCAGCGCCGCCGACACTTTCGTCGCGCAACAGGGTGTCTGCCGCGATTTCGCGCACCTGACCGCCGCGCTCATCCGGTCGCGCGACATTCCCGCCCGCCTCGTGTCGGTCTATGCGCTTGGCCTCGATCCGCCAGATTTCCATGCGGTTGTCGAAGTGTGGCTCGACGGTGCCTGGCATCTGGTCGATGCGACCGCGCTGGCCCCGGTCGAAACCATGGTCCGCATCGCCGTGGGCCGCGACGCCACCGACATCGCCTTCATGACCATCTTTGGCGGTGGCATGATGAACGCGCAATCGATCACGGTGACGCAGCTGGAGGGGTAGGGGGTGGCGAGCCTCCAGCCCCTCTTCGTTCGTCGCGTAATCCTGTCAGAGCCTGCTAGTCTCCACCAATGAGGGGCTATCGCTATTTTGGCGCGACACAATTCGTCATCGCGCTATTTTTCAGCGGTACGAGCGCTGGGCTAGGCCGTATCGGCGTCACATTACCGCCGGAGGCATATCTCGATCCAATCGACCAACAGATCGCCCGGTCCGGCGTCGGCCTGCCGGATCGGCCTTCCCCCTGCGCAAGTGCGAGGCGCAACGGGGCTGGTAAATTGACGGCGATTTCGAAGCTGCCCCCGGAACGCTGTGTCAGGATGACGCAACCCCAGCGCTGGTCCGGCCTTTGGAAAGACGAGTTTGAGAGATCGCAATTCTGCCCCAAACCTGCAACCAATTGCCCACAGGACGGGCGCATCTGGCTGAGCGGGCTGCGCGCCGGATCGCCCGGCGGCCTGTATGCAGTTGAGTTTATCGGTCGCCAGACGATCGACAAAGGCGCTTACGGGCATTTTGGCCTATCGGACCATTATATACTGGTCGATCAGCTTATCTCCATGAAGCGCCTCTCGCCCGCTCAATAATCCTTCGAATAGCGCAGGTTGGCAGACGATCCGGCATTGGTGCCGGTCTTGGACAACAGGCTCAACGTCCGCGACAGCGCGATTTCCAACTGAGTGGCGGTAAAGCCCTTGGAGTCCGTGATCACCTCCACATAGATATTATTGGAGATATGCTGACCCACCGCCAGCGACGTGCCACGCCCGGTCGCTTCATCGCCACCCACGATGCCGATGCGGTCGAGGCCCGATGCGCCTTGCAGCTTGCCCATCGGGTTCAGCCCGCCGCTGCCCCCGCGCAGGCCGTTCAACGCCGCCGCCAGCTGGATCGCCTGCGTTGCCGACAGGTTGGCCACATTGTCGCCGAACAGGATGCGCGACAATATCTCGTCCTGCGGCAAGGTCGGCGTGGAGATGAAGGCGATGTCGGGCTGCTGTGCGCTGCCGGTCACCTGAATACCCGCCGTCACGGTGTCGATCTTGGTTTGTGCCTTGATCGCCAGCACCGGGTTCAGCATCGGCCCGTTAAAGGTAATGACGCCCTGTTCCAGCTCGAACTGCTTGCCCGAAAAGCTGTAGCGACCACGGATCGATTCCAGCTTGCCGGTCACGCGCGGCGCAGCAGTCGTTCCAGTGACGCGCATGTTGGTTTTCCATTCGGAATCCAGCCCCATGCCCGTGACGTAGATTTCATTGTCGGCCCGCACCCGAATATCGAGTTTCCAGGTCGAGGGCGCAGCCGCCGCCTTGCGATCCGCGATCCGCTGGTCCAGCACGTCGACGCCCTCGCCCTTGCGGCGAACGCCCTGCAACTGGCGGATGTCGGTGCCACCCTGCCAAGCGACCTTGTAACGGGTTTCGGGCAGGGTCAGGTCGCCCTTGATCAGGCCGCCATTGGCTGCGCTGTTGCTGATGTTGAGCGTGCCGCTGACCACGCTGGTGATCGCTTCGCTGCGCGCCAGACGGGCGCGGTCCAGCTTGACGGCAATGTCCATCGGGAAACCGGCGTCGGCGGCCAGCCCGACATTGCCCGACGCCAGCACGCTGCCTTCGCCCGCGCGGCCGGAAAAGTCACGGATTTCCAGATGATCGTTAGTAAAGCGCCCGTCCAGTTTCATCTGGGTGACGCGGGTGCCGAACGTCTCATTCTCATAAGTCAGGGCGTTTGCGCGGGCGATGCCGTTAATGCGCGGATCGGTCAGCCGTCCGCTGAAATCAGCCGCTACGGCGATGCCGCCCGTCAACTGCTGGTCGGCCAAGCCTGCGAAGGAGAACAGCACGTCGGCGGGACCGGCATAGCGGATGCCGCCGCCCAATGGCGCGGCCTGCAATTGCTGCGCCCATCCCGCGCCCGGTCCGGGCGGGGCGAGGGTCGCAACGAAGCGGCCCAGCGTGCTGCTGCCCCGGCGGATCAGGCCGCGCAGGTCGCCGCCCGCCGCCGACAGCTTGCCCTCGATCTGCATCGACACCGGGTTCGACACGGCGGTCAGGCTCGACCGGCGGAAATCGACGATGGCGAGGCGCGTGGTCGCGGTGGGAAAGGCGTTGCCGCTTTGTGCAAAATCGAGCGTCCCGGTCGCCTTGCCGCCGATGCCCAGGCCCGGCGCGGCCATGTTGGCGATGGCAAGGTCGAAATCCTTGAAGCGCGCCTGCAATGCGGTGGTGCCGCCGAACCGCCCGGCCAGATCGACCTTGCCCTGCGGCAGGACCAGCGATGCCGGTTCCAGGCGATAGCCTGATGCTTCGGTGCGGATGATGGCGGGGTTGGCGAGGCGGAAGGGGATGTTGCCGGCCTTCCCCTGCAACGCGACGGCGTAGAGATTGGGGCGCAAGGCCGCGTTGAGCGCGACCGAGAAAGGCACGCCGCTGGAGCCGTCGGCGACCAATTGCGCGCGGCCACGCCCGCCCTGATAGTCGATCCTGCCGCGCGCCTTGCGCACGACATAATCGCCATAGGCCGCATTGGCGATCTGCGCGTCGGCAGTGATGCGCGGCTGGTCGGTCAGCACCATGGATGCGGTGACGATGGCGCGGCCGATCACGATTTCCGCGTCGCCGGGCAATTTGGCGTTGCTGGCGGTGGCGTTGAGGTCGACCCCCTGCGCCTTGCCGACGGCCGCCAGACGCACCGCGCCGGTGATGCCGGACCCGTTCATGCTCAACAGGCCGGTGAAGGGACCGGCGGCGCTTTGCTGCACCGTCCCGGCCATATCGACTCCGGCAAAGCGCGCCTTGGCGATGTCGATCGTCAACGGGCCTTTGGCGGTGCGGATCAGGACATTGGCGAAGAAAGGACCATAAGGCGATCCGCCGGTGGCTTCGAGGCGATAGCCGGCCGCTTCGCCGTTCAGCTTGGCGACGACATCGGACAATTGCACCCCGACATTGGGCCGTGCCGCGCGCAGCACCGCCTGTGGCCGTTCCATCGTGCCGCGCACGATCAGCGCCAGCGGGCCATATTGGCGCGAAGCAGCGGTCGCGTCGAACGCGATCTGGCCGTTCGTGTCGTAACTGCCCGACCCCGACCGGATGGTGAAATTGGGCGCGGCACCTTTAAGGTCTGCCAGCGTGAATTTGCCTTCGGATGTCATGCCTATGCGCCCGGTGGCGATGGCGTTGCCACCCAGAAAATCGCGCACCGACGCATTGTCCCAGCGCGCCGTGCGCACGCCGAAACGCCCCGACAGGCCAAAGCCGCCCTTGGGTCCGGGGACCAGCTTGACGTCGGTGTTCAGGTTGACGATGCCGACGCCGTCGATGCGATAATCATTGACCCTACCCTTCAGCGCGCCGCGATAAAGCGCGTTGTCGAGGTCGGCCAGGATGATGGCGGTGGCATCGATCCGGTCGCTGTCGATCTTGAGATTGTCGCTGATAAGCTTCCCGCCCGCATAGGCGAAATCGCCCTTCACCCGCAGATTGTTCATCAGGCCGCCTGCCGCTGCGTTAAGGCCCGTCACCCGGCTGGCGGTCGCGCTGACGGGAATGCGGATGCGGTCCGCGTCGATCACTGCCCGCCCGTTGGCTTTGAGATTTTCGATGCCGGTCGCGTCGAACGCCAGATATTTGGCCGTGATGTCATAGTCGATGAACGGCGTCGCCATCGGCCCGTCGAGGATGATGGCGGCGCGCACGTCGCGGCCCTTCACCTTGTCCATGATCGCGCCGGGGGTCAGCAGCGCCGCGTTGATCTTCAGCGCGCTGAAGCGGCTCGTGCCAAGGTCGACGCCCCCTTGCGCATCGGCGGAAAGAGCAGGAGAGCGCAGCGTGGCTTTCAGGTTCACGCGCCGTTCGTTAAGGCCCGCAAACAGGTCCACGTCCAGTTGCGGCGCGGTCAGCCGATCGACGGTGCCAGCCATGATCAGGCCGGGGCGGACCGGGCCTTTGGCGGAAAAAGCGCCGTCGCGCGCGGCGATGGCGATGTTGGCAAGCTCACCCTTGGGACTGGTGGCGATGATGCGCCCGTCCCATGCCTGCCACGTCCCCTTGCCGTCCAGCGTCGCGGTCATGCCATCGGTCAGGCCCGACATGGCGGCAATGACGCCGCCCTTGGGCGCGGTCAGCGTGCCGCTCATGGCCAGGCGATTTTGGTCCGGCACCGCGTCCAGCTTCGCTTGCAAGCGGTCGCCGCTATCGACGATGGCGTCGGCGGACAGGATCGCCCGGCCATCGGCGATATGAGTCACACCGTCGATCGCGATTTCGCGCTTCTGGCCGATGACCGGCTTTGCGAGGATGAATTTGCCAATCTTCATCCGGTCGACGTCGATGTCCAGATCGGGCAGAATCGGGGCGTTGGGATCGGTCGGGGTCACATTGAACTGCGGGCTGCGCGCCAGCACGACGAGCGGGGTTTCGAGCAGACTGACCGAGATGTGATTGTTCACATAACGAAACGGCTTCCACACGACATGGACGCGGGGCGACACCGCAAACACGCCCTTGGGATCGCGCAGGACCAGATCGTGGATCACCATGTCGCTGTAGATCGACCCGTCGATCCGCCCGACTTCGATGGCCATGCCCGATTCCAGTTTGAACGCAGCGATCTGCTGGATCAGGAATTTCTTGCCCGGCTGGCTATTGAGGCCAAGCAGCAGGCCCGCCGCCAGCACGACCAGCGCGACGGCAAGGCCGACGATGCCGATCGCGATCTTCTGCCACATCGGGCGCCCTTGCCGGATCACCACGGTCTGGGTCGGGGTGTCGTCCTGCGTCATCAAAAAGCCTGCCCGATACCGATATAGAGGGCGAATTTAGATTCGCCCGGCTGCCGGTTGATCGGCATGGCTATGTCCGCGCGGAACGGACCGAAATTGGTGTAGAAACGCCCGCCGATCCCCACGCCATACCGCATGTCGGAAAATTTGGGGATGGCGCTGTCATAGACCTGACCCGCATCGACAAAGGCGACTGCGCCATAATTGCCGAAGCGATAGCGCCCCTCGACCGCAAATTCATTGACGGAACGGCCACCGATGGGATCATTATTAACGTCCTTCGGACCCAGTTCCTGATAGCCAAAGCCACGCACCGACCCGCCCCCGCCCGCATAGATGCGCCGCGACGGTGCCACGTCATCGCGCGAAACGCCGCTGATGGTGCCAAGCCGCGTGCGCGCGGCGATGACCAGCCCGTCGGACACGGGGTAATAGCCGGTCAGGTCCAATGTGCCGCGCACATAGGGCGACACATTGCCCTGCAACGATGCTTCGGGCGACACGCGGATATTGGCGCGGAAGCCCTTGGTCGGGTTCAGCAGATCGTTGGAGCGGTCATAGCCGACCTGCACCGGCACTGCGCCAATGAAATAGGTCAGCCGCTTGTTCTGGCCCGTCGCCGGGTCGATCGTCGTCTGCTCGTTCGACAGCAGCACTTCCGCGCCATAGCTGTAGGTCCAGCGCTTCTGGAAGATCGGCGTCGATTGTCGCGCCCAACTGATGTTCAGGCCCGCCGTAAACGCTTCATAGGCGTCATATTTCTGATGGTTGATCAGCGCGCCTGCCTGAAATGTCTTGTCGCGCTTGCCTGCATTGGCGCGGCGGAAAATACCCGATACGCCTTGTTCCTGCGTGCCTGCGACGACGCCCGCGATCAGTGCGCCTTCGGGCGGGAACAGGTTGCGATGGGTCCATGTCCCCTCCGCACGGAAACCCTGGCCCGTGCCGTAACCCACTTCCCCCGCCAGCGTGCGCGGCGGCCCGGCCTCCTGCTCGACCGCCAGATCGACATATTCGGTGCCATCCGGTCCCGCTTCGCCCGTGCGCACGGGTTCCACCGCGACGCTGGAAAACAGCCCGGTAGCGACCAATGCCTTGCGCAGGTCGTCCACCTTGCGGCTGTCATACAGGTCGCCGGGGCGGTAGCGGCGGATGACCTCCATATGGTCGGCACCGAACGCCTGCTTGTCGCCGCTAGTGGTGATCGCGCGGAACGTGCCGCGCGGTCCTACATCGACGGGCAGCCTGTAGTCGCCGGTCACGGTCGCGCCGTCGAGCAATATGTCCCGCTCCCCCACCTTGGCGAAGGGATAGCCGGTTTCGGGCAGTTTCAGCGCGACATTGGCTTCGGCCCCCTCGACGTTGGCGGCAACGATATAATCGCCGGTCTGAAGCGGCAGGCTGTCGCGCACCAGCGTCGGTGGCACGGTCGGCCCGGCGGTGATGACTATGGTGCCGATCTTGTAACGCTTGCCCGGCGTGACCGAAATCACGGCTTTCAGCGTCCCGTCGCCGGCCTGATCCAGACTGGCCAGCGCCGTCGCGTCATAATAGCCTTCCGAATGGAACAGGCGGACGGCCAGCGCCTCATCCTCCTGCCCGCGCGCCTGCACCATGGCGGCGGTGTCCGCCTTGCCCTTGCCGTCGATCAGCGCGGATTCGGCGCGGAATGCGTCTTCCAGCCCCGTCTTGCCAAAGCCCTCGATGCTCGTGGCATAGCGAATGTCGGGCAGCTTCGCGTCCGGGTCGGCATCATCTGCAACGTTGGCAGGCACGGTCACACTGTTCAGCGCGGGCAGCGGCTGGGCGAGTTCCTGTTCCGCTGCTGGCTCCGTCGCGGCAGGCAACTCGGTCGCGGCACCCGTCGGCATCTGCGCGTCCAGCCAGCTATCGATGGTAGGCAGCGGCCCGGCTGGATCCGCCCCCTCCATCTTCGGCAGGCGCGCTTCGAACTGGTCGTCGGGCAGGATCGGTTCCTCGGCCTCCGCGGGGGCGGGGACTTCTGCGGGGGCAGGCGGCGTTTGGGCCAGCGCCGGAAAGGGCAGGGCGGCGACGAGGACGAGGCGCAGCACATCCCGAACATAATGCGCCTGCCTGTATCTCATGAAATCGCAATGCCCCCTTATGTCGCCAACCGTAAAAGAGGCCGACAAACGTTCAATACGCGCAACGGGTTAGCCCGGTTCCGTCACGCGGTGCATTTCTGCGACAGCGCGAAAATAGCTGGGGGTGCGCATACAGCATTTCCGCACAAGCGCGAAAGCCTCTAGGAGCGCGGACATGACCTATGCACTCAATGTCGCCCGTTCGATCCTTGGCCAACCGTGGAAATGGCGCGGTGGCGGCGCGGATGCGCGCGATCCGGGCTTTGTCCCCGACGATCTGGTGACGCAATTGCTGCTGGCGCGCGGCTGTCCGCGCGATGCGCTCGACGCGCACCGTAACCCCACGATCCGCGCCTTCATGCCCGACCCCAGCCTGTTTCAGGACATGGACGTTGCGGCGGAGCGCCTGGCCGATGCGATCCGCGATCAGGAAGATGTGCGCATCTTCGGCGACTATGACGTCGATGGCGCGACCAGTGCGGCGCTGCTGATCCGGCTGCTGCGTGACCTGGGACTGGCTGCCAGACCCTATATCCCCGACCGGCTGATGGAGGGCTATGGCCCGTCGGGCGAAGCGCTGGTGCGGCTGGCGGGGGAGGGGGCCAGCCTGATCGTCACCGTCGATTGCGGGGCGCAGGCGTTCGATGCACTGGCGCAGGCGCGCGCCGTGGGCGTGGATGTGGTGGTGGTCGACCATCATAAATGCGCGACAGCGCTGCCGCTGGCGCTGGCGCTGGTGAACCCCAACCGGCTGGACGAAAATGCGGAAGCGGCCACCCATGGCCATCTGGCCGCAGTAGGAGTCGCCTTCCTGCTGGGCGCGGCGCTGGTGCGGGTGCTGCGCGCGCGTGGCTGGTTCGCGGCACGCAAAGAACCGGACCTGATGGCCCTGCTGGACATAGTGGCGCTGGGTACGGTGGCGGACGTCGCGCAATTGCGCGGGCTGAACCGCGCCTTCGTGGCGCAGGGGCTGAAAATCATGGGCAAGCGGCGCAATGTCGGACTGGCCGCGCTGATCGACGCCAGCGGTCTGACGCGTGCGCCCTTATGCCATGATCTGGGCTTTGCGCTGGGACCGCGCATCAATGCGGGCGGGCGCGTGGGGCAGGCGGATCTGGGCGTGCGGTTGCTGACGACGGAGGATCCCGCCGAAGCCGCGCACATAGCGCAGCAACTCAACCACTATAATGAGGAACGGCGCGCCATCGAATCGGGCGTGCAGGAAGAAGCCGAAGCGTTGCTCGCCGCGCAGGACAATCGCGCCGTCGCGGTGATCGCGGGCAAGGGTTGGCATCCCGGCGTCATTGGCATCGTCGCCGGGCGAATCAAGGAAAAGGCCGGACGCCCGGCCATTGTCATCGCGCTGGACGATGCGGGCGTGGGCAAGGGGTCGGGCCGGTCCATTTCGGGCGTCGATCTGGGCGCGGCCGTGCTGGCGGCCAGGGATAGCGGACTGCTGGTCGCAGGCGGCGGCCATGCCATGGCGGCGGGCCTGACGGTCGAGGAAGGCAAGATCGACGCGCTCGCCGATTTTCTGGGCGAACGGCTGGAGGGCGCGGTGGCGCGGGCGCGCGACGACCGGGCGCTGCTGATCGACGCGGTGCTGGCCCCGGCGGGCGTCAATCCCGACTATATCGCCGCCATCGAACAGGGCGGCCCTTATGGTGCAGGCTGGCCCGCCCCACGCATAGCCGCCGGGCCGATGCGGGTGATCAAGGCGGACATTGTGGGCAACGGCCATCTGCGCGCCATATTGGGCGGGGACGATGGCAAATCCTTCAAGGCGATCGCCTTTCGCCAGGCCGAGACGGAATTGGGGCAGGCGATATTGGGTGCGCCGCGCGACCGGCGGCTATGGGTTGCGGGCCGCGCGAAGATCGACGACTGGGGCAGCCGCCCCGCTGCCGAGCTGCATCTGGAGGACGCGGCCTGGGCCGATTGAGCCGCGATTATCATAACTGGCGGAAAGGGGGTTGACCGTCGCGCCGTCTCCTCCTAATGCCCGCCTCGCTTCGCAGCGCCATTTGATGGCGTCGCCAGTGGCCCCTTCGTCTAGCGGTTAGGACGCGGCCCTTTCACGGCTGAAACACGGGTTCGATTCCCGTAGGGGTCACCATTTTCCTGCTGTTGCAGGGCTTTGCTGAGATTAACGACATATTCCGCGCAACGCTTTGTCGCGTCCATGCGACAAGGCCCGCCATGCCGGTTGGGGCATGACGGGCCATATCGTTGCGCGCGTGGTCAGGCGGAAGGCCGGACCCGGCCCTCCGCCCGTTTTGATCAGAAGCCCGCCTTCACCGTGGCGAAGAATTGCGCCGGTGCGCCGACCAGCAGGGTCTGGCCATCGCCGCTATTGCCGAAGCCGCCCGACCCGATCGTCCCGACATAGCGTTCGTCGAGCAGGTTGGTCGCGTTCAGCTGCAATTCCAGCTTGTCGGTGAAGCGATAGCCGATGGAGGCATCGACGATCACCCGTTCCGGCACCGACTGGTCGTTGGTGTAGGTATAATAGCGGCGCGACATATAGTTGGCACCGATCCGGCCGAACGCCCCTTCGCGTTCATAGTTGATTTCGCCGCGCAGCATATGTTTGGGGCTGTCCACCACGGTCTTGCCCGCGATCGCGGCGACCAGCACGCCATTGCCGTTCAATACATCGTTGCGATAGGTCGCATCGGTATAGCTGTACGACCCATAGACGCCAAAACCGCTGCCCAGTTTCAGGTCACCCGCCGCTTCGAAGCCGAAGGAGCGGACATTGCCGACATTCTGGAGCGCGGACGGATTGCCCTGAATCGCCGATCCGACCTGTACCGCGAGCAGGCGGTTGCGGAAATTGACCAGATAGGCACCGATCACGCCGTTGAAGCGGCTGTCATGATAGCGCAGGCCCGCTTCCCATGTGTCGGACTGTTCGGGCTTCAGGCTGTTCTTGATCGCGTCGAAACCGGCCTGGTTGGTCGAGAAGGGACCAGTCGTGGTCGCGCTGGCAAAGGCGCGGGTCGCCTGGGTGAAGCCGCCGAACAGTTCGGCCTGGGGCGAAAGTTCCAGTGCGATGCCCGCGTGCGGCTGGAACCAGTCGCGCGCCTTGATCTTGCCTTCGGGGAAAGTCGCCTGGACGACGGCTTCGGCCTTGTTGGTAACCTGAAACCCCTTCCAGCCCAGATTGATCGTCACCATGCCCAGGTCGATCTTGTCCTGCACATGATATTGGATCGTGTCGGTGGTGAAATCGAACGCCCATTGGGTGGCGAACGGATTGGTCGGATAATCGCGGAAGCTCAGGCCCGGTTCGGTCCGGCTGGCAAAGGCGTAGAAGCGCCGCGCCTGATTGAACTTGTTATTTTCATACCAGCCGCCGACGGTGAAATTCTGGATGCCCAGCGCAAAATCGACGCTGCCGAACATACCGATCCGGTCCATCTGATATTCGGTCGTGCGCACCGACATCGGCACGCCGTTGGGGCTGGGGACATAGGGGGTTCCCCACAGGCCCATGCCCTTGTTATTGTGATAATAGCCCTTAAGCTTGACCGAAGCGGCATCGCCGATCGGCGCGCTGATGCCGACAGCGCCCAGCCAGTCCTTGCGCAGGCCCGCCGCGTCATAATAGGCGTCGTCCGCACTGGTGACATTGCCGGGATAGACCTGACCCGTCGCCACATTCGCGCCGCTATAATCGAACCGGCCGTCGGGGAAGGGCGACCCGCCGCTGTTGCTGCGCACGTCAACGTCATTGTAGCGGCTGGCATAGTCGATCGCGCGGGCATAATCGGGGTAAGTGTTGTCCCAGTCATAGCCGAGGCGATTGATCATCCCCATCGACATGTCCTGATAGTCCTGCTCGCGCCGGTCCGAATAGCTGAGCCACCCGTCCAGCGTCACGTCGCCGATGGGGACGATCAGCTTGGCATTGCCCATATGCTGGTCCTGCGTGCCGGTGCCTTTATATTTGTCGGTCGATCCATAGCCGTAGGAAACGAGCGCACGGATACCGTCGCGGCTGCCCAGCGCCAGCCGGGCAAAGCCGCGCCAGGTTTCGTTGGAGCCATAGGTCAGGTTGCCCTGCCCGCCCATCACATCGGCGGGATCGACCGAGAAGCTTTCCACCGTGCCGCCCAGCGCGTTGGTCGCCTGCGTGCCGATGGACCCGGCCCCCTGCGACACGCGCACGCTGCCGATATTTTCGGAACTGATCGCGCGGGTAATGTGCAGGCCGTTATGATTGCCATAGCTCATGTCGCCCAGCGGGATGCCATCGAAGGTAAAGCCAAGCTGGTTCTGGTTGAAGCTGCGGATAGTGATGCGCTGCGACCATTCATAATTGCCGAACGGGTCGGCCGACTGGAAATTGACGCTGGGCAGCTTTTCGATGGCTTTCAGCGGATTGGTGCCGGGCGTCAGCGTTACGATGTCGCGCGCGCCGATTTCCTGCACCTGCCGGGTTTCGCCCCGGCCGAACACGATGATGGTGGCCGCGTCGGGCGCTTCGGCTGCGGCGGGCGTGGCGTCCTGCGCGAAGGCGGGCAGGGCGATGAACGCGCTCGACGCCATGAGAAGTGCGGTGGAAATACGCATGGTGATAAAAGTCCCCCTTTTGGACTGGTGAATGGGGGCGACCTAGACGCGCGATGTTGCACTGCGATGTGGGACAGGTGACGGAGCCAAGTCGATGATGTGACAGGGGTGAAACAATCGCCCCGCTGGCGTCACTTGTCCGCGATATCGCTCGCCAAGTCGCTTGCCACCATGGTCGTGGCCGCCCGGTCGATGGACCAGAGCCGCCCCGCCACGCGCGGATCCCAGTCGATCGCCTGCCCCGGCGTCGGTATGGGGATCGTGCGCACCAGTTCCAGTTGCGATCCGGCCTGCGGGATACGTACTTCATAGAGTTCGGGCCGGTCATGCCCGGTCACATAGAGCCGCCCGTCGCCGCTCCAGCTTGCACCCGAACAGCTGAACGGGGCGAAGCGATCAAGGATAGCGGGCGGAAAGGTCCATGCCGCTTCCTGCCGGAAAGCGTCGTCCATCCGCACCAGTTGCGTGTAGCGATGGTCGCGCCCCGGCTCGCCGCCCTTGCCCGCATATTGCGCGAACACCGCCCACCATTTGCCGCCATGCCGGTCCAGCACAGTCAGCGATCCGGGGCCGATCCCCAGGCTGACGGTGCGCAGATGGCGCAACGTGCGCGTGTCGAAAAATTCGACCGCGCTGGTTTGCGGCACGGCGGGATAGTTGGACGCGGCACACACCAGTTCATGCCCTGCGACCGTGCAACTGTTCATATGCGGGAACAGCCGCCGCTCGCCTTGCCAGCCCGCGACTCGCTGCCCCGTGGCGATGCGATATTTGCCAATCCGGTCATTGTCGATCGCGTAGGCATGGGTGCCGTCGGATGCCGCGCCCTGCCGTGCTTCGGGCGCGGGGATGCGCAGCGGCTCACTGGCCCATGCAGGCGCGGCGCTGATCGCCAGTGTCAGGGCGCATATCAGGCGGATGGTGTTGCTCATAGCACCCGACCGTTACTGGCCGATGATGACAAACGCATGGCGCGCTAAAGCGGCATCGCCACGCCCAACATCAACCCCCGCGCCTGATCGCCCGCGCGCACCGGCCCGGCCGGATCGTCGCGCAGGAAGGCACTGCTGGCCAGCCGATCAGGATCGGTCAGCCGCAGCGAAACATCCACCGCACCGGGCAGGCGATAGCGCATCTCCCCCTCCACCCGCACGCGCGGGTTCCACCGGCCAATGTCGCCGGCCAGCATCGGCGTGCTGCCCTTCGTCCCGCGCAGCATTGCGTTCCACCGTCCCGCGCGCCATCCCGCCTCGACCGACACCGCATTTTCGTGGGCGCTGATGCCATCATCCTGATGCAGGCGGGTAGAAGTATAGCGCATCGACCAGTGCCAGCGCCGGGACAGATGATGCCGCACGGCAACGCTCCCCCCACGCAGCTGCGCCGACCCGCCATTGCGCGGCATATAGCCACCTTCCACAAACGAAAGCCGGTCCGCGATTCGCCCGTCATGCGCGCCGATCGTCAGCGACAGGCCGGGCGCGGGCGTCCAGCCGATATGGGCCGCCAGACGACCATGCCGTTCGGGACGCAGCGTTTGCACCATCGCGCGGAAATCCTCGCGCGTCATACCCAACGGACCCGACACGCCCGTCTCGCCAAAGCCGCGCAGTGTCTGCCGATAGGCCAGCCCCAGATCGACGCCCGGCGCAACATCCACTGCAACGCCTATGCGCGGCAGAAACCCGTCGCGCGTGCGCAGCCGGTCATTGCTGCCGATCGCCGTGACATTGGCGCTGCGATTGCTGATCTTCACGCCCTGAAACCCCGCCATGACGGTGATGCCATGGTCCAGCGGCACCCGGTCCTCCACCGACAGCAGCAACAGGCGACTACGCGGATGAAATCCCGATACCGTCAGCGGGTCGATCGCCGCGCGCCCCTCACGCGACAGGCTGAACCGTTGCCGCTGGACAAGCACGTCCATGACATGGCCGCGATCGTCCGCCGCCACCGGGCTGAGGCGCGTCAACCGCGCCCGTTCGACTGCTGCGCCCGTGCGCAGCACCAGCGTCACCGTGCGCGGCTTCAGCGTGAAGCGAATGCCTTCGCCCAGCATCTGATCCTGCGCCAGTGCGACACCGGGAACCATGAGCAGCGCCAGCGCCAGAGGAACCACGCGCATCAGCGCGACTCCGCCATGGCAATCCGCACCGGCGCGTCGGCGCCGCCCTCTGCCATGGCATAATGGACGACATAGCCGACATGGTCGGACAGCGGTTCGCCCTGCGCCTCGCTGCCGAAGGGCGTGTGCGCGCCCAGCACCATTGCGCCTGCGCCTGCCGCGCCGCGCGCGAACAGCCAGTCCTTGCCCTTGCCGATGCTGTGCAACAGGTCGTTCTCCGCCACATCGTCGCGCTCTGCCGCCTGCTGCGCGCCACCCCGCGTCACCGCGACGAAGGGCAGGCGGGCGCTGGCAAATTCGCCGAAAAAGGCGGCGCGGCGTTGCGGGTCGCCGCCGATGTTCATGTCGCCGCCCAGCACCAGCCTCTCGCCCTGCGGCACATGGGCCGCAATGAAGCGCGTCATCAGCGCCACTTGCCGCCGATAGGCCAATTGCGTCCGGGCGATGGCGACGCCCGCTGCCTTGCGCGCGTTCAGATGGGTGTTGACGATGGCGACCCGGCCCGCGCCCGGCACGGCCAGATGCGCGATCATCACGCCCTTGTTGGCCAGGCAATCGAACCCGGCGCAGGCGAAATCGGGAAAGGCCAGCCGCTCGGTCGCTTCTATCGGATAGTCGGACAGGATGATGAGGCCGCTGCCCAGTGATTTGCCCATTGCTTCGCCCCGGTCCCAGCGCGCGTCGCGCAAATAGGCGGCATCGGCGGCATCCGGGCTGGCTTGGCTGCGCAGCGCGGCGTCCGGGCCAAAGGCGACATGGCGGTAGCCCGATCGGGCGGCCAGCGCCTGCGCTTCGCTGGAAAAGGCTTCCTGTAGCAGGATGACGTGCGGTTGCTGCCCGGCGCGCCGCAGCGCGACCAATCGCCCGGCGATCCGGTCCAGCGCCGCGCTGCGCCCCGTCGCCACCGGCCAGGGCAGCCCCCTGATATTATAGGTCATCACCGACAGCGCCCCGCCAGCCATGTCGGGCATGACGACACCGGACCGCGCGATCGGGTGGAATCCCTGATCCTCGCTGGTCGCGCCCGATGTCGCCAGCATCGCCATGCCCGTGAACAGCAAGGCTCGAAAAGCTTTGATCATGATGACGTCCCCCCAAGGCCGGCGTCTAGCGCAGGGATGAGTCGGGGTGACGACATTGCGGTGTCAGTCCAGTGAAATATTGGTTGCAATCTATTCACAGAAATGACACTATATTTTCATAATATATCGTTACGATACTAGATTGGATAATATATTACGAATATAAGTAACCTGAATTGGTAGCGTAAAATTACCATGGCGAAATGTTTGTAACAATTAAGTCATCGCTGGCGACGATATGAACGAGCGCAACGACACTCGTTTTGATGTGCAGGGCGCGCCGTGAAAAGACTTCTTGTCTCCATCCATGATGTTGGTCCCCGCTTCGAACGGGAAGTTGACCTGTTGCTGGAGCAGCTGGCCCGCCATGTCCCGTTGCGTGCGCTGGCGATGCTGGTCGTGCCCGATCATATGGGCCAACATCTCCTGATCCCCGGCTCGCCCTTCGCCACACGCCTGCGCAACTGGGCCGATCAGGGCGTAAGCATGTTCGCCCATGGCTGGTTCCACCGCGACGACAGCGTGCATGACGGCATGAGCGCCCGGCTGCGCGCCCGCCACATGACTGCGGGGGAGGGCGAATTTCTGGGGCTGGACGGCCCGCGCGCGGCCCAGCGCATGGCCAACGCCCGCACACTCATCGCACAGATTACCGGCCGGGACGTGGCGGGCTTCATTGCCCCGGCCTGGCTCTATGGCGTGCCTGCGCGCGCCGCTCTGGCGCAGGCGGGCTTTGCCCTGGCGGAAGATCATATGACGGTGTGGCACCCGCCATCGGGGCGGATCGTGGCGCGCGGCCCGGTCATCACCTGGGCCAGCCGCAGCCGTGTGCGGATCGCCGCGTCCTTGTTCGCCGCCCGTGTCCTGCCGCCGCTGCTTGGCTTTGCGCCCGTCGCGCGGGTGGCGGTCCATCCCGGCGACGCCCACGTGCCTGCTTTGCGGGCCAGTATAGACCGCACGCTGGCGCGCATGACGCGCACCCATATGCCAGCGCGCTACGCCGATCTGCTGGCGGCCTGACCCAATGCGCATCCTGACCTTCCTGCACAGTTTCGAGCCGGGCGGGGTGGAGCGCGTCGCGTTGCGGCTGGTGCGCCACTGGCGCGCGGCGGGCGTGGACGCGCCGCTGTTCCTGGGCCGCACTGACGGCGCGATGCGGCAAGAACCGGACCTGAAGCTGGATGGCCATGTTCCGCGCCCGCTGCCCATCTCCACGGCGCGTTGCGAAACCCTGTGGATGATTGCCACATTGCCCTTCACCATTCGGCGGTTGCGCCCCGACGCCCTGTTTTGCGCGGGCAACTGCTATGCCGTGGTCGCTGTCGCGATGAAACTGCTGCTCGGCCGCGCCTGCCCGCCGATCGTGGCAAAGATCAGCAACGATCTGGAACGGCGCGAAATGGCGTGGCCCGCGCGCATCGCCTACCGGGCATGGCTGCGGGTGCAGGGGCGCTGCATCGACCATTTCGTGGCGATGGCACCGGGGCTGGAGCAGGAAATCGTCCGGCTGATCCGTCCGGCATCCGGCGCAGTCAGCATCATTCCCGATCCCGCGCTCTCGCTCGACCAGATCGCCCGCCTGCGTGCCGCGCGGCGCGCTGGCGATGGGAAGGGCAGGCTGTTCGTCGCGATCGGTCGCCTCGTGGCCCAAAAAAACTATACGCTGATGCTCCATGCCTTCGCGCAGGGCAGCCGCGCCGACGACCGCTTGCACATTTATGGCGAAGGCCCGGCGCGAAGCCATATCATTACGTTATCGCAACGACTTGGCATCGACGCCCGCGTCACCCTGATGGGCTATGTTGCCGATCCCGCCACCTGTATCGGCGATGCGGACGTTTTCCTGCTCGCCTCCGACTATGAAGGCGTCCCCGCCGTCCTGCTGGAAGCGCTGGCCGTGGGCCTGCCCGTCATCGCCACGCAATGCAGCGCAGCCATGCCCGAATTGCTTCAAAATGGCGTTTTGGGTCAACTGGTTACATCGCGCAACACTGTCCATCTCGCTGTCGCCATATCGCAGGCCGATACGCTCTCGCAAGACGCCGACGCCAGTCTGGAACAGGCGCGCCGCTTCACGCTGGAACGCGCCGCGCCCGCCTATCTGCGGGCCTTCGCCGCGACCCGGCGCACCCCATTACCCTTCCCCTCCACAACGCCGAGCCTGACATGACCGGACCCTCCTCGACCCTGTGCCTATCTCAGCCAGCCACGTCGATCGACGCTGGCGCGCTCGACCCCCAGCCGCTGATCGCGCAGGGGCGCAACTGGGTCCGCTGGGCCGGGCCATTGCTGTCCGCGCTGATCCTGATCGTCGCGCTCGTCCAGTTTCGTGACACCGATCTCGCCAGCCTGATCGCGCTGGTGCCGCAAGCGCCGGGTTTCTGGGTCGCATTGGCCTTCTATTATCTGGCTGGTCCCCTATCCGAATGGGTGATTTTTCGCCGTCTGTGGACTATCCCTGCCGACGGCTTCGTCGCGCTGCTGCGCAAGCTGGTCAGCAATGAAATCCTGCTGGGCTATCTGGGCGAAGTCTATTTCTACGCCTGGGCGCGCCGCCATGCAAAGATCACGACTGCCCCCTTCGGCGCGATCAAGGATGTGACGATCATGTCCGCGCTGGTCGGCAACGGGGTGACGCTGCTCATGCTGGGGCTGGCCCTGCCGCTGCTGGGCGGCGTCGATGTCGGGCTGAACAGTTGGGAAGTGGGCGGATCGCTGCTGTTCGTGCTGGCGACGTCGCTGGCTGCGATGCTGCTGCGGCGACGGCTGTTCACCTTGCCCCGCCGCGAATTATGGATCGTCGCGGCCATCCACCTCGCCCGCATCGTCGCCACGACCTGCCTTGCCGCGCTAATGTGGCACATGCTGTTGCCTGATGTCGCGCTCAGCTGGTGGCTGCTGCTCGGCACGTTGCGCCAGTTGATTTCGCGCCTGCCCTTCCTGCCCAACAAGGATGTCGTTTTTGCCGGGATGGCGGCCTTCCTGATTGGGCGGGACAGCGAAATCGTGTCGGCCATGGCGCTGATGGCTTCGCTCATCCTGCTGGCGCATCTGCTGCTGGGCATGGTGCTGGGTACGGCCGAACTGCTGCGCGAAGGACGGACGCGATGATCGGCGCGCTGCTGCTGGCGACCGCGACGATCGCTTCCACGCCCGACCTTGGCAAGGCAGAGGGGCAATGCCGCGCGGATGAGCGGGGGCCAGCCTATCTGGTCGATGTCACGGGCCTGAAGGACCGGGCGGGCCGGCTCAAGCTGGAACTCTATCCCGCCAACGACGCCGATTTCCTGGCCGACGACAATCAACTGATCGCGGCGGGCAAGCCCTTTGCGCGGGTGGATGTGCCGGTGCCTGAATCCGGGCCGGTCCATCTGTGCATCCGTGCGCCCGCGCCTGGCACCTATGCGCTCAGTCTGCTGCACGACCGCGACGCCAACCGGCGCTTCGCTTTGTCGATCGACGGCGTCGGATTTGCGGCCAACCCCCGTCTGGGACTGGCCAAGCCGCGTGCCGCTGCGGCCAGCGCCGCCGTGGGGGCTGGGCCAACGCGCATCGGCATCATCGTCAATTATCGCCGGGGGCTGTTGTCCTTTGGCCCAGGGGGGAAATGAGCCATGCGGATCGTGGATGTCTGCGCCTTTTACGCGCCGCGCGGCGGTGGCGTGAAAACCTATGTGGAGCGCAAACTGCAGGCCGGGGCAGCGGCGGGGCATGAAATCATCATCGTCGCGCCATCGGACAATGCGCAGGTGATGGAAGCGCAGGTGACGGGGGGATCGGCAGGGGGCGGGCGCATTGTCATGATGCCCGCGCGCCGCTTCCCGTTCGATCGCCGCTATTGCTATTTCGATGACGAAGCCTCGCTCCACACCATGCTCGACCGGCTGCAACCCGACATGGTGGAAGCGTCCTCCCCCTGGACCAGCGCGGCGATGGTCGCTCGCTGGCCCGGCGCTGCGCCGCGCGCGCTCATCATGCACGCCGATCCGCTGTCGGCCTATGCCTATCGCTGGTTCGGGTCGATGCTCAGCCGACAGGCGATCGACCGGGGGTTCGACTGGTACTGGCGGCATTTGCGGCGGATGGACGACAGTTTCGACATGATCGTCAGCGCCTGCGACAGTTTGAGCGAGCGGCTGACGGCGGGGCGTCTGGCCAATGTCGTGACATTGCCGATGGGCGTAGAGCCGGGCCATTTCACGCCTGCGCGCCGCAATGAGGATCTGCGGGCGCGCCTGCTCGCCCGCTGTGGCCTGGGACCGGACGCCACCCTGCTGCTGGGCGTGGGCCGTCATGCCCCCGAAAAACGCTGGCCCATGGTGATAGAGGCGGCAACATCGGCAGGCTATCGCAACCCGCTGGGCCTTGTGCTGGTGGGCGACGGGCGCGATCGCGCCCGCGTGCGTCGGGCTGCGGCGAACAATCCCCATATCCAGCTGCTCGCGCCCACATCCGACCGGGCCAGACTGGCCGAACTGCTGGCCAGCGCCGATGCACTGGTCCATGGCGGGGAAGCGGAAACCTTTTGCATGGCGGTGTCCGAAGCACGGGCCAGCGGCCTGCCGGTGATCGTCCCTGACGAAGGTGGGGCGTCGGATCAGCTCCAGCCGGGCAGCGGCTTCCTCTATCGCGCGACGCAGGCAGACAGTCTGGCGGAAACGATCGCGCATTTCATCGCCACCGGACCGGCACGGCACCGCGCCCATGCCACTGCCCTTGCCCCGACCGTTATCACCATGGACGATCATTTTGCCCGGCTGTTCCACGCCTATGAACAGATTGTCGATGGCCGCCGTCATGCTGCTTGACCATCCGCTGCCATCGCGGGGTGCCAAGCAATCCGCGCCGACCGCCCCCGTCCGCCGCGCGCAGCCCCATCATTGCGGGCTGCTGCACCGGCCCGATCGCGGCGAGTGGTCGGTCATGGCCGCGATCCTGTCGTGGATGCTGCGGCCGGAACGGACGAAGCGCTGACCGCAAAATTTACCAAGGTTGACGTTTGCCGGTCTTAGGGTGCAACATCGCCGTCATGAAAAAGGCGGAGGGTGCATTACTGACGATCAGCGAACTGGCTGACGAACTTGCCTTGCCCCAGCATATCCTGCGCTATTGGGAAACGCGCTTTCCCCAGCTTCGGCCGCTGCAACGGTCCGGCAATCGCCGCTATTACCGCCCCGCCGACGTCGCGCTGGCCCGGCGTATCCATGCGCTGCTCAATGTCGAGGGGTTCACGGTCAAGGGCGCGCAAAAGGCATTGGGTGAAGCCGACGGAGTCGGGGATCGCCCCGTTATCCAAACGGATGACAGGGGTTTGATCGCCCGGCTGGAGAAGATACGGGCGGAACTGGCAAGTGCGCTGAAACTCTAGCGCGCACCCGGACCCAGTGCCGGGTCCAGGTCGCGCGGGCGGGTGAAGCTGGCCAGCGTCGCCACATTGTCCCGCGCCTGCGCCCAAGTGTCGATCGCCAGGTCCAGCACCGCGATGCTGGCGGTCGGGAATTTGACCTCCACATCCTCGCGCAGCGGGCTGGCACCATTATCGGCCACCAGGTCGAGGATCAGTTCCTCCATCCCCGGATTATGTCCGGTCAGCAGCACGCTGTCCGCGCTGTCGGGAAGCTCGCGCACCACGTCGAACAAGATTGGGGAGGATGCCAGATAGATGCGCCGGTCCCAATGGGCGTCCAACACCTGACCATAGCCGGTGAAGAATGTCTCCAATGTCTGCACCACCCGCACGGCGGGGGACGCGACCAGCATGTCGAACGCCATGGCGCGGGTGCGGGCGAACTGGCCCATCAACAGCGCTGCTTTTTCCCCCCGTCGGTTGAGCGGGCGGTCGAAGTCGCGAGCCACCGGATCGTCCCAGTCGGACTTGGCGTGGCGCAACAGGGTCAGCCGCTTCATTCTCTCTCCTGACGGGCGCTGCCGGATTCGGCCCCCTGATGCCCCAAAGCGGCTGCTTCGCCAAGTATTTGCGCACGCGCCTGCACGCTCACCGCAATGATCGCTTCGTCCAGCGTCAGGCGGCGGATCGGCGTGCCGGGGGGAAAGGCGCTGAGCAGGCGGCTGGGCATGGCGGCGGACAGGATGACGAAACTGCCCTTGTCCTCCGCCCGGCGAATGAGCCGCCCGAATGCCTGCGCCAGCCGCGCGCGGATCAGCCGGTCATCATAGGCATTGCCGCCGCCAGCCAGTCGTCGCGCGGCGTGCAGCACGGTCGGCTTGGACCATGGCACCCCTTCCATCACCACCAGCCGCAGCGAATGGCCCGGCACATCCACCCCGTCGCGCAGGGCATCGGTGCCGAGCAGCGACGCGCGCGGATCGTCGCGAAAAATATCGACCAGCGTGCCGGTGTCGATCGGGTCGACATGCTGCGCGTAAAGCGGCAGGCCGCCGCGCGCCAGCCGGTCGGCGATGCGGGCATGGACGCTGCGCAACCGGCGGATGGCGGTAAAAAGCCCCAGAGTGCCGCCGCCCGCCGCCTCGATCAACCGGCCATAGGCACCCGACAGCGCGGCAATGTCGCCCCGCTTGATGTCGGTGACGATCAGCACCTCGGCGCGGGCGGCATAATCGAACGGGCTGCTTGCCTCGAACCGTTCTGCACCATGGGGCAGGTGGCTCGCGCCGCTGCGGCTTTCCGCATTGCCCCAATCGCCGCCCCCTTTCAGCGTCGCGGACGTGACGATCACTCCCTGCGCGGGTTTCAGCACCGCTTCGGCCAATGGCCTGCTGGGGTCCAGCCAGTGGCGGTGGATGCCGATATCATATTCGCGCCCCTCGACCCGGTCGACCGTCATCCAATCGACATAGTCGGGATCAGCCGGGCCGCCGATCCGCGCCAGCAGCGCCAGCCATGCGCCGATCAGGTCGCGCCGCCACCCCAGCGATGCCACGGCCCCCTCGATCCGCGCCCGCGCCGCGCCGTCCAGCCAGTCGGGCGCATCCTCAATCACGGCTTCCAGCCGCCGCGACAGGCGGGTGAGCGGGCGAAGCAGCGCGTCGAGCGCCAGCGCGGCCTCCTGCGCTGCTTCCACCAGTGGCCCGTCCGGTTCGGCCAGTTCGGTTTCCAGGCCATAGCCTGCGTCCGCTTCGCCTGTATCGGCAGCGCGCGCGAACACGGTGCCGCGCACGGCGGCCAGCATTGCTTCGACCGGGCCGAACGGTTCGCCCGCGACGACCCGTTTCAGCCACTCGTCTGCAGGCAATGCTTGCGCCGCGTCGGCGGCGTCGCGAATCGCCTCGCCCCCTTCGGCATCGTAACTGGCCAGGTCCGACAGGCGCGCAGACAGGCCACGCCGCCGCCCGCGCGATCCGCCCTCCGGTCCCATGATCCAGCGGCGCAGCTCGATCGCTTCCTGACCCGACAGAAGGACGGAGAATGTCGAATCGGCGGCGTCGAACAGATGATGGCCTTCGTCAAAGACGATGCGTTGCGGCCGCTGCCCGGTTTCGCGCCCACGCGCGGCGTTGATCATCACCAGCGCATGGTTGGCGATGACGATGTCCGCGTCGGCGGATGCCCGCGCGGTGCGTTCGATGAAGCATTTGCGATAATGGGGGCAGCCGGCATAAATGCACTCGCCGCGCCGGTCGGTCAGCGCCGTCGATCCGTTGCGGCGGAACAGGGTGGGCAACCAGCCGGGCAGGTCGCCGCCGATCATGTCGCCATCCTTGCTGAACGCGGCCCAGCGCGCGACCAGTTGCGCCAATATCGCGGCGCGGCCGGTAAAGCCGCCCTGCAACGCATCCTCCAGGTTGAGCAGGCACAGATAAT
The DNA here is from genome assembly GCF_014280435.1 of Sphingobium sp. KCTC 72723. NCBI lineage: Bacteria > Pseudomonadati > Pseudomonadota > Alphaproteobacteria > Sphingomonadales > Sphingobiaceae > Sphingobium > Sphingobium sp. KCTC 72723. The sequence continues at coordinate 2,070,196 of NZ_CP060388.1, read as the reverse complement.
TTTCCCGCCCCTTGCGCACCACCACGCGGCTGGCCGCAACGGCGGCATCGGGAAACAGGCGCAGCGATTCGCGGTCGAGCTGGCGTTGCAGCGCCTTGGTATAAGTGGAAACCCACACCGTGCCTTGTGCTTGAGCCGCCCAGAGCGAGGCGGGGGCGAGATAGCCCAACGTCTTGCCGATGCCCGTCCCTGCTTCGGCCAGCAGCATGTTGGGCTGGTCGCGATGGGCGCGGGGGCGAAACGCGCCGATCGCGGCGGCGGCATAGGCGCGCTGGCCGGGGCGGGGTTCGGCCCCCACGCCGGTCAGCGCGTCGAGCCGGGCCAACACCTGCCCTTCGTCCAGCGTCACCGTGCGCGGGGCGGGGCGGGGTTGCGCTTCCTCCCATTCGGGCAATTTGGAAAACAGCCAGCGTTCGGCCTCTTTGGGCTTGGCGATTCGCGGGGCAATGATGGGCGCCCAGGGCCAGCGCAGCCGATGCAGCGATTGGGCCGCTGTCCAGCCACCCTCCCGCTCCCGCCATTCCGGTGCGCCCATCCGGTCCAGCATCGCCTGCGCCGCGCTTTGCAGCAAAGCGGGGATTTCGACTTCGCTGGTGGGAACGGGCAGGCCCAGCGCGGTGGCCAGTCCCTTGGGCGTTGGCACCAGAAAGCGGGCAGGGTGCAGAAAGGCCCATAATTCCAGCAGGTCGAGGCCGTTGAGATCGGGATAGCCCAGCCGCTGCCCGGTAAGCGGCGCATTGAGCAGCAGCAAGGGCGTTTCGGCGGCGCGCCCGATCGCCTGCCCCTTGGCCAGTTCGCGGGTTCGCCCATCCTCGCGCAGCCAGATGCCGCCATGGCTGGCGTGGAGTGCGGGCAGGGATGCGGGGTCAATCACGCACCCGACTTAGGTGAGTGGGAACAAAAGGAAAACCTGTTTCAGCTCGTCCGGCGGCCGAAACCGCCACCGCCGGTAGCCATCACGCGCGGGCGCGCATGGAAGGCCGCGGGGGCGTGGCGCGCGGCCCGCGCCATTTCCAGTTTTTCGAACAGCGGTCCATCGCCGATCTCATAGGGGAAGCGGATGCCCATACGGTCCTCCTCGGACCAGCGCACCGTGCCGAACGTGACATGACCGTCCAGATCGATCTGACATTGCGATCCGGCTGGCAGCGTGCAGCCAGTCACCTGCGCCCCACCTTCACTCAGGTCGACGATCGTGCCTTCCAGGCTGTCTAGCACGGTCGTGACAACGATGGCGATGTCGACGACGATGCGTTCGCGGGTGCGCAAGATATGCATGGTGCCTCCAGAAACGGCATTATCGGCCAACAGGGTTAATGAAATCTGAAAAGCGGACGCGATTCTTAACCCTGATTTGCCGTCAAAGGCCGTTTCCTTTCGGCAGGCGGACGGCTAGGGGCTGGAAGCATGACCGACACCGATATTCTCCGCACCGCTGCGCTGGCGGCCAAGTCCTGGCCCTATGAGGAAGCCCGCAAGCTGCTCAAGCGCTACCCCAACGGCGCACCGGACAAGCCTGTCCTGAGCAGCGGCGAAGCCGCCGCCGAAGGGGGCTATATCCTGTTCGAGACCGGCTATGGCCCGTCGGGCCTGCCGCATATCGGCACGTTCAACGAGGTGCTGCGCACGACCATGGTGCGCAATGCTTTCCATGCCCTGTCGGATATTCCCACCCGGCTGGTGGCATTCAGCGACGATATGGACGGGCTGCGCAAGGTGCCGGAAAACGTCCCCAACCATGCGATGCTGACGGAATATCTGGGCAAGCCGTTGACGCAGGTGCCGGACCCGTTCGGCAAGTTCGAAAGTTTCGCGCATCACAACAATGCGATGCTGCGCGAATTTCTCGACCGCTTCGGCTTCGATTATGAATTTGTGTCTGCGACGGAGCGCTATCAGGCAGGCGCCTTCGATGAAGCGCTGCGTCAGGTGCTGCGCCGCTATCAGGCGATCATGGACATCATGCTGCCGACCTTGCGCAAGGAAAGGCAGGCGACCTATTCGCCCGTCCTGCCGATTTCGCCCAAAAGCGGCATCGTGTTGCAAGTGCCGGTCGAAGTGATCGACGCCGAAACAGGCATGATCCGCTTCGAAGATGAGGGCGAGATGGTCGAAATGTCGGCCCTTTCGGGCGCGACAAAGCTGCAATGGAAGGTCGACTGGGCCATGCGCTGGTATGCGCTGGGCGTCGATTATGAAATGGCGGGCAAGGATCTGATCGATTCGGTCACGCAATCGTCCAAAATCTGCCGCGCGCTGGGTGGCCGCCCGCCCGAAGGCTTTAATTATGAGATGTTCCTCGACGAAAAGGGCGAGAAAATCTCCAAGTCCAAGGGCAATGGCCTCAGCCTGGAGCAATGGCTGACCTATGGCCCGCAGGAAAGTCTGGCCTTCTACGCCTATCGTGAGCCGAAAAAGGCCAAGCAACTGCATATGGGCGTCATTCCGCGCGCCGTGGACGATTATTGGCAGTTCCGGGTCAACTATCCCAATCAGGCGATCGAACAGCAACTGGGTAATCCGGTGCATCATGTCCATGACGGCAAGCTGCCGGAAGGCAAATTGCCCGTAACATTCGGTCTGCTGCTCAATCTGGTCGGCGTGATGGGCGAAGCATCGCGCGATCAGGTATGGAGTTACCTCCAAAATTATGTCGAGGGTGCGAACGCGGAAACCTATCCTGAACTGGACGCGCTGATCGGCCATGCGCTGGCCTATCATCGCGATTTCGTGGCCCCCACGCTTCGGCGCCGCGCGCCGGACGCCAATGAAGCAGCGGCGTTGCAGCGGCTCGACACAGAATTGGCCGCTCTGCCCGAAGGGGCGTCGGCGGAAGATATCCAGAATATCGTCTATGCCATCGGCAACGACGAAGCGTTCGGCTTTGCCGAGCTGCGCGACTGGTTCAAGGCATTGTATCAGACGCTGCTGGGTGCGGATCAGGGGCCGCGGATGGGTAGCTTCATTGCGCTTTATGGCGTGGAAAACAGCCGCAAGCTGATCGCGCAGGCAATGTCAGCCTGACCAGATAATAAGGCCGGAGCGGAACTTTTTGCCCGCTTGTGTGTTTCGAGCATCGGTCCACCCCCCTTTCGGACTGGTGGCGCGCCTCGCGCGGGCCATCGGCCGCGCCTGCCCGGCAACGGGCAGCGCGGCCAAGCGGGCGGAATAGAGAAACGGCCCCGGACCATGATGGTCCGGGGCCGTTCCTTCATGCGATCAGCGGTTGCTTACCAGAAGAAGCCGCGATGCGCCTGGATCACGCGGCCGGTGCGGACATTGACCAGCAGCACGTCGTTATAGTGGCGAACCCAGCGCTGGTTGGCCCCTACGCCTGGCAGGCGATAGCGGCGCGGATCAGCAATGTAGTAGCGCGAGTTGTAATAAGCGGGGCGAAGCTGCGCACCGGCGTTCCACTGGCTGTAGCGGAACGGCGCGCGCCAGTTGCCGCCGCGATAGACGTCCCGGTGGCTGCGGCGATAATCGCGCCAGTCCTCACGAGTTTCCTGACGGGCGTCGCGCACGTCGCGGCGCTGTTCGCGCACATCGCGGCGATCGCCATAGCGTTGCGCCTGGCGCAGGTCGCGCTGTTCTTCGCGCAGGTTCCGTTCGCTGCGGCGGGCTTCACCCAGCGACTGGGCCGAAGCGACGCTGGGCGCAAGAGTGGCGGCCAGCAGGCCGAGGATAATCAGTTTACGCATATCTCGTCTCCCATTCTGCCTGGCGATGAACCCGGTCCGGCTGGACTGGTTCCCTGTCGCCAACACATAAGGATATGGCCCCCCGCGCCTGAACGAGTCGGGAATGAGATTGCCAGTTTTCAGTCATTTATGTCGCAATGTGTAACAATGGGTGCGACATATCATCGCACCCAGCGCCGTTCGCGAAACCATTGGGTAACGACATATTTGGTGCCGCGATCCACCGGCCGGGCCGCGTGCAGGCTTTGATCGTTGGGTGCGCCATCCCTGTCCATATTGTTCCAAAGCAGCATCATGCCTTCGACCGGGGGGACCATGAATTCGCAATTGGGGAAATGGGTTTCGCCGCCCGCTTCCACCGGCGAAAGATAGATCATCGCGGTCCATGTCCGCTGCCCGCCGCTTGCGCGCATCGCCTGCCAATAATCGGCGGTGACGGGAAAATAGTCGCAATGGACCTTATATTCCTGCCCGCTGGTATAGCGTTGCCCCTGTAAGGTTTCGCCATGATCGGCGGGCAGGCCGGTCAGGGCGACGATACGCTCGCTGACCGCTTCCACCAGCGGATTCCAGCGATCGAGATTGCAGCTGTGGCTCGTGCGATAGTCCGCATTCGCGCTGCCGGAAAAAAGGGTCGATGGCTTGGCGTCAGCGTCGATCAGCGCGCGCAGTCCGGCACATTCCTGCGCGCTCAAAAATTCGTGCCGTCCATAGATGTCCAGGCCCGGCGCGTCGATGCGGCTGACCAGCGGGTTGCGGTCCAGACGCGCGCGCACCGCCGCGCCGACCTGCGCGCGCGTGGAGGAAGATGTGCCGCCATCATCAAGTTCGTCCGTCATCGCTCATTCCCTGCCACAATGGCATATGTCATGAAAAGACCCCGGCGCATCGCTGCGCCGGGGCCAGTCACTCCTGAAGGCCAGTTCAGGGAGCTGCGTTCTTTACCAAAAGAAATCGTGGATCACGTCGACGACATAGCCGTCACGAATGTCCACCAGCATGGCATCGTCATAATAGCGTACCCAACGCAGCGTGCCGTAGGCCGGTGGCAGGCGATAGGCATAGGGATCGCTCAGCCAATAGCTGTTGGAATAGAGCAGGCTGCTCAGCACGATGCCGACCGAGAAGCGCCGATAGCCATAGTCCCACCCGCGCGGAGCGGCATAGCGGCCCATGCGGTAACGATCGCCGTAGCGGTCACGATAGCTGGACCAGTTATAGCGGTTGTCCTGCCGCCAGCCATTGTCCCAGCGCCGCTGGTCGGTCCAGCGTGTGCGGTCATCATAGCGGCGACCATTGTTCCAGTTGCCTTCAGTACGGACGTTGTTGTTCCAGTTGCCGTTGCCCACAGCACCGCGATTGTTGTTCCAGCGCCGGTCGTCGCGGCGGTTATCGACACGATCGTCTCGCCGATCGTTACGCCGTTCATCCCTGCGGTCGTCGCGTCGATCATCACGCTGGGCCTGTTGCCAGTTGCGGCGATCGTCGTTGCGGCCCTGTTGCTGGATAGTGTCCTGCCGCCCTACAACCGCCTGACCACGACCGTCGCGCCATTGGCGGTCCTGCCTGTCGGGCCTTGCCTGCTGCTGCTGGACCCTTTCCTGACGCGGCTGTTCCTGACGCTGTTGGGCCACGACGGGCGCTGCGGCGCGCACTTCGCCACGCGATTGCCAGCGTGCTCCGTTTTCCCCGCCGCGTTGCGCCTGACGATCGCCGCGCCATTGGCCGCCACGCTGACCGTCACCGCCGCGCTGACCGTCGCCCCGTGCAGCGCGCTCGCCGCGATTGCCACCGCCATTGTCCATATTTTGGGCATAGGCCGGGGCAATGCCGCCAAGCACCGTCGCGGTCATCAATCCCGCCAGCATCATCTTCCTGAACATCGTCCTGACTTTCCTCGGAGGAAGCGGTCTGCTCCCGAATAATGTTCTTTTAGTTGGCTACTGTTGTCACAATACTGAACTGGGTTGTCAGCCATTTGAAAGATTCGCGCGCTGCATGGAACGGGGCGGCCCGGCATTTATTCACGATCAACGATAGATCGAGTATGAAAAGCTGATCCAGATCAGTGCAGCCCCAATGCACCCTCTATAGGACTGCCGCGTGATGAAATCTTCTGATGTCGGCCGCATTCGCCTGGCCCTGCGTGATGCGACGATGAAGGATCATCGTCATGTCGATGCGCTGTTCTCGCCCTATGCCCTCGATTGCCGCGACGATTATCGTGCGTTCCTGATCGCGCACGCGCGCGCCGTTGGTGCGATCGAGCCAGTGGCCATGCCGGACCGTTCCCGCCTGCCGCTGCTGGCGCAGGATCTCGATTCGCTCGGCGTCCCCATGCCTGCGCCGTTGCCTCTGTCAGGCGAAGCGTCGGACGGCTATCGCTGGGGGCTGCTCTATGCGCTCGAAGGATCGCGGCTGGGCGGCGCGATGCTGGCGCGACAGGTCGGCAAAGGCCTGCCCATTGCCTATCTGTCGGCAGTGCATGGTAAGGGCGAGTGGAAGGACTTTCAGGCCGCGCTGGAAAGCGCCGCTTTGAAGGGGGGCGAGGGCTGGCTGGACGATGCCGTGCAGGGCGCGCAGGCTGCCTTCGCTCTTTTCGCACAAGCGGGGGCCGACCGGGTTGCTCTCCATGGCTGATGGCGGCACGACGGATGCGATCGTCGATCTCACCAATTGCGACCGGGAGCCTATTCACGTCCCCGGCACGGTCCAGCCCTTCGGCTTCCTGATCGCGCTGACCGCCGATTGGCTGGTGTCGCGTGCGTCATTGAATTGCGATGCTTTTCTGGGTCTGGATCCGCACGCGATATTGGGTCAGCCGGTCAGCGCGATTTTCTGCGCCGATGCGATCCACAGCCTGCGCAACCGCATCACTCTGTTGCGCGGGGCGGATGCGGTCGAGCGCATCTTTGCGCTGACGCTGGTGGACGGCGGGGCGGCGTTTGACGTGGCAGTTCATTTCTCCGGCCAACTGGTGGTGATCGAGGGCGAACCGGCTGCGCATGACGAAATGGAAGCCAGCAGCATGGTCCGCTCCATGGTCGCGCGGCTGGGGCAGGTCGACGGGATGACCGCCTTCCTGCGCGATGGCGCGCGACAGGTGCGGGCGCTGACCGGGTTCGACCGGGTCATGGTCTATCGCTTTGCCGATGGCGGCGATGGCGAAGTGGTGGCCGAAGCGCTACGCCCCGGCGTGGAGAGTTTTTTCGGCCTGCATTATCCCGCGTCCGACATTCCGGTGCAGGCGCGCGCGTTATATGTCCGCAACATCTTCCGCATCATTGCCGATGTGACGGCTGTGCCGGTGCCAGTCGTGCCGACGCTCGACCCGGCGGGTGTCGCGCTCGACATGTCGCTGTGCCTGACGCGCGCGGTATCGCCGATCCATGTCGAATATCTGCGCAACATGGGGGTGGGGGCGTCGCTGTCCATTTCCATCATCGTCGAAGGCCGGCTGTGGGGTCTGTTTGCCTGCCACCATTATGCGCCGCGCCTGCCGACCTTTGCGCAGCGCAGCGCGGCCGAACTGTTCGGCCAGATATTCTCAATGATGCTGGAAAGTCGCGAGCGCGCCGAAACTGCCGCCTATGAAGGCAAGGCGCGGCAGGTGGCCGACCGGCTGATGGCGGCCGTGGCGCAGGACCATGACCTGCTGGCCAACGCACGCTGGCTGGGCGACATCATATTCGACACGATCCCGGCCGATGGCGTTGGCGTCTATATCGACGGGCAGATGAGCTTTTCGGGCCTGACGCCCGATCAATCGGCCTTTTCGACCATCGTCACGACGCTCAACCGGCTGGCCGCCAGTCAGGTCTATACCACCGACAGCCTGATGCGCGTGATGCCGGAGGCGGAGGTCTATGCCGATCGTGCCGCCGGGCTGCTGGCCATTCCGTTGTCGCGGCGTCCGCGCGACTATGTCGTGCTGTTCCGCGCCGAACAATTGCGCTCGGTGCGCTGGGCCGGGGAACAGGCCAAGCATATCGAATATGGCCCGAACGGCCCGCGCCTGACCCCGCGCAAGAGTTTCGAGGCATGGTCGCAACTGGTTCGCGGCACGGCCCTGCCATTTTCACCCGCGCATCTGCGTGTGGCCGAAGCGCTGCGCACGGCGTTGCTGGAAGTGGTCCTGCGCCTGTCCGATTCGGCGGACGCCGAACGGCAAAAGGCGCATGAGAAGCAGGAATTGCTGATCGCCGAGCTTAACCACCGGGTACGCAACATATTGTCGCTGATTCGGGGGCTGTTGTCCCAGACGCGCGATAGTGCCGGCTCGGTCGACGAATTTATCGGCACGCTGGAAAGCCGCGTCCACGCGCTGGCCCGCGCCCATGACCAGATTACCGCAGATCGCTGGGCGCCAGCGCGGCTCTATGACCTGATCGAAGTGGAGGCGGGCGCCTATCTGGGCGAAATGTCCGACCGGGTGCGGCTGAGCGGTCCCAATGTGCTGCTGACGCCGGGATGCTTCACGGTGATGGCGCTGGTGATTCATGAGATGCTGACCAATGCGGCGAAATATGGCGCGCTGTCGGACAGCGGCGTGGTGGCGATCGATTGGCGGGTGGATAGCGACGGCAGCCTGCTGATCGACTGGAGCGAAAGCGGCGGACCGGCGGTGATTGCGCCGACGCGCCGGGGCTTTGGATCGACGGTGATCGAACGGTCGATCCCCTATGATCTGGGCGGCCATGCCGAAATTCATTACAAGCTGGCGGGGATAGAGGCGCAATTCTGCATCCCGTCCGCCCATGTCGCCTCTGTCCTGCCCGATCGGGTAGCAGGCGAACGGGCCAGGCCAGCGGTCGCGGCGACGCCCGGATTGCTCAAGGGGCGCAACATCCTGCTGGTCGAGGATAATATGATTATCGCCATGGATGGCGAAGATGCGCTGCGCGAGCTGGGTGCGGAAGTGACGACGGCGTCCAGCGTCGTGCGCGCGCGCGAAGCGATTGCGGTGCAGCCGATCGACCTGGCCGTGCTGGACTTCAACCTGGGCAATGAAACCAGCCTGCCGGTGGCGGATTTGCTGGCGGAGCGGGGCATCCCCTTCCTGTTTGCGACGGGCTATGGCGACGGGCTGGAACTGCCCGAACGGTTCAGCCATATCGTACTGGTGAAGAAACCCTATTCCGGCGCGACGCTGGCGCAGGCTTTGGGGCCGGTGATGGCGGGCAACTGAACGGGGCAGGCGCGAAACGATTGGTTTCCGGGTCGTCGATTGCATGGTGCGCGCCGCTTGCCGATATGCGCACTTATGAAACAGCCCACTTTCTTCATCCCCCATGGCGGCGGTCCCTGCTTCTTCATGGACCCTGCCGACCCCGACCGGCCGCACAGCGACCCGATGTGGCATCCGATGCAGGATTATCTGACTGGCCTGATCGCGGACCTGCCGGAGCGGCCGCGCGCCATATTGCTGGTGTCGGGCCATTGGGAAGCGGACGCCTTTACCGTGCAGGATGGTGAGAAACCGGACCTGCTGTTCGACTATTATGGCTTTCCGCCCCACACCTACACGCTGCGCTGGGACGCACCCGGTGCGCCGGGGCTGGCCGACCGGGCAGCGGCGTTGCTGGCGGAGGCCGGCTTTGCCACCGCGCGGGATGATGCGCGCGGCTGGGACCATGGCGTGTTCATCCCGATGAAGGTCGCGGTGCCGGGCGCGGACATTCCGCTGGCGCAACTGTCGCTGCGGCGCGACCTTGATCCGGCGGCGCATATCGCAGCCGGGCGGGCGTTGGCTCCCTTGCGCGACGAAGGCGTCCTGATCGTGGGATCGGGCATGAGCTTCCACAATCTGCGGGTGCGCGGTCCGCAGGCGGTAATGCCATCGACGCTATGGGACGAAGCGCTGAGCGCTGCGGTGACAGACGCCGATCCGGCACGGCGCGCGCTGCGCGTCGCGGCATGGGATCAATTGCCCCACGCCCATTTCGCCCACCCGCGCGAGGAGCATCTGTTGCCGCTGATGGTCGCACTGGGCGCGGGTGGTGATGATGTGGCGATATGCGATCATCGCAGCAGCGTGATGGGCTGGACGGTGTCGGGCTATCGTTTCGGCTGACTGAGCGCGGGGACGGTGCGGGCGGCATCCTGTGGCGTGATGCCGGGGGGCGGTGCTGCGGCGACTCGTTCCTCCCCACGCATGATCCGCCCCGCCCGCTTGATCGCACCGCGCAGCCGGGGATAGATGCCGCAACGGCAGATGTTGGTGATCGCCGCGTCGATCTCCTCGTCGGACGGATCATTGGTCCGGCGCAGCAGCACCGACGCGGCCATGATGATGCCGGGGATGCAGTATCCGCATTGCGACACATTGTCGGCGGCGAACGCCTGTTGCAACGGATGGCCGCGATCGGGCGATAGCGCTTCGATGGTCGTGACGAAACGCCCCTCGGTCTTGCCGATCGTCACCTGGCAGGAACGCACCGCTTCGCCATCGATATCCACGGTGCAGGCACCGCAATCGCCTGTGCCGCAACCATATTTGGTGCCGGTCAGGTTCGACGCATCGCGCAGCGCCCACAGCAGCGGCGTGTCCGCACCCATGCGATACTGCACTGGCCGGTCGTTGACGGTGAAGCGAGTCATGCGCTGTCCGCGTCTTCCGCCTCGGCCTTGTGATAGAGGACTTCGTTACGGATATGGATGGTGCGCGATGCGAGCCGGATTTCCTGAATGAAGGTGGCGAAGGCGGCAGCCTGAAGCACCATCGTCACGATGAACAGGACGGCAATAGTATTACCCAGATGGCCCCGGAACAATTCGGCGGCAAACAGCAAGATCACGACCAGACAGATGGCGCAGCCCGATGCGACCGACAGAAAGATCGCGCTGTTGACTACGCTCATCCGTCGGTCGAGCATCCTGATTTCCGCGACCAGCCGGTCATGCTCCTTGCCGCGCGATTCCAGCACGCCCTTTTCCACGACCCGCGCCCGGTCGATCACCCGTGCCAATCGACTGGCGCACAGGTTCAGGAACGCGCCGATGCCCGCCAGCATAAACACCGGCGCGACGGCAAGCTGGATGGTCTGCGCAATGTGCGTCACTTGCGGCAACGGCAATAGCCCTGCGACTGCGCTCATAACCGCTTCCCCCTGCTCGGTGTAGGGCCGATCAGGCCGCGCCCTTGGACGACGGCGTATTGACGCCCATCGATTGGAGATATTTCTTCACGTTGCGGGCCGCTTGCCGCAGGCGCTGCTCATTTTCCACCATGGCGATGCGGACGAACCCTTCGCCATCCTCGCCATAGCCAACGCCCGGCGCGACTGCGACCTTGGCGTGAGTGAGCAATTGCTTGGAAAATTCAAGGCTGCCCATTTCCTTGAGCGCGGGGGGCAAGGGCGCCCAGGCGAACATCGACGCGCGCGGCGGGGGAATGTCCCACCCGGCGCGGCCGAAGCTTTCGACCATAACGTCGCGACGCTTGTGATAAAGTTCGCGGTTCTTCTGGACGATGTCCTGCGGGCCGTTCAACGCCGCGCAGGCCGCCGCCTGAATCGGGGTGAACGCGCCATAGTCGAGATAGGATTTCACCCGCGTCATTGCCGCGATCAACTGCTTGTTGCCCACGGCAAAGCCCATGCGCCAGCCCGCCATCGAATAGGTTTTCGACAGCGAGGTAAATTCGATCGCCACATCCTTCGCGCCCGGCACTTGCAGGATGGAGGGAGTCGGATTGCCGTCATAATAAAGTTCGGAATAAGCAAGGTCGCTCAGCACCCAGACCTTGTTTTCCTTCGCCCAGGCGACGAGCCGTTCGTAGAAGGCCAGGTCGACCGTTTCGGCGGTCGGATTGGACGGATAGTTTACCACCAGAATCGACGGGCGCGGCACGGTGAAGGCCATCGCCCGGTCGATCGCCCGGAAATAATTTTCATCCGGCGTGGTCGGCACCGATCGGATGGTCGCGCCCGCGATGATGAAACCGAACATGTGGATCGGATAGCTGGGGTTGGGGGCCAGCACGACATCACCCGGCGCAGTGATCGCGGTGGCCAGGCTGGCAAGCCCTTCTTTCGACCCCATCGTCACGACGACTTCAGTTTCCGGGTCGACATCGACGCCGAAGCGGCGGCCATAATAATTGGCCTGCGCCTTGCGTAGCCCCGGAATCCCCTTCGACTGGGAATAGCCATGGGCATCGGGCTTTTGCGCGACCTCGATCAGCTTGGCGATGACATGGTCGGGCGGGGGCAGGTCGGGATTGCCCATGCCAAGGTCGATAATATCCTCTCCCGCCGCGCGCGCGGCGGCCCGCATCGCGTTCACTTCTGCGATGACATAGGGGGGCAGGCGCTTCATGCGGTAGAATTCTTCGGACATTATAGGGGCTTTCCTGAAAGCTCTCGGTGATGAATAGTGCGACGCGAGCCGTCGCCGCGTCACAATCGGGCTATAACCACCCCGCTTGCGCCGCGCCAGAGAAAGCGGTGGTGGCAGATGATGCCAGGAACAGGAGAGTGGCCATGGAAAAGAGCAACGTCATGGAGCCGCATCTGCCGACGCTGGAACAGATGCAGCAATGGACGCAGGTCATTGGCCGCACCCAGCAATTGATGCTGGAGCAGGCGGCGGGGGCGACGGGCCGCGTGCTGCCTTTCGACCCGGAGACGGTCGCTCGCATCCAGAGCGGCTTTGCCGACGAAGGACTCGCGCTGTGGCAGCGTTTTCTCGATTCGGGTGGCCTGTTGCGCGACGAGCCTGCGCCTGCCCCGGCAGAAAGCCCGGCCGCGCGCAAGGACCGGCGCTTTGCCGACCCGGCGTGGACGCAAAACCCCTTTTACGACCTGATCCGGCAAAGCTATTTGCTGGTGTCCGATTATATGACCCGGCTGGCCGACTCCGTTGACGGGGTGGACGCGAAGCAAAAGGCCAAGCTGCGCTTTGCGACCACCGGGATGCTCGACGCGCTGTCGCCGTCCAATTTTCCGCTGACCAACCCGACCGTGGTGCAAAAGACGATCGAGACGGGCGGCGAGAATCTGGTCAAGGGTATGCAGCATATGCTGGCCGACATGGAGAAGGGCCAGCTGTCGCATACCGACGGCACCCAGTTTGAGGTGGGGCGCAACATCGCCGCGACGCCGGGCAAAGTGGTCCATGAAACCCCGCTCTATCAGCTGATTCACTATGCGCCGTCGACCGAAACGGTGCTGACAACGCCGCTGATCATTTTTCCGCCATGGATCAACCGCTTCTACATTCTCGACCTGTCGCCTGAAAAAAGTTTCGTCAAATGGGCCGTGGATCAGGGGGTCAGCGTATTCCTAGTATCGTGGAAGTCGGCAGATGCGTCGATGAAAGACCTGATCTGGGACGACTATATTTTGCGTGGCCAGATCGACGCAATCGATACGGTGCGCGATCTGCTGAAAGTGAAAAGCGTCCATACTATCGGCTATTGCGTGGCCGGGACGACGCTGGCGGCGACGCTGGCGCTGCTGGCAGCGCGGGGCGAGGCGGACAAGGTCGCCAGCGCGACTTTCTTCACTGCGCAGGTGGATTTCAGCAAGGCGGGCGACCTGACCCTGTTCGTGGATGACGAGCAGATGAAGTTGGTCGATCAACTGTCGTCGGGCGGATTTCTGGACGGGCGTTATATGGCGGTGACGTTCAACCTGCTGCGCGGGCGCGACCTCATCTGGAACTATGTGGTCAATAATTACCTGCTTGGGATGGATTATCCGCCGTTCGACCTGCTTTACTGGAACGGCGATACGACCAATTTGCCCGCGCGCTGGCACAAGGATTATCTGACCCAGCTCTATCGCGACAATTTGCTGGTGATGCCGGGCGCGATCAGCGTGGATGGCACGCCGATCGACCTCAAGAAGATTGAGACGCCGGCTTATGTGCAGGCAGGCAAGGAAGATCATATCGCGCCGCTGGAAAGCGTGTGGAAGCTGACCGAGCATTTGTCCGGGCCAGTGCGGTTCGTGCTGGCGGGGTCGGGCCATATCGCCGGAGTCATCAATCCGCCCGCCGCGCAAAAATATCAATATTGGACGTGTGAGGAGCCGCAGCCGGACCTCGATAGCTTTGTTGCGACAGCGAGAGAGACAAAGGGTAGCTGGTGGCCAGACTGGCGCGCATGGATCGACAGCCTCGATTCGCGTGTTGTGGCGGTGAAGGGCGCGCGGGTGCCAGGCAAGGGCAAGATGAAAGCAATTGAGGATGCGCCCGGACGCTATGTAAAGGAGCGATAATCGGCTGGAATTGCTGCATTGCAACCGATTGCTTTTTGGCCTGAGCGGCGCGCCATATGACCGTTATGTTGCACTGCACAAAAGCCTTGCGAATCTCGGCACGAAGGATTATTGTGCGCTGCAACAAGCGGAGATTTGGTCCATGGCTGTTACACCCAAAACCGGACGGGGCAGACCCCTTTCCAAAAGCGGTTCGACACTGTCGGCCAGCGAGGCGTTGAAAGCGGCGGAAGCCGCGATCGCCCCGCCCGCAAAGAAGCCGCCGGTGGCGCGCAAGCCCGCTGCGGCCAAGGCGCCCACGCTGACAGCCAAGTCCACTAGCGTTCCGGCAATGGACGGCAATCCAGCTGCGATCGTCGCGGCGACGACTGCCGTAGATGCTGCGCCTGAGCCGGCTCTTGTCCCCGAAGTCGAAGCGGCCCCTGCCGCCGCGACGCCGCCTGTTCAGGTGCCTGATGTTCCGACGCCTTCCGCCGCTGTGGCGGATGTCGTCGCCGAAACACCCATGACCCAAATTCCATCGCTGCCCGTAATAGAAGGAACCAAAAACATGACCGACATGATCGAAACCGGTAAGAAGTTTGCCGAAGACGCCAAAGCCAAGCTGGAAACCGTTTATGCCGACATGAACGAAAAGGCGAAGGCCGGCGTTGAAAAGTCGACCAAGGCGATCGAAGAGCTGAGCGACCTGACCAAGGGCAATGTCGAAGCGATGGTTGAATCCGGCAAGATCGCTGCCAAGGCTATGGAAACCATGGGCCAGGAAGCTGTCGATTACAGCCGCAAGAGCTTCGAAAAGGCGACTGCCACGATGAAGACCTTTGCGACCATCAAGACCCCGACCGAATTCTTCCAGCTGCAAAGCCAGATGATGTCGAGCAGCTTCGATGATTTCGCCAAGGAAGCCGCCAAGAGCAGCGAAGCGATGATGAAGCTGGTGGGTGAAGTCGCTCAGCCGCTGACCGCGCGCGTGACGCTGGTGACCGACAAGGTGAAGTCGCTGGCGGCCTGAGCCACAGCGCTACGCCCATCGGCATGGCTATAAAGGGCGCGTCTCCCCCAGCGGGAGGCGCGCCCTTTGCCGTTAACGCTGATTTATCGGCGACGGGCCGTCGATGGTCGCTCCGCCCCCTTGCCATGAGGACGGAAATCGCCATATCCTGCGACATCATGATCAGTATCGCCACAGCATATACGCGCCCCGCGACGATGACGGGCGACGACCGGGATGACCAGGGCGAGGGGCCGGGCGGTCCCAATGTCGGTATCGCCACGCGCACCCGGACCCGCACCAAAAAGCCATCGCTCTACAAGGTGCTGATGCTGAACGACGACTATACGCCTATGGAATTTGTCGTTCACGTCCTCCAGCACTTCTTCCGCATGGACATGGAGGAAGCGACGCGGGTGATGTTGCATGTGCATCAGCGCGGCGTCGGCATATGCGGCGTGTTCAGTTATGAAGTGGCGGAAACCAAGGTGAACCAGGTGATGGATTTCGCCCGGCAGAACCAGCATCCGTTGCAATGCACGCTGGAAAAGGCCTGATCCCTCCACGCTGCGCTTCATGTGTAGCATCTATATTTCAACCTATTACATCATTGAAATATAGGGATTTTTTAGGTTTTTGAGTGATGATGCCCCCTCAACTGAAGTGGGGACTTCATCAATGACGACTATAAGCAATTACAATATGACCACGCCGCCATCGCCGCGCGCTTCGATGGACCGCCGGATCGATGCTGCCGTAGAGGCAGGATCGCTGACGCAGGTGGATGGTGATGCGCTGGACGTGGCGCTCGATTCGATCGATACGGCGCTGGCATCCTCAGCCAGCGAGAGCAGTGCGCGGCTTGACCCGTCGGCGATGAAGGATCGCATCGACACGCTGATCGACAGCCAGGTGTCGGCAGGCACGCTGACGGAAGAACAGGCGAGCGCGCTCCGGAGCTTTTTCGCGCAGGGCGGGCCGCAGGGCGCAAGCGCGACCGCGATCGAAAGCGGCTCGGACGGCATGAGCGTGGATGCGATGGGCGGGCCGGGGCCGATGCGTGGCCCGCCACCATCGAGCGAAACGAGCGAGGATGAGGACAGCAGTTCCGCCAGCACGAGCGACGCCAGCAGCGCGACCGAGCAGCTGGATTCGATCATCGCCTTCCTCGAAAATCTGCGCTCCAGCCTGTCGCAGTCTCTCTACGGCAGCGCCGCGAGCAGCACGGACAGCAGCAATAGCGGTTTGCTGGTTGACACGCTGGCCTGACCCCTTTGCGTCCGGGGACTGACGAGCGCCCGGCGGCGTGATGATCCATGCCGCCGGGCGCTTTCTTTTGCCCGCTACGCCCCCTATGCTCATAGGGTGAGCGAGGAGAGCGCCGGCATCATTCATGACATCGCCATTATCGGGGGCGGCGTGAACGGGTGCGGTATTGCCCGCGATGCGGCGGGGCGCGGCGCGCGCGTGCTGCTGCTGGAACGAGGCGACCTGGCGCAAGGCACATCGTCGGCATCGACCAAGTTGATCCATGGCGGACTGCGCTATCTGGAACATGGCGAATTTGCGCTGGTGCGCGAAGCGCTGGCCGAACGCGCCCGCCTGTGGGGCATTGCGCCGCATATCATCCATCCGATGCGCTTCGTCCTGCCATGGACGAAAGGGCTGCGACCGCGCTGGATGCTGCGTCTGGGGCTGTTTCTCTACGATCATATCGGCGGGCGGCGGGCGCTGCCTGCGACGCGATCCATCGACCTCCGCCGCCATGTCGCGGGGGCAGCGCTGCGACCCGGTTTCGGCCCGGCCTATGCCTATTCGGACGGGTGGGTGGATGATGCGCGGCTGGTAGTGCTGAACGCGCGCGATGCGGCGGACCGGGGCGCGACGGTCCGCACGCGGACGGAGGTGACGGGGCTGGCGCGGGAGGGCGAGCTTTGGGCGATCCGCACGGCGGCCGAGACGTTCCGGGCGCGGATCGTGATCAATGCGACCGGGCCGTCGGTGTTGGACTTGCTCGATCGTGCGCAACGACCGAGCGACCGGCAGATGCGGCTCGTGCGCGGATCGCATATCGTCGTGCGCGCGCTGTTCGGGCATGACCATGCCTATTTCTTTCAGCTGCCCGACGGACGCATCTTCTTTGCCATTCCCTATGAACGCGACTTCACCCTGATCGGCACGACCGACCGGGATCATGAAGGCGGGCTGGCGCATGTGACGGCCAGTGCGGAGGAGATCGCCTATCTGTGCGATGGCGCGAATCGCTATTTTTCGCGCGCGATCACGCCTGCCGATGTCGTTTGGTCCTATGCCGGAGTGCGGCCGTTGGTGGACGATGGGTCGGGACGACCGGAGGCGGCGACGCGCGGATATCGGCTGGAACTGGACGATGCGGATGGCGCGCCATTGCTGTCCGTGTTTGGGGGTAAGATCACGACTTACCGGCATTTGGCGGTTGCGGCGATGACACGGCTGCGGCCGTTTCTACCGGGGCTGGACGAACGGGACTGGACGGCGGAAGCGCCGTTGCCCGGCGGAGATTTTCCGCGCGACGGGCTGGCCGCGCTGATCGCGGGACTGGCGCGGGACTATCCGTTTCTGGTCGCCGCGACCGCCGACCGGATCGGTCGGGCCTATGGCACACAGGCGCGGGTCTGGCTGGGCAAGGCGCGAGTCGCTGCCGATCTGGGCATGGATTTCGGCCATGGGCTTTTCCAGGCGGAAGTGGCGCATATGCAGGCGCGAGAATGGGCGCACACGGCGCAGGATGTGCTGTGGGGGCGCAGCAAGCTGGGGCTGCGCTTCGATGCGGCTCAGGTGACGCGGTTGCAGGCGTGGCTGGGGGAGGGGGAATGAGCGGCAACTATCTGCTGGTGCTGGACGCGGGGACCACCTCCACGCGGGCGATGCTCTATGCGCCCGATGGCGCGCGGGTCGCCACGGCGCAGCGCGACCTGAGCCAATATTATCCCCAGCCCGGATGGGTGGAACATGACGCGGCGCAGATTTGGGCGCGGACGCTGGAATGTGCGCAGGCGATGGTGGCGCAGGCGGGCGGGACAGACCGGATCGCCGCGATCGGCATCACCAACCAGCGCGAAACGGTAGTGGCGTGGGACCGGCGCACGGGCGAACCGCTAACCCGTGCGATCGTGTGGCAGGACCGGCGGACGGCCGACCGCTGCGCCGCGCTGCGTCAAGCGGGGCATGAGCAGATGATCCAGCGGCGCACCGGGTTGGTGGTCGATCCCTATTTTTCCGCGACCAAAATGCGCTGGATGATCGACCATGTGGCCGATGTTGCGACGGCCGGAGATGCGCTCGCGCTGGGAACGGTTGAAAGCTGGCTGGTCTGGAAACTGACCGGCGGGCTGCATATCAGCGATGCGACCAACGCCAGCCGCACGCAACTGATGGCGCTGGACGGGACAGGATGGGACGACGACCTGTGCGCACTGTTCGGCGTGCCGCAGGGGGCGCTGCCGGAGATCGTCGACAATGCGGGGACGTTCGGGGTGACGGTGCCGGCGTTACTGGGCGGCAGCGTGCCGATATGCGGGCTTGCCGGGGACCAGCAGGCCGCGACGATCGGGCAGGGGTGCCTGGCACCGGGCGAGGCGAAAGCGACGCTTGGCACCGGGGCGTTCATCCTGACGCCGATGGGACGGGCGGTGCCGCAATCGGCCCATCGCCTGCTCGGGACGGTGCTGTGGCAGATGGGCGGGGATCGGCACTATGCGCTGGAAGGGTCGATTTTTGTGGCGGGCAGCCTGATCCAATGGCTGCGCGACCAAATGGGAATGATCGCGCAGGCGGCCGATACCGACGCGATCGCCCGATCGGTGGCGGACAATGGCGGGGTGTGGATGCTGCCCGCGCTGTCGGGGCTGGGCGCGCCGCATTGGCGTGCCGAAGCGACGGGGCGGATTACCGGGCTGACTCATGCCACTGGGCGGGCGCATATCGTGCGGGCCGCGATGGAATCCATGGCGCATCAGGTGCAGGATCTGGCGCGTGCCTTTGCCGCCGATGGTGCGCCGTGGCGTCGCTTGCGGATCGACGGGGGGATGAGCGCCAACGACTGGATCGCGCAGGACATGGCCGATATATTGGACGTGCCGGTCGAGCGCCCGCATGACGTGGAAACGACGGCGCGGGGCGCGGCGCTGCTGGCCGGGGTAGGCGTGGGGCTGTTTCCTGACCTTGCGGCGGCAGGTGTCATGGCGTCGGAACGGCAGATGTTCACGGCCGATATGAACGAAAAGGAACGTGGCAAAAGACTGGCTGGATGGCAGGCTTTGCTTGATGACTAAGTCATCAAACCGATCAGTGAAGGCTGTTTAATCAATTTTGCCTGAAACGCCGGGCGGCGTAACCCATGCTCATCAAACCCAGGAGGACGACCATGGCCGACAAGCCGATCATGACCACCAGCGGCGGTGCGCCGATTGCGGACAATCAGAACAGTCTGAGCGCGGGACCGCGCGGGCCGTTGTTGTTGCAGGATTATCAACTGCTCGAAAAGCTGGCCCACCAGAATCGCGAGCGTATTCCTGAGCGGGTCGTCCATGCCAAGGGCTGGGGTGCGCATGGCACACTGACGATCACGGGGGACATCAGCGCCTATACCAAGGCCAAGGTGCTGCAACCGGGCGCACAGACGCCGATGATCCTGCGTTTCTCGACTGTTGCAGGCGAAGCGGGTGCGGCGGATGCCGAGCGCGACGTGCGCGGCTTTGCGATGAAATTCTACACGCCGGAGGGTAACTGGGATCTGGTCGGCAACAACACGCCGGTTTTCTTCGTGCGCGACCCGTTGAAATTCCCCGACTTCATCCACACCCAAAAGCGCCATCCGCGCACCAATTTGCGATCGCCCACGGCGATGTGGGACTTCTGGTCGCTGTCGCCGGAATCGCTGCATCAGGTGACGATCCTTATGTCTGATCGCGGCCTGCCCACCGATGTCCGCCACATTAATGGCTATGGCAGCCATACTTTCAGCCTGATCAATGACGCCAATGAGCGCTTCTGGGTCAAGTTCCACTTCAAGACGATGCAGGGCCACAAGCATTGGACCAATGAGGAAGCCGCGCAGATTGTAGGGCGCACCCGCGAATCGACGCAGGAGGATCTGTTCGAAGCGATCGAGCAGGGCGACTTCCCCAAATGGAAGGTGCAGGTCCAGATCATGCCGGAAATGGACGCGGACAAGACGTCCTACAACCCGTTCGATCTGACCAAGGTGTGGCCCCATGCCGACTATCCACCGATCGACATAGGCGTGATGGAGCTGAACCGGAACGCGGATAATTATTTCGCGGAAATCGAGCAACTGGCCATGTCGCCATCCAACATCGTGCCGGGCATCGGCTTTTCGCCCGACAAGATGCTTCAGGCGCGAATCTTCAGCTATGCCGACGCGCACCGCCACCGCATCGGCACCCATTATGAAGCGCTGCCGGTCAACGCGCCCAAATGCCCGGTGCATCATTATCACAAGGACGGGGCAATGCGTTTCACCCCCAACAATCCGAACCCGGCGGCCTATTATGAGCCGAACAGCTTTGGCGGGCCGGTGGAGGACAACAGGTTCGTCGAGCCACCACTGAGAATTACAGGCGATGCGGACAGGTGGAACCACAGGGAAGGCAATGACGATTTCAGCCAGCCTCGCGCGCTGTTCGAACTGTTCGACGCGGATGGGAAAGCGCGTCTGTTCGCCAATATCGCCGCGGCCATGGGCGACATTCCCGGATTTATCGAAGAACGCCAATGCGTGTTGTTCGATACTGTCCACCCCGAATATGGCGCAGGGGTGCGGGCCGCGCGGGTAACGATCAAGGATCGCAATCCGTCGATTTCGGCACCGACCGACCAGCTGTTGAGCGATGCTTCCGCCTGATATTGGGGCGGTCGCGATGCAAAGCCTCCGATGCACATAGCATCGGAGGCTTTGTCATATTTTCAATCCGTTGCGGGACGATCGTGAGCAAATGTTAAGGATGCTGGCTTAGGTCGTGAAGGATCATGTCGCGGCCTGCATCCCACCCTGTCCTCAATCTCCTGACGCCGCTTGCGATCGGTGGCATCTATTTCGTCGCGGCAACCTTTGCGCTGCTGCTTTCGCGATTCGAAGGGGGGCTGGCCTTCATCTGGGGTGCCAACGCTTTCCTGATGGCGTTGCTCGTGACATCGGCGAAGCGAACATGGCCGCGTGCGATCATAGCGTGCGCCGTGGCGAGCGCCCTGTCGACCAGCCTGTTCGGCATGGGCGTCGCCGCTGCAATCCCGATGGCGATCATCAACGTCGCCGAATCGCTGATCGTCGCTTTGATCTGCCGCCATTATCTGGACGAAGGGCTGCTGACCGGATCGGTTCGCCCGCTGGTGACGTTCATTCTGGCGCTGTGCGGCGTGGCCGATGTCGTAACCGGGCTGGCCGCCGCGTCGGTTGCGTCGTGGTTGACGCCGGTGACGTTCGGCGCATCCTGGCTGCAATGGTATACCGGCCATGCACTGGGCGGGCTGACCTGCACGCCGATTCTGATCATGCTGATGCGGGGCGAACCGCGCCGCTGGCTGCGCGAAACGTCGCGCGCCGAGAAGGTCGAGGCGGTGCTGTTGCTGGCGCTGTTCATGCTGACCACCGTGCATGTCTTTTACTGGGCGCGCTATCCGATGCTGTTCGCGCCACTATTGCCGTTGGTGCTGATTGCCTTTCGGGTCGGCCATATGGGGGCGGCCGCCTCCATCGTCATCATGGCCGTGATCGGCGGCACGG
Source organism: Sphingobium sp. KCTC 72723 (assembly GCF_014280435.1). Lineage (NCBI taxonomy): Bacteria > Pseudomonadati > Pseudomonadota > Alphaproteobacteria > Sphingomonadales > Sphingobiaceae > Sphingobium > Sphingobium sp. KCTC 72723. The sequence continues at coordinate 2,048,497 of NZ_CP060388.1, read as the reverse complement.
CGACATTGCAGGGCGTTGGCCCATTGATGATCATTCCCGCGTCGACGGGTGAGCGGGTGCAGGCGTTTCAATTCTATCTGGCGCTCAGCTTCCTGCTGTCGATGCCAGTTGCGGCCGAACTGAACGGGCGGCGTCGGCTGTTCCGCATGTTGCAGGACAGCGAAGCGCGCTATCGCACTATGGCCGAACATAGCGGCGACGTGGTGCTGAACATCGGTGTGGACGGGATCATCCATTATGCGTCCCCTTCGGCGACCGAACAAATTGGCTGCGCGCCCGAATTGCTGGTGGGGCAGAATGCCGCCAACCTGGTCGATCCGGTCGATCGCGCGCAGGCCGTCGCGGCGCACCGCCGCGCGCTGATTCATCCGGGGCAGGTCCACAAGGTGGAGTTTCGCCCACTGGTGGCGGCGGGTGATCTCGACTGGTGCGAAATGGTCAGCCGCGCGGTGGTCGATGAACGTGGCGTGCCGATCGGCGTGATCAGCACGATTCGGGACATGTCGCGGCACAAGGCGCGGCATCAGGCGCTGCAACAGGTCGCATCGCGCGATTCGCTGACCGGGGCGGACAGCCGCCGGGCGTTTCTGGAAAAGCTGGACGCCGAAATGCTGCGCGCGCGCGGCGGGGCGCAGTCCAGCCTGCTGCTGATCGACATCGACCATTTCAAGGCCGTCAACGACATGCACGGCCATGGCGCAGGTGACCGAGTGCTGACCGGCTTTGTCGAACGGTTGAGGCCGGGGTTGCGCGGCATCGACAGCATCGGTCGACTGGGCGGGGAAGAATTTGCGATCCTGTTGACAGACAGCGACATAGACAGAGCCAGCATGGTGTGCGAGCGATTGCGTGCGCGGCTGGCCGATCCGATCCAGATCGACACGGGGGAAGCCATTGCCGTGACGTTCAGCGCCGGACTTGTCGAACTGGACGGTGCAGCAACGCGGTCGGCGATGCTGGAGGCCGCGGACCAGGCGCTGTATCGCGCCAAGCATAGCGGCCGCAACTGCCTGCGTCTGGCGGCCTGAATCGCGCTGCGGCGGGTGCAAAAAAATCCCAATGTTATGTTGTAACCTACGCTGGGCTGGCCTATGTGGGGGCCATGTCTCCCACCCTGCGCCATGCCCTGCTCAATGGTCGCGTCGATCGCATTGCGATGGCGCTGTCGGGCCTTTGCGTGGCGCATTGCTTTGCCACGGCGGTCTTTCTGGGCCTGCTGGCGAGTGCGGGCGGGATTTTCGAAAGCCCGCTTTTTCATGAGGTTGGCCTGGTGCTGGCCATAGCGCTGGGCGCGATTGCGTTGGGTCATGGTGCCATCGTCCATGGCTTCATGATGCCCGCTGCGATCGGATCGCTGGGACTGGGCGTCATGGCGGGCGCAATGACGATGGACCATGGCTGGCAGGAAAGCGTCTATACGCTGATCGGCGTTGGCATATTGGCGCTGGGCCATGATTTGAACCACCGCGCGGGCCGATAGGATCGGCCCTGCGGCGCGTTATAGCGATCCGCTACTAGGATTTGTGGTTCAGCCGATGTTCGCCTTTTACCCAGCGCACGGTGCCGGTGCTGGCCCGCATCACGACGCTTTGCGTGGTCAGCTTGCCGCCCGGCAGCCGCTTGACCCCGTCGAGTAACGATCCGTCGGTGACGCCGGTGGCGGCGAAGATACAGTCGCCCTTTGCCAGTTCTTTCAGGTCATAAACACGGTCGAGATCGGTGATGCCCCATTTGCGGGCGCGCTGTTTTTCATCTTCGTTGCGAAAGATCAGGCGTCCCTTGAACTGGCCGCCCACACAGCGCAGTGCGGCGCAGGCCAGCACGCCTTCGGGCGCGCCGCCTGATCCCATATAGATGTCGATCGTTGTTTCCGGGTTCGTCGTGGCGATTACGCCCGCCACGTCGCCATCGGGAATCAGCATGATGCCGCAGCCGATGGCGCGCAGTTGTGCGATCAGCTTTTCATGGCGCGGACGGTCGAGGACACACACGATGATGTCCTCCGGCTCCACCCGCTTGGCAGCGGCGACGGCCTCGACATTCTCTTGCACCGATCGGTTGAGATCAATGATGCCGTCAGGAAAGCCGGGGCCGACCGCCAGCTTTTCCATATATACGTCAGGCGCATTGAGCAGGCCGCCTTCTTCGGAAATGGCCAGGACGGCCAGCGCATTCGGGCCTGCCTTTGCGGTGATAGTGGTGCCTTCCAGCGGATCGAGCGCAATGTCGATGCGCGGGCCGGTGCCGATAGCATTGCCGACCTTCTCCCCGATATAGAGCATCGGCGCTTCGTCGCGTTCACCTTCGCCGATGACCACGGTGCCGTCCATATACAGGTCGTTAAAGGCCAGGCGCATGGCTTCGACGGCGGCGGCATCGGCGGCTTTCTCATCGCCCCGGCCGACCAGTTTCGACGCGGCGATGGCCGCCGCTTCGGTAACCCGCACCATTTCCAGAACCAGCACGCGGTCGAGCGTCGAACTTGCCTGCACCATCTTCAATCCTCTGCCTTTTCTTATGACGCTGGCGATAGGATGTCGGTTTGGCCTTGTCGAGCGAACTGGTCATCATCTGGCCATGATTGGCTGTTCTTCTGCCGATGCGATGTTCCGCCCGATCCTGCCTGCTCTCGTGCTTGTCACGCTGCTGCCCGTCCCGGCGCGGGCCAGTGATGGCGATTCGCTGATGGCGGCCTATCGCGCCAAAACGCAGGTGGTGCGGCCATGCGACCGCAGCGGAAGTGCCATCGTCGTGTGCGGCAACCGGGCGGAACGCAATGCGCGCGAACGGTTGCTATTGCCGCGCGAAGCCCCTGTCGGTGGCGTGCGGGGCGACACGCCGCGTGCTTCGGCGGCGCCGGTCAGGCAGGGGAGTTGTGGCGTGACCGGGGGGCAGGGTGGCGGTTGCGTGGGCGGCCTGTCGCTATTCAAAGTCGCCGACGTCCTTGGCAAGAGCGTGATGGCGATCATCGATCCCGACGCAGACCTTGCCCCGCCACCGCCGCTGCCCGATCGCTTCAAAGGCACCGGGCAGCGTTGAGGCCGGTCAGTCGAGAATGTGCATGACCATAGGTGCGCCGAGCAGACTGTCCGACCCGGCCAGCCGTTCGAGCGTGTCGCGGATGCAGCGTTCCTCGCCCGCATGGGTGACGATGGCGACCAGCACGCCGTCGGCCTGATTTGCGCCGCGCTGGATCATGCTTTCGATCGAGACGCCGGCGTCGCGGGTGGCGGCGGCGATTTCGGCCAGCACGCCGGGGCGGTCCTGCACCTTGAAGCGCAGATAGGTGCGACCGATACGCGCGCCTGCGTCTGCGGCATTTTGCGGGGTGAGCGCGGCGACCGGCATGGCGAAGGCATCGCCATATTCGTCGCGCGCCACGTCGATCAGGTCAGCGACCACCGCCGACGCGGTCGGGCCATCGCCTGCACCACGGCCCTGGAAGAAGAGGCGACCGACGAAATTGCCTTCTGCCACGACCGCGTTGAGCGATCCATCGACATGGGCAAGCGGGTGGTCGAGCGGCACCAGCATCGGGTGGACTCGCTGGAACAGGCCATCCACGCCATTCTGTGCCATGCCGACGAGGCGGATGCGGAAACCCAAAGCGGCGGCTTCGGCAATGTCGGCGGCAATGACGTCGCGGATGCCGGTGGTCGCAACCGCACCAAAATCCAGTTCGGTGCCAAAGGCGAGGCTGGCAAGAATGGTCAGCTTGTGCGCAGCATCGACCCCGTCAATGTCGAAGCTGGGGTCAGCTTCGGCATAGCCCAGTTCCTGCGCTTCCTTGAGTACTTCGTCGAAACCCCGGCCTTCCTTCTCCATTGTGGTCAGGATGTAATTGCAGGTGCCGTTGAGGATGCCATAGACGCGGCTGATTTCGTTGGCTGCCGCGCCTTCGCGCATCCCCTTGATGACCGGGATGCCGCCAGCGACGGCCGCTTCATATTTCAACGCGATGCCCCCCTTCTCGGCGAGGCGGGCCAGGTCGAGGCCGTGATGCGCCAGCATCGCCTTGTTCGCGGTGACGAACGGCTTGCCCGCGATCAGGCATTGGCGCGCCAGGGTCAGCGCCGGGCCATCCGACCCGCCGATGAGTTCGACTACAACATCGACATCGTCGCGCGTGGCCAGGCTGTTCATGTCATCCACCCATTCATAGGGGGACAGGTCGACGCCGCGATCCTTGTTTCGGTCGCGCGCGGAAATAGCGACGATCTGGATCGGGCAACCGGCGCGCCGGGCGATGAGCGCGCCATTGGTGTTGAGCAATCGAATGACTCCGCCGCCCACAGTACCCAGACCGACGAGCGCGACGCGCAACGGGGCATGGCGGTGCAGATTGGTCATGGCGGCGTATCTCTTTTCTGGACGCGGAACAGGAAGCCGCGCTGATAGCGACCTGCGCCCGCCCATCCAAGCAAAAGCTGGCCAAGCGAAAGCGGAACGGATGGGCGAGGAAAAGCGCGGGCGAATCAGGACGTAGCGCGGGTGCGGCCACATGGGCCAAGGGCGTCGATCACCACGCGATAGTCGGCACGGGCCGCTTCTGCATCCGATATCGCCAGCGTGCGGACGGCGCGGGCGGGCAGGGCGGGGGGCAGACTGCAAGCCAGTCGATACCAAAGCAGGGTGCCAGGAACGGGCGCGCGGGCTGCTTCATCGACGATTTCGCCCAGCGCCACGGCCCATCGCGGCGGCTGACCTGGACGACGTAGGATCGAAAGGGAAACAGGATCGCCATTTTCGGTGCGCAGGAAGATTTGCGTCTCCCCCTCCCCCGCCACTGTGCCAGCGACATGAAAGGCGTCGCCCAGACCCAGGATGCGCGGCGGCGCGTCGGCGGCGACCAGTGTGGCGAGAATGGATTTGACCTGGCCGATCGCTGCGGGAGTTGCGGGAATTTGCGCATCGCGGGCGATCAGCTGGATCTGGCCGGGGCGCGTCCCGGCCCGCGCGAACAGGATGACCTGTGCTTTTTTCAACTTGGGCAATTTGCCCCGCGCATCGACCGGGGCATCATAGAGCCAGCTTACAAGGGGGGTGATTCCCGCTTCGCCGCGAATCAAACCCGTCACATCGCCCTCCAGAAACAGCCTGCGATAGCCCGCTGGCACGTTTCCGGCCTGCTCCGGCTTCAGAGCGATGATGTTGCGGATTCGCACATGGGCCACCAACGGCGCATGGTCGGCAAGGTCGATCAGATCGGCATAGGAGAGGGCGGGCCGGGATGTCGATGATTGCGTTACCAACTGTTTCGATTGCGCGAAAGCCGGGAAAACTGCGGGATATGCGGCTGAAATGAGGCATGGCGCGACCACATAGCGAAAAAGGGTGGCGGATTTCATGATCTGCTTCGTCCTGTGTTATTGGCCCGTGGCAAGGATGTCACAGGCAAGTTATTCCGATATGAAATGGTAAACGCAAATGAACATATCGATAAAGCGTTTGCGTGCTACGATGCGCCGCGATAGGAGTTTGGGCGGTAGCAAATGGACGGACAGGAGCCAAAGGTGGCCGGGTTAGCCCGGACAGCTGGGGTCGTTTTTGGCTGATTTGTATAAACCACTAGTAAGATGAGTTAAGGAGTGTCGTTGCTGAATGGCCTATGCTGACCACTCGGAAGGATCGAGTCGGACCGTCTCGATCATCATCGTCGCCCTGATTCACGCTGTTCTTGGCTATGCCTTTGTCTCCGGCCTTGGCATGAAATATGTCAAAAAGGCGGCAGAACAGCTGAACGTCGTCGATGTGAAGGAGGAACCGCCACCACCGGACGAGGAGCCGCCGCCGCCGCCGCCAGATCAGCCGATCGAGCCGCCGCCGGTTGTTGCCCCGCCTCCGATCGTGCAGACGCCTGCGCCTGCGCCGCCGATCCAGACCGTTCGGACACCGCCTCCGGTGTTCAACCCGGTTCCGGTCGCAGCGCCGCCGCCGCCGCCCGCAGCGCCCCCGCCACCGCCCCAGGCAGCTACGCGTGCTTCGCCGCGCAGCCAACCGGGCAGCTGGCTCAGCGATGCCGACTATCCGAGCCGCGCCCAGCGTGAAGAACGTTCGGGTACGGCAGGTTTCCGTCTGGAAATCGGCGCTGATGGTCGGGTGACCAACTGCACCATCACTTCGTCGACCGGGCATCCCGATCTCGATGAAGCGACCTGTCGCCTGCTGCCGCGCCGTGCGCGGTTCAAGCCGGCCAAGGGTTCGGATGGCAATGAAATGGCCGATACCTACAATGGCCGTATCACATGGCGTCTGCCGGAATAATCCATATCGGAAAGGCGCGCGCCCGGCGCCGCCTTTCCTTGCTATGATCTCATTGAGAGGGAAGTCTTGATCATGTTGAACTCCATCATTGCGGCTGCGGCCGCACCTGCTGCGGAAGCCGCCAACCCGTACGGCCTCATGGAAGCCCTCGAACAGGGTGGCGTCATTGCCTGGACCGTGTTCATCATTCTGGTCGGCATGTCGGTCGGCACTTTCTATGTGCTGTTCACCAAGCTGATCGAGCAGCAGAAGGTGATCAACCAGTATAAGAAGGTCCGTTCGACGTTCTGGCGTTCGGCCAGCCTGAAGGAAGGCGCCGCCAAGCTGGAAAAGAACAGCGCGTACAAGCAGATGGTCGATGACGGCATCGCCGCTCAGGAACAGCACGCCAAGCTGACCGATCCGGTCGAAGCCCATGACTGGCTGCACAGCTCGCTCGCCCGTTCGGAAAACGCGATCAACTGGAAGCTGGGCGGCGGTCTCGCTTTCCTCGCGACCGTTGGTTCGACCTCGCCGTTCGTCGGTCTGTTCGGTACGGTTATCGGTATCTACCGCGCGCTGATCAAGATCGGTGCATCGGGTCAGGCCTCGATCGACGCCGTTGCCGGTCCCGTTGGTGAAGCGCTGATCATGACCGCTCTTGGTCTGGTCGTCGCGGTTCCCGCCGTTCTTGCTTACAACTTCCTGCAGCGCCGCAACAAGGCGATCGCCGAGAATCTTTCGTCCTTCTCGACCGATCTGCTGGGCTACATGGTGTCCAACGGCGCCGTGAAGCCGACCGTCGGTGCCGCTGCTCCGGCCCAGGTTGCCAAGCCGGTTCCTGCGACCGCCACCAAGGCCTGATCAAGACGGGAGCCGGAACCGGGTGCCGATATTGCACCTGGTCCGGCTCCCCCGATCGCAGCACATGGCTTGCGGTCGAAAATGACAGACATGTTAGGATACTGATCAATGGCAATGAGCGTTGGTGGCTCCGGCGAAGAAAAGCCGATCACAGATATCAACACGACGCCGCTCGTCGACGTCATGCTGGTGCTTCTCATCATCTTCCTGATCGCCGTTCCCGTCGTGCTGCAGACGGTCGATCTCCAGCTGCCCAAGGTCCGGTTCGAACCGACCACGACGAAGCCGGAGAATGTCTCGCTGTCGATAACGACGGATGGCGCAGGTGCCTGCACCGTTTACTGGAACATGACCAAGGTCAATTCCGAAGACCTGCTCAACCGCGCCGTTGCCAAGCTCGAAGCGGATATCAAGAAGGTCGGCGGGATCGAAAACATGACGCCGGAAGATTTGCCCGAAGTGCATATCCGTGGCGACATCAATACCCCGTACCGCTGCATTGGCGGAACGATCTACACGATGCAGCGCGCCGGTTTCCCCAAGGTCGGCTTCATTTCCGAGCCTGAACCGGGCCAAGGCACCGTCCGCCTGTAAACGTCGACTGCCCATAGCGGCCGACTATATGTGATTTGTAGGAGTATCGCCCAATGGCAATGAGCGCCGGTTCAGACGATGGCGAACCGATGATGGAAATGAACACGACGCCGTTGATCGACGTCATGCTCGTTCTCCTCATCATGTTCATCATCACCATTCCGATCCAGACCCATGCGGTGAAGATCGACCTGCCGCAGAACGCGCCGCCCACGGACAGCGTGATCGACCCGGTCAAGAACAAGGTCGCGATCGACACAGCCGGGATCATCACGTGGAACGGTGCGCCGATCGACATGCTGACGCTGCGCCAGTATCTTCAGCAGTCGCTGCGCCTGCCCGTCGAGCCGGAACTTCAGTTCCAGCCCAATGCGCAGACCCGCTATGTGACCGTTGACGAAGTGCTGGCCGAGATCAAGCGGGCCGGCGTGACGAAGCTGGGCTTCGTCGGCAACGAACAATATGGCAATTTCTAAGGCCTGATTTCCGGTTTTTCCCGTCGCACCAAGGACTTCCCGTTTTTCGCGACGCGGCATCGGGCAGGTTTGCAAAGATTGTTGAAATTGCAGGGTCGCCCCAGGGCGGCCCTTTTTTTGTCTGCGGGCGAACGGAGAATTTAACCCTTTGCTTACCCCGATCGTCAATAACGGCATCATCCTCGATGAAGGACTGAGGACAGCGAAAACGAATCATGGCCGCCGAACGACATACTGATCTTGACCGGAAAATACGGACCGCCGAACGCGCTTATGTGCAGATGAGCGTTAAAGTCCGGCGTCCGGGCGAAACCTGGTTCAGCAGCCGGATCGCCGATGTATCAGTCAGCGGATTTCGCCTTCAAAGTTTCATGAAACTGACGCCGGGCAGCGAATTATGGATCATGCTGCCGGGATTTGAGGGCCGTCGCGCCAGCGTGCTGTGGACTCGCGCGCACGAATCAGGCTGCGCATTCGAGCGCCCCCTGCATCCGGCCGTACTGGATCATGTCATCAAACTGAGCCAGGCACCGAGTTTGCGCTAACGCTCCTATTGAGGTCGCGCGTCAGAGCGACATTAGAGCCTAGCCCTACTTCCCGCGACGCGGGCCGCTATCCCATTCCACGCTCCGAACAGCGCCTCGATCTGCCTCTTGGACCATTTTCCGCGCGTCAGCCTCAGATGCTGCCCCAGTCCTGCCTTTGTGATCGGCCATGCGCCCAGCCGCGCGGTCAGGCGGCGGCGTGATCGCTAAACTGGAGACTGGCCAGACGCGCATATAGGCCGCCCGCCGCGACCAGACTGGCATGGTCGCCCTGTTCGACGATGCGGCCCTCGTCCAGAACGATGATCCGGTCGGCAGCGCGCACGGTGGCCAGTCGGTGCGCGATGACGATGGTGGTGCGACCCTGCATCAGGCGGGCCAGCGCATCCTGCACCAGCCGTTCCGATTCCGCGTCCAGCGCGGATGTCGCTTCGTCGAGCAGTAGGATCGGCGCGTCGCGCAACAAGGCGCGCGCGATCGACAGGCGCTGGCGCTGCCCGCCCGACAAGCGCGCGCCCCCTTCACCCATGAAGCTGTCCAGCCCCTGCGGCAATGCGCGGATGAAGCTTTCCGCATTGGCGGCGCGGGCGGCGTCCCAAATCTGTTCGTCGCTCGCGTCCCACCGACCGTAGCGCAAATTGTCACGCGCGGACGCGGCGAAAATGACGCTGTCCTGCGGCACCATAGCCATCATTGCGCGCAATTGTGCGGGATCGGCTTGAGGCAAGGGAACGCCATTCAGGCTGATCATGCCGGATGCAGGATCGTAGAAGCGCAGGGCGAGCTGGATCAGCGTCGATTTGCCCGCACCGGAGGGGCCAACGACGGCAACTGTCTCACCCGGCGCGATGTCCAGTGTGATGCCGTTGAGCGCCGCATGATCGGGGCGGGTAGGATAGTGGAAATGCACGTCCGCAAAGGTCAGGCGTGCGCCCTGCGGTTCGGCGGGGATGACGACCGGATTGGCGGGCGGCACTATGTCCGGCGTGGCGATCATCAATTCGTGCAGGCGGCTGGCTGCCCCCGCCCCGCGCAGCAAGTCGCCCCAGCTTTCCGACAATGATCCGAATGCGCCCGCGACAAGCCCGCCGGTCAGGACGAAGGCTGCAATGCTGCCCCCCGACAAGCGGCCCGCCGCAACGTCGAGCGCGCCCTGCCACATCACGGCAGTGATGGAGCCGAACACCAGCGCTATCACGACAGCGGTCATAATCGCGCGCAGGCGGATGCGGCGTCGGGCGGTGTCGAACCCGCTGTCGACGGTCGCGTCGAATCGGGCCGCTTCGCGTGCCTCCTGCCCGAACGCCTGCACGATCTTCATCGCCCCCAGCACTTCGGTCGTGACGGTGCCAACATCGGCCAGCCGGTCCTGACTGGCGCGCGACAGGCCGCGCACCTTGCGGCCCAGGCTGACCAGCACCAGCAGGATGAGCGGGATGCCCAGCAGCAACATGGCCGCCAATTTGGGCGCGAGGGCGAACAGGTAGATCAGGCCGCCCACACCCGTGACCAGATTGCGCAGGGCGACGGATACGGTCGATCCGACCACCTGCTCGACGATGGCCGTGTCGGCGGTCATGCGCGACGCGATTTCCGATGGGCGGTTTTCTTCGAAGAAGCGCGGTGCCTGCCGCAACAGATTGGCCTGGGTCGCGCTGCGTATGTCGGCAACGACCCGCTCCCCCAACCAGGACACGAAATAGAAGCGCAGCGCACTGGCCAACGCCAGGATGATGACGATCAGCAGCAGATATTCGAACCAGCGGCTGATGTCGCCGCCGCCCATGAAGCCCCGGTCGATCACAAGGCGAAAGCCGCTGGGTATGCCCAGCGTGGCGGCGGAGGAGACAATCAGCGCGGCCAGCGCACCTGCGATCCGCCCCGGATAGCGGCGCGCGAAACGCCACAGCATCGAAAGGCTGCCAAGGGCGGGGCGCGCATCGGCGCGGGGCGACGGGTTGGGGTTATCCTCCATGCAGCGCGCTTAGCAGCCCGTAGGACAAGCCTCAATGGGCCGGACGACATAGGCGCGCGCGCGATACGCGGGTTGGCAGACAGGATGCTTTTCGCGCATAGGCTGGCGCATCCCATCACGCCGCCAGGAGCGCTTTCGATGATCACTATCCTATCCGCGACGGTCGAGCGTTGGCCCGTCGCGGGTGCGTTCGTCATCAGCCGGGGGGCCAAGACGCATGTCGATGTGATCGTCTGCACCGTGGGCGATGGCGTGCATGTCGGGCGCGGGGAAGGGACGGCGATCTATTATGAGGGCGAGACGGCGGAAGGGTGCGTGGCCGCGCTAAACGCCTATGCCGGGCCGCTGGAGCGCACCGCCTTGGTGAGGGCGATGCCGCGCGGCGCGGCGCGCAATGCGCTGGATTGTGCGCTGTGGGATCTGGAAAGCAAGCAGGCAGGCATCCCGGTGTGGCAGCTGGCCGGGCTGGATGCGCCTGAACCCATGCCGACCGCCTTCACCATCAGTCTGGGCGAGCCGGAGGCAATGGCCGCAGCGGCCCATGCCGCCGCCGCACGGGGCTTTGCCCTGCTGAAATGCAAGCTGACCGGACAGGGCGACCGGGCGCGGATCGGGGCGGTGCGGTCCGGCGCGCCGGATGCGCGGTTGATCGTCGATGCCAATGAAAGCTGGCACGCCATGGACATCGCGGCCGAAGCGGCGGCGCTGGCCGCGCTGGGTGTCGAGATGGTGGAACAGCCGGTGCTGCACGGGCAGGAGGACAGGCTGGCCGGGGTAAAGGCATGCCTGCCGCTCTGCGCCGACGAAAGCTGCCACACGCGCGCGGATCTGGATCGGCTGGGCGATTTCGATGCGGTCAATATCAAGCTGGACAAGGCGGGTGGCTTGACCGAGGCGCTGGCGCTGCGTCAGGCGGCGCGGGAGCGGGGCTTTCGCGTCATGGTCGGCTGTATGTTGGGGACGTCGCTGGGCATCGCACCCGCCGCGCTGGTGGCGCAGGGGGCGGACTGGATCGACCTGGACGGCGCGCTGCTGCTGGCGGAGGATCGCGACGGCGGGCTGGCCTTGACCGACGGATTGCTCGCCCCCGGCACGCTGTGGGGGTTTCAGTAACCCAGCGTCAGGCCCAGCGCATAATAGGACGGGCCGACATTGGCCTTGGCGCGCAGCTTGGGGAATAGCGGCATGGCCAGCGTCGCATAGGGACGTACTTCGTCCTCGCTCACCCGCACGCCTGCGCCGATCGTGGCCGACAGTGGGATGGAATAGGTCGCCTCCACCCGGCCATAGGGTTGTACATCGCCATCGCGCAGATGCACGCCCGCACCCGGCGTCAGGCGGAAACCGGCAAAGCCCAGCGCATAGCCTGCGCCCAATTCCGCGCCCCATCCGCCATCGGCGCGGGCGTAACCGGCTTCGACGCCCAGCCCTTCGGCATGAGCGGCAGGGGTGAGGGCGCAGAGCGCGACGGCGGCGAGTGGCAGGATGGTCTTCATGAACGTGGCGGTAGGACGCTGGCCCGCCGCCTGCAAGCGACGTGGCGATGGGCCGAGTCGCGGGCGGGGCGGGCCGTCGGCCTAGGCTGCGCCGTGCGGCACCGGCGTATGATGGACATCGGCATAGGGCATGACCGCCCGGCCATCGGGCGCAGCGGTAAAGCTGGTCTGGGTGGGATAGGCAAACTCGATCCCCTCCGCATTGAAACGCTTCCAAATGGCCAGGCCGATGCGGTGGCGCATCACGAAATAGTCGTGATGGTCAGGGTCCGGCACGTCGAAATTCAGCTGATAATCGAGCGAACTGGCGCCGAACTGAATGATGCCTGCATTTACGAAGATCAGCCCTTCACCCTCGACAATTTCCTGCAATATGGTGGGGATGGCGTCGGCCTTGTCCTCCGCCGTCTGGTATATGATGCCGATGGCGTAAGTGACGCGCCGCTGCACCAAAGTTTGCAGGCTGGTGATTTCCTTTTGCAGCAGGTTGGCGTTGGAAATGACCTTCTTTTCCCCGCTCATCGCGCGCAGCCGCGTGCTTTTCAGGCCGATCTTTTCCACCCGCGCGGTCGTCTGGTCATAGGTGATGATCTCGCCGCGCCGGAACGGCTTGTCGAAAATGATCGAAAGCGCTGCGAAAAGGTCCGAAAATATGCCCTGCGCGGCCAGACCAATGGCGATGCCACCGATGCCAAGGCCAGCGACCAGACCCGTGACATTGACGCCCAGATTGTCCAGCACCACGATGGTCGCAATCGCAAACAGGGCGAATGTCACCAGCACGCGAATCAGGCCCATGGCGTTGGCCAGCGTTTCGCCCTGCCCATCTTCCGCCAACGTCTTGCGCTCGATCAGGCCCAGGATGATTTCGCGCGCCCAGATGGCGCATTGCAGCACGGCCGCGATGGTGAACAGGAAGGCGATGGTCTTGTCGACGGCCGCAGGAGGCGAAGCATAGCCCGACACGAGGCGGGCGGCGACCAGGATCATGAAGAAATGGGTGGTGCGCGACACGGCGCGGCCCAGCACATTGGCATAGCCCAGCAGATTGCCCCGCTCGCCGCGCCACCGCTTGCCGAACTGGCGTAGCGCGGCAAGGGCGATGTAGATGATGACGCCAACGCCCACCGCGATCAGGATTTGCAGATAATGCACCGCCAGCCACTCGCTGGTGGAATGCCACATGGCGGCAAAATCGGGCGCGCGCATGGTGACGGCGGGCGGGGTGGAAACGGTCTTTTCAGCCATGATATCCTAAGTCTTCATGGGTCAGGCGGCCGCGCAGAGCGGTTCCCGACCGGCAATATCGTCCAGAAACGCGATCAGGCCGCGTTCCCCCCGTGACAGATAGCGCGTCTGGCGCGGCAGGCGAAGCCCCGTGCGCCAATCGTCCTGCCCGTCGCGACATAATGTGATGAGCGCAGGGTGGATGTAGCTTTTGCGGCTGATCGCAGGCGTGTTGCCCAGCGCTGCGGCGACCGGCGCGATCATGTCGGCCAGTGAGACATGGCCTGCCGCCAGCGTCTCGAACGCGATGGTCGATGCGCCCCAGGTACGGAAATGCTTGGCAGTAAAATTGCCGCCCATGGCATCGGCGATATAGGCGTTCACATCGCTTGACGTGATTGGACGCGCCTCTCCTGCCTCATCCAGATATTGGAACAGATGCTGGCCGGGCAGATCCTGCATCTGCCGCACAAAACGCAGCAGGCGGTTGTCCGTAATCGTCAACACTTGCTGCTTGCCCGACTTGGCGCGGTAACGCAGCGTCAGCGCCTTGCCCGACAGGTCGACATGGCGGCGGCGCAGCGTGGTCGCGCCGAAACTCTTATTGGTCGTGGCATAATGTTCATTGCCCACGCGCAGCTTGGCCAGGTCGAGCAGGCGGATGACCGCCGCGATGGTGCGGTCCTTGCGCAATCCGCGCTTGCCAAGGTCGGCCTCCATCCGGGCGCGCAATTTGGGCAGGGCGCGGCCGAAATCGGGGCAACCGGCATATTTCTCGGCCTCCCTCGCGGCACGGAAATCGCCATGATAGCGATATTGCTTGCGCCCGCGATCGTCATGGCCGGTCGCCTGAATATGGCCATGGGGCATGGGGCAGAACCAGCAGTCGCGATAGGCCGGCGGCAGGGCGATGGCGTCCAGCCGGGCAATTTCCGTCCCGTCGGCGATTCGCTTGCCATCGATCCCATAATAGCCCCAGCCGCCCTTGAGCGCGCGCCGCGTGATACCGGGGATGCTGTCGTCCACATGGACCAGTATTTTATGCGCCATGCTGTCCTTCTCATGCCGCAAAACCCCCGGTTCGCCGCTTCGTTCCGCAACCTTGGGGCGGTGGCGACGGTTGAGGGGACTTCCCCACGACCAAGGAGCGCATCATGTCAGCCATCAACACCAGCCACATCCTGATCGTCGCCACGGACGGTTTCGAACAATCGGAACTGTTCGATCCGCGCTACGCAATGATCGCGGCAGGCGCGAAGGTCACGCTGGCGTCGCCGGAGGCGAAACCCATCCAGGGCATGAAACATGATGAGAAGGGCGACACGATCACGCCCGACATCACGCTCGATCAGGTGAAAATCGCCGACTATGACGGCCTGATCCTGCCTGGTGGCGTCGCCAATCCCGATACGCTGCGAATGAACAAGATGGCAGTGGATATCGTCGCCGCCTTTGTCGAATCGGGCAAGCCAGTCGCCGCCATCTGCCACGGGCCATGGTTGCTGGTGGAAGCGGACGTGGTGGAGGGGCGGACAGTGACGTCCTGGCCATCGCTACGCACCGATCTGGAAAATGCCGGTGCCGACGTGGTCGACAGGGAAGTCGTCGTCGACGGCAACCTGATCACCAGCCGCAAGCCGGAGGATATTCCCGCTTTTGTCGCAGCGTTCAAGCAGGCCGTCAGCGAAGCGGATTCGCTCGTCGCATAAAAGGTGAGCCGCCGCCTTGTCGCCATGGCAACGGGCGGCGGCGCTGCACCGACAGATGCGCCAGCGCCAGCGTCGCACAAACGATCGCAGCCGGGAAAGCGAGGGGCGCTGTAACGGGCATTGCGGCGGCGCACATGGCCGCCGCAATGCTGCTTGCCGTGGCTAGTGCCAGCGCGCGGGCGTCACCGTCCGGCCCCCTTAGCCAGAATAGACCGGCGGACAGTCCAATCGCAAAACCCAGCATATAGCGGATCGCTTCACCTGCCGCCCCCGCGCCAGTGGCCATGAGCAGGATCAGCAGCGCAGCGACTACGGGTCTGCGGCATTGGCTCAGCAACGGTGCGACCATCGGATAAAGTAGCAACTCGCAGGTCACGGCTGCCAGCAGGATGGCTTGCGCAAGCGGCGCATCGCGCGCGATCAGCGCCACCGTCGCTGCGGCACCCCATGGGACAAGGCGGATCGGCCCCATGCGGATATGGCTGACCCAATGGCGCGCTATCGGCGCGCGCATGGCCCACCGCCGATCGGCCAGCCGCAACTGAAACCCGCCCATGATGAACAAGGCCTCCACGCCCCACGGCATCAGGTCGGGCGCGACCAGCGGGGCAGCGAGCAGCAGACCCAGCAACAGGCCATGCGCGATGCCGAGCGCGCGCAGCTCGCCCATCATGCCGCCACGCCGCGATGCACGGCCAGCGCTGCGGCCAGGTCATCCCGCGCCGCTGCCCTGCGCCTGCGGGTCAGATAGGTGTCCAGACCGATCTGGAGCGAGAGCAGCATGAAGATGAACGGTTGATAGGCGATGCCCACGAACAGCGACCCGATCATGTAGATGACATGCCCCTGTTGCAGGGCAATGGCGAAGGGCGCGATCCACGCCTCGTCCGGTCCATCCCGTTTGCGATACGCGCGGCGGATGCCTTCGGTGCGGATGAAGCAGATGCCGTGGATCAGCGCCCACAGGAAGAAGCCGAAATAGCCCTGCTCACCCAGCAGTTCAAAATAGGCGCTGTGATAGGCGCGGCCCTTGTCCGTCACGATGCGGGTTTCGATGCGCGGCCCGCCGCCATCGTTGATGGTGCTGCGCGCGACATAGGTGAAACTGTTCTGGAGATAATTGTCGAAGCCGCCGCCACCCGGATGCTGCTTCACATAATCGAGCGTCCACATCCACACGGCAACGCGGGTGGAAGCGCTTTCATCGCCCTCATGATTTTCGATCGTTTCCATCCGCTGGGTGAAACTGGCGGGCAGGAAGGGAATGGCGCACAGCGCGGCAACCAGCATCAACGGCCCATAAACGAAACGGCGGGGCGACCGGGCCAGCATCATGCCCGCCAATATGACGATGCAGACAAGGCCGGTGCGCGCTTCCGTCCCGATCGGCATCAGCAGGCAGGCAAGGCACAGGGCATAGCAAAAGCCCTTCACTTTCCAGTCTGGGGGGAAAATCGTGCCATGCTTGGCCAACCACAGGATCAGCGGGATCAGCGAAATCGCCACGCAGCTGATGATACTGCCCTCATAAAGGCCGCTATTATTATCGACCATCAGGTTGAGGACGCCATATCCGCCGCCCGACAGTGCGGTTTTCATGCCCCCATTGATGATGATGGTGCTGGCGCACAGGATCATGAACACGGTCAGCGCCTCGATTCGCAATCGCGTGCGCAGCACCAGCGGCAGGAACACGCCCGCGATGATCGCCTTCCAAACCCAGTTCCATTTGGTCAGCGCCTCGACCGGGAAATCGGCGGTCAGCGTGGTATAACCGCACCAGGCCAGCAGCAGCAGCATCAACCCCTGCCGCGCGGAGAATCGGCAGTCCTTCTTGTCGTCGAACAGCAGCCACGCGCCGACCATCGCGGCAAAGGCGATGGCCGAAATCGGAATGCTGTTAAGCAGGAAATAGGACAGGCGCTGGGGCGATACGATGTCGATATAGGCATAGACCGCGACCAGCAGGAACGGGCGGCGCAGGCCCAGCAGGCCAAAGACGGCGAGGAAGGCGAGAAAGAAAATGTCACGCATCGGGCGTGGTCCCGTCTGTATCAGGATCGCGATCCAGATCGGCGCGCGGCACCAGCCGCCACGCGGCGAGCAGGATCACGCCATGGCTGATCAGCAGGGACAGGGTGTCGATCATCGCTTGATTGGGTTTCCACTAGGCACCCGCTTTCTCTAGCGAGACACAGTTGACGGGCCGTTAAACCTTTTGCGCTTAAGAACAGCGTCATGACCCGTATCCTCCATGTGCTGGACCACAGCCTGCCGCTGCACAGTGGCTACACCTTCCGCACCCGCGCCATATTGCGTGCGCAGATGGCCAGGGGCTGGGAGGTGCGCGGCATTACCGGGCATCGTCACAGCATGGGCCAAGGAGCGGACGGCCCGATGGAGGAGCAGGTCGATGGCCTGCATTTCCACCGCACGCCTGGGCAAGCGGCGACCGGCAATCCGGTGCTGCGCGAATGGCGCGACATATCGGCCCATGCCGACGCCATCGACGCGCTGGTGCGGCAATGGCGGCCCGACATCATTCATGCGCATAGCCCGGTGCTGAACGCCATGGCGGCGCAGCGTGTGGCCAAGCGCCATGGCATCCCTATCGTCTATGAAATTCGCGCCTTCTGGGAAGATGCAGCGGTCGGTAACGGCACCGGGACCGAAGGCAGCCCGCGCTACTGGCTGACCCGTCAGCTCGAAACCCATGCCGTGCGCAATGCCGACGCGGTGGCGGTGATTTGCGAAGGGCTGCGCGGCGATCTGGCCACGCGCGGCATCGATCCGGCGAAGATCATCGTGTCGCCCAACGGCGTGGACATGGACCAGTTCGGCACGGTCGCGCCGCGCGATCCCGCCCTGACCGCACATCTCGGACTGGATGGGGCGGACGTCGTTGGCTTCATCGGCAGCTTCTACGATTATGAAGGGCTGGACGACCTGATCGCCGCAATGCCCCGACTCGTGCGCGCCCGGCCCAAGGCCAAGCTGTTGCTGGTCGGCGGCGGCCCGCGCGAACAGGCTTTGCGTGATCAGGCACTGGCATCGCCCTTTGCTGATCATATCGTCTTTGTCGGGCGCGTGCCGCATGACGAAGTCGACCGTTATTATGCGCAGGTCGACATCTTGGCCTATCCGCGCAAGGCGATGCGCCTGACCGACCTGGTGACGCCCTTGAAGCCGCTGGAGGCCATGGCGCAGGGGCGGCTGGTTGCCGCGTCCAGCGTGGGCGGGCATCGCGAGTTGATAGAAGATGGCGTGACCGGCACGCTGTTCTCGCCGGACGATCCGGGCGCGATTGCCACGGCGCTGGCGGGGCTGTTTGCTGACCGTAGTGGCTGGGATGCGCGGCGCATTGCAGCGCGCGCCTTTGTGGAGCGCGAGCGTAACTGGTCATCAAACATTCTGCGTTACGAGCCGGTTTACCAGAAGTTGCTGGCGCGCGGTGACAAAGCGCGTGCGGCGGCCTGAACAGAGGTTTGAGTAAAATGAGGTCCATCGGATCGGCACAGGGCAGGGGAGTCGCCATCGCGGCGCTGGGCGGCATTTCTGCTGCGCTGCTGCTGCTGTGGATTCCGGTCGGGTTGATCGAAATGGTCGTGGCGTCGAGCGGGATCAGCGAGGCATGGCCCGCCGCCGCCCCGCCGCTGGGGCTAAAGGCCCGTCTGCTGCTGGCGGGCTTCGCCGGGCTGATGGTCGTGGGTCTGATAAGTGTGACGCGCCGTAGCCGCAAGGCATCGGATGGCGTCGAGGGGATGGACGGGCGCAAGCAAGGCGCTCAAGGAGCAAAACAGATGGGTTTCGCATTTTCAAAGCTGACCGCACTGGCGCGGGGCCGTGTCGCGGCACCGTTCGACCAGCCGATGGAGGGCCGTGCGCCTTCGCTGCGCCGCGCCGACGCGCATCCCGATGCGCCTGCGCGTGCGCCGATTTTTGCCAGCCGCGATTTTTACGGACTGGATATTTTTTCTAAGCCCGAATCAGGCCAACCGCTGGCAAAGCCGGTCGCGCCGGTCGCGCCGGTCGCGGACGCGGCGACGCTTGCGCCGGACCCTGTCGAACAGGAAAATCTGTTGCAACCCAGCTTCCAGCGTCCGGCTGCGTCCGTGGTCGAAGCCGAAGCCGAAATCCCTGCGCCTTTCGAATGTGCGCCGGATGATCTCGTGGAAACGCTGGCATCCGTCATTGCGCCAATGCCAGTGTCAGAGCCTGATCCCACGCCGGAATCGACGCATGGTCTGACGATCGCGCAATTGACCGAGCGTCTGGAACGTGGCCTTTCGTTGCGCGCGCGCGCTCCAATGGTGACCGCTGGCATGGCGTCGGTGATTGCCGATATGCCGGTGGCTGCGCCCGTGCCGGTGCGCGACAGTGTTGCGCCCGATGCCGACGATGCGCTGCGCGCGGCGCTGGGTGCGTTGCGCACGATGGCCGGTCGCGCCCGCTAATCCCTGTTCCGGGCATCGTGCGCAGGATGACATTCCGCCCGCGCCCGATGCCCCGTTGGTTTACCAGTCCTCGATCGTTAGCGCCGACAGATCGACCCAATAGCCATCGCCGTCATGCCGCAACGCATCGACGCTGATGTCGGCGACGAAATGCCCCGCCAGCGTCCATTCCGCCGATTCGATGTCAGCGATGAATTGCTGCCGTCGCGCCACGGCATCCTGCCCGCGCAGGCCAAGGGTGATGACATGGCGCCGCCCCTCGAACAATGCGCTGGCCCAAGGGCGGCTGACGGCGCGGTCGATCCAGCTTCCCTCGCCCGCACGGAAAATCAGCTGCGCCAGCAGACGGGGCAGCGGGTCGCCGTGACGCTTGTCGATTGCTTTATTTCGGATGAGGTTTGCCGTCCCGAAACCAGGATCCATACTTGTCATTGCGCCGCGCTCCTGCGATATGTGTTCATGAAATGTTCTGCGCGTCTCCGCATTCTTTCGCCGGGTTCGCGCCCGTTGCGCAGGTCAAAGACCAGCCGTGGATCGCGCGCGCAGGCGCGGCCGAACGCGGTCGGCGGCATCTTGAATTCGTTGAGGAACTTTTCGATCAGGCCCAACAGCATCGCGTTCAATCTCCCCTGTTGAAGCGACTCGCCCGCTGCGAGTCGATAGGTATATTCCTATCTCAATCTCAATTTCCTACTTGTCTAGGAAAATTCCTATCATTATGGATCGGATATGGATGAATCGCACGACGCCCGAATTGCGCTGGATCGGCTGATTGCCGAACGGGGGGAAAATTATGCCGATCTGTCCCGGCTGATCGGTCGCAATCCCGCTTATATTCAACAGTTCATCAAACGCGGAACGCCGCGCAAGCTGGATGAGGAGGACCGGCGGGTGCTGGCACGCTATTTCGGCGTGGCCGAACAGGCGCTGGGTGGCGCTGCTGTGCCACTGGCCAATATCGCACGCACGCGGGGTATTCCGGCGGTGGTCGCGGTGCCGCGCCTGTCGCTGGGTGCGTCGGCGGGCAACGGGTCGCTTGATGAGGATGAGCGGGCAGCAGGCGCGATGGCGTTCGATGCGCATTGGCTGCGCCATCTGGGCGTGAGGCCGCAACGGGTGTCGATCATCCGGGTGGATGGCGAATCCATGGCCCCGACGCTCAGTGATGGCGACGACATCATGGTCGATCATGACGACGACGCCACGCGCCTGCGCGATGGCGTCTATGTCCTGCGGCTGGACGGGGTGCTGATGGTCAAACGAATCGCCATGGGTCCGTTGCGCGGACGGTTCAGTGTCGTCAGCGACAATCCCCATTATCCCGACTGGGCCGACATCGACCCTTTGCTGGTGGATATCGTCGGTCGGGTCGTCTGGACGGGCAGGCGACTGGCATAGCTGCGCCTCAGTGCCTATCTGCCCCCATACCTGCCCGTGCTGTAAAGGAGTTGCCGATGAACGATAATGGCGCGGTAATCCGCAAGGGCGTGGAATGGCGGGGCGCACGGCTGGCGCTGGCGACCGTGGTATCGACCTGGGGATCCGCCCCGCGCCCGCGCGGCAGCCATATGATCGTACATGAAGATGGCCGGTTCGAAGGCAGCATTTCGGGCGGCTGCGTCGAAAATGACGTGTTGCAACGGGCCGCCGAAGTGATCGCCGGACGCACCGGCCATGTGCAAAGCTATGGCGTGGCCGACGGCGATGCGTGGGAGGCGGGCCTGCCATGCGGTGGCGAAATTGCCGTGCTGGTGCAGCCAGTGGGCGATGCGGGCTTCCCGACCGCGCTGTTTGACCGGATCGAGGCGGAAAGCGCGCGCGGCCGGGCGTTGACGCTGGCGACCGATCTGGACAGCGGCGTCACGCAGGAAGGGGCGGGCGAGGGGACTTTCCTCAATCGCTATGATCCGCCGCGCCGCCTGTTGATTGTCGGCGCGGTGCAGATCGCCCAGTCGCTGGTGCCATTGGCGCAGGCGATTGGCGTGACGCCCATAGTGATCGACCCGCGCGGGCGTTTCCTGACGGCAGAGCGCTTCCCCGGCGTCGAACTGGACGATCGCTGGCCCGACGAAGCGATCGCCGCTCGCTTTCCCGGCGAATCGACTGCGGTGGTGACGCTCAGCCATGACATCAAGATCGACGATCCGGCGCTGGTGGCTGCGCTGCGTGGGCCGACCGGCTATGTCGCGGCGCTGGGATCGCGCCGCAGCCATGCGGCGCGGCTGGAACGGCTGGCGGCGCAGGGCTTTGGCACGGATGATCTGTCCCGCATCGACGGCCCGGCGGGGCTGGACATCGGCGCGATCGGTGCGGCGGAAATTGCGCTGTCGATCACGGCCGGGATGGTCGCGGGGTTCAATGCGCGGCGCTGAAAAGGGAACTGCCCCCCATCGCAAGGGATGAGACGGGGGACACATCCTCTTGCTGTCGGGCATGAAGGACGAGCGGCCCCTACAGGCCTCGACGCCACATGACCATAGCCCATCAGGGGCAGGTTTGATTTTTTATTTCATATTAGGCGTAATTATTGCAGTAATATTACGATCGTTCAACAGCAGCGGCCACCATTTTTGCCGCCATAACGCGCTTCCTGCCGGTCGCGGAAGAAGGTGATGCGGTCCATCGCGGGCTGTTCGGGATGATGCGCCGCCATATGGCGCAGATAGGCGTCATAGTCGGGCAGCCCGACCATCAGCCGCGCCGTGCGACGCATCGTGTCGATCAGGCCGCTCATTGTGCCGGGACCAGTATCGCGGGAATTTCCTGCGCCGTCGGCGTCGCTGCCCGTCGCGCGGCGATGCAGGTGCGGATCGTGAAGAACAGCAAAGACAGCACGACCGCCAGAAACAGGGCGACCAAAGCCGCATCGATCCGGTCGTTGAAGATGATGCGCTCCATTTCGGCCATCGACTTGGCGGGCTTCAACACTTCGCCCTTGTCCGCCGCCGCGCTGAACCTGGCGGCATGGGCGAGGAATCCGACCTTGGCGTCCGCCGAAAACAGCTTGAGCCACCCCGCCGACAGGGTGCAGATCAGCAGCCAGGCCGTCGGGATCATCGTGACCCAGGCAAAGCGTTCGCGTTTCATGCGGAACAGCACCACCGTCGCCAGCATCAACGCGATGGCCGCCAGCATCTGGTTGGAAATACCGAACACTGGCCACAGCGTATTTACGCCCCCCAGCGGATCGGTGACTCCCTGATAGAGGAAGAAACCCCATGCCGCCACGCACAGCGCCGTCGCAATGATGCCGGGAATATGGCTGCTCGTGTCTTTGAACGAAGGGACAGCCAGCGCGATCAAATCCTGCAACATGAAGCGTCCAGCGCGCGTCCCTGCGTCCACGGCAGTCAGGATGAACAGCGCCTCGAACAATATGGCGAAATGATACCAGAAGGCCTTCATCGCCGGACCGCCCACGACGTGGCTGAATATCTCCGCCATCGCCACCGCCAGCGTCGGCGCGCCGCCCGCGCGGCTGATGATGCTATGTTCGCCCACATCCTTCGCGGTCTGGGTGATGAGGTCGGGCGAGATCGGAAAGCCCATGGCCGTGACGGCGGCGGAGGCACTGGCCGCGTCAGTGCCGATCAGCGCGGCGGGGCTGTTCATCGTGAAATAGATGCCGGGGTCCAGAATGGATGCGCCGACCAGCGCCATGATCGCCACGAACGCTTCCATCAGCATCGCGCCGTATCCGATGGCAGGAGCGTGGGCTTCGCTGGCGATCAGCTTGGGCGTGGTGCCGCTGGCAATCAGGGCATGGAAACCTGACACCGCGCCACAGGCGATGGTGATGAACAGGAAGGGGAATAGCCCACCAGCCCAGACCGGCCCGCCGCCGTCGACAAATTGTGTCAGCGCAGGCATCCGCAGCGGCGGCGCCATGATGACGATGCCGATCGCCAGCGCCGCGATCGCCCCGATCTTGAGGAAGGTGGACAGATAATCGCGTGGCGCGAGCAGCAGCCAGACCGGCAGGACCGACGCGACTGCGCCATAGCCGATCAATATCCAGCATAGTTGCACCGGCGTGAACGTGAACGCCGGACCCCACACGGGCGAAGCAGCGACCGCCTGCCCATAGACGATCGCGGCGAGCAGGCCAAAAAGGCCCAGCACCGACACTTCGCCGATCCGCCCCGGCCTGATCCAGCGGGTATAGACCCCCATGGCTATGGCCAGCGGCACGGTCGCCGCCACGGTGAACATGCCCCATGGACTCTCGGCCAGCGCCTTGACGACGATCAGCGCCAGCACCGCCAATATGATGACCATGATCATAAAGGCGCCCAGCAGCGCGATGGTGCCAGCGACCTGCCCCATTTCCATGCGAATGAGTTCGCCAAGCGACTTGCCGTCGCGGCGCATGGAAATGAACAGGACCATGAAATCCTGCACCGCGCCCGCCAGCACGACACCGACGATGATCCATAATGTGCCGGGCAGATAGCCCATCTGCGCCGCCAGCACCGGCCCGACCAGCGGCCCCGCACCCGCGATCGCCGCGAAATGATGGCCGAACAACACGGTCTTGTCGGTCGCGACATAGTCCAGCCCATCGGCCCGGCGGACGGCAGGCGTGGGGCGCGACGGGTCCAGCCGCATGACATGGCGCGAAATGAACAGGGCATAGTAACGATAGGCGACCAGAAAGCTGCTGACTGCCGCAACGACGATCCAAAGCGCATTGACCGCTTCGCCGCGCGACACCGCCACAACCGCCAGCGCCACCGCGCCGATGATGGCCAACGCTATCCAGGGAAGATGCCGGGTCATCGCTCTCTCTTATGCTTATCCGAATGAAAAGGCACAGTAGGGCGCTGAACGCGAAAGACAATCATACGATGGTGGGTGATGCGGCAAAGCTCAACGCCGCCGGGGAAAGGGCCAGTCGATGGTCCCGCTGGCCCACAGCGCCCACCAGATTAAAATGGGCTGCAACGTCAAACGCGGGCCGTGATACCACCGGCCCAAATGCACCCCGCCCAGCGCTATGTCATTGATAGCATGATTGAAATTGGCAGGCCACACGCATAGCGCATAGAGGGCAAGGCCCATGCCCGCCGCCCGGCGCAGGGGCGGGATCATCAGGCCGGTTGCGCCTGCAATTTCTGCAATGCCGGTCAGGGCGACGACGGTCGCGGGGTATGGCACCCATGACGGGGTGATCGCAATGAAGCCGCCAGGCGAGCGCAGATGCGCAAAGCCCGCGATCAGATAGGCGAGCGCCAGAACGGCGCGGGCAATCCGCCGGGGGCGGCTGTCGGTCACCGTTTCCGCACGAATTCGGCGCGCAGCACCAGCCCCTTGATACCATCGAACTTGCAGTCGATTTCCTGCGCGTCGCCGGTCAGGCGGATGGATTTGATCAGCGTGCCACGCTTTAGCGTCTGGCCCGCGCCCTTGACCGTCAGATCCTTGATCAATGTCACTTGGTCGCCATCGGTCAGCAGATTGCCCACCGAATCGCGCACCTCTACATTGTCCATGTCGCTGTCGCTTTTGGGGGCATCGGCCGCGCTGATCCACTCGCCGCTCGCTTCGTCATAGACATAATCGTCGTCGGCCATGGTCAATTCCTTTAACCCTGCGTCACGCTTTCCAGAACGGCGGCGCGCAGTTCGGGGATGCCCATCCCCTTTTCGGCGGATGTGACGATGATGTCCGGGTGCGCGGCGGGACGCTTGCGGATCGCCTGTGCGGTCTGTTCGGTCACGGTCGCGAGGTCACTGGCCTTGATCTTGTCCGTCTTGGTCAGGACGATGCGATAGCTGACGGCTGCACCGTCGAGCATGTCGAGCATGTCCGTGTCCACATCCTTGATGCCATGGCGGCTGTCGATCAGCACCAGCGCCCGCTTCAATGCGGCGCGTCCACGCAAATAGTCGTTCACCAGGAACTTCCATTTGCGCACGACATCCTTGGGAGCCTTGGCATAGCCATAGCCGGGCATGTCGACCAGGCGGAAGCGCAGCGGTTCGCCCACGTCGAAGAAGTTCAGCTCCTGCGTCCGCCCCGGCGTGTTGGACGTGCGCGCCAGGTTGTTGCGGTTGGTCAGCGCATTGAGCAGCGAGGATTTGCCGACATTAGACCGGCCCGCAAAGGCGACTTCGTTCACGGCCATATCAGGCAGAAATTCCAGCGTCGGCGCGGATTTCAGGAAAGTGATCGGCCCGGAGAAGATCTTGCGAGCTTCTTCGGTGAGGTCGGGGGATTCCATATCGTTCACCTTTCAAATCCTCCCCTGCAAGGGGAGGGGGACCGCCGCGAAGCGGTGGTGGAGGGGTGCCACCCTATCGTGAGCGGAGCACCCCTCCGTCTGGCCTGTGGCCAGCCACCTCCCCTGCAAGGGGAGGATCATATGTCACTTCGTCGTCGTCGCGTTTAGTACGGGGTGCCGCTTATACAGCCACCATTGCTGCGCCATCGACAGGCAGTTGTTGGTGATCCAGTAGACCAGCAGGCCCGCCGCGAACGGTGCCATGATGAACATCATCATCCACGGCATGATCGCGAACACCTGCTGCTGCATCGGGTCCATCTGCGCTGGGTTCAGTTTGAATTGCAGGAACATCGAAATGCCCAGCAGCAACGCCAGCACGCCGATCGCTAGGAAGGCGGGCGGAGTGAATGGCAGCAGGCCGAAGAGGTTGAGGATATGCAGCGGATCGGGTGCGGACAGATCCTTGATCCACAGGACGAAGGGCTGGTGCCGCATTTCGATCGTCAGCATCAGCACCTTGTAGAGAGCGAAGAAGATCGGGATCTGGATGAAGATGGGCAGGCAGCCCGCCAGCGGATTGACCTTCTCCGTCTTGTACAGCGCCATCATCTCCTGCTGGAGGCGCGGCTTGTCGTCCTTATATTTCTCCTGCAGCGCCTTCATCTTGGGCTGCACCGCGCGCATCGCCGCCATGCTGGCAAACTGGCGCTGAGCGACGGGGAACATCAGCGCCCGCACCACGAAGGTCAGGCAGATGATCGCTACGCCGAAATTGCCCAGCGTTTCGAACAGCCAGTGGAGCAGCGCGAAGATCGGCTGTTCGAACCAGTAGAACCAGCCCCAGTCGATCGCCCGGTCGAACAACTTCACGCCGTCGCGCTCATAGGCCTGGAGCGTCTTGACCTCCTTGGCCCCCACGAACAGGCGCAATGTCTGGGTCGCTGCCTTGCCGGGGGCAAGGGTGGTGGAATCCAGCGCAACGTCGGCCTGATATTGCGTGCCTGCGCCTTTACGGAACTGGCCTGCAAAATCAGCGTCCTTGCCGGGGACCAGTGCGGACAGCCAATATTTGTCGGTAAATCCGATCCAGCCGCCCTTCGACGTGAAGCTTTGGGTCGATGGGCCTTCGTCCAGATTCTTGTAGTTCACATCATAATTGGCCGCGCCGTTGAACACGCCCATCGGGCCGATATGGATGGTCCAGGTGTCGGGATCCTTCGGCACGCTGTTGCGGCTGATATAGGCATAGGGCTTGACACCGACCGCGCCGGCGCCGCTGTTGGACACCTTCTGCGCGGCGGAAATCATGTAATTCTGATCGACGCTCAGGCGAATTTCGAACGTCTGGCCCGCGCCATTATTCCATGTCAGCGTGACCGGCGTGGTGGGGGTCAGGGCGTCGCCCTGCGCAGTCCAGACCGTATCCTTGGTCGGCGCTTTCAGACCCTCACCCTGCCAGCCAAAGCCCGCGAAATAGGCGTCCGTAGTGCCGGCCGGGCTGTAGAGGCGAACGGCGGGCGAATCCTTGGCGATCGTCTCGCTATAGGTCGGCAGCACGATGTCGTCGATGCGCGCGCCGGTCAGGTTGATCGACCCGGTCAGCTTGGGCGTGCGGATGGGGATGCGCGCGCTTTCCTTCAGCACGATCGCGCGGTCGCGAATCGCGCTCACGCTGTCGGCGGCGGGGTCCGCTGCGGGGTTGGCGACCGGAGTGGTCTTGCCGCCTTCGATCCGCGTAACCGGCGGATTGGCCGTCGGAAAGAAATAGTCGGAGACATAGGGCCAGCCGAACAGGATCGCTGCGGTCAGCACTACGGCCAGAATGATATTCTTCTTGTCGTCCACGCGCTTGCGCTCCGCAATCTTATATCTGTGTGTCAGGGAACCGGGTCGTAACCCGAACCGCCCCATGGGTGGCATCGCATTAGCCGCTTGAACCCCAACCAGCTACCCTTGATCGCGCCATATTTGCGCACCGCCTGTATCCCATATTCGGAACAGGACGGGGCGTAGCGGCAGGAGGGGGGCAGGATGCGCGACGGGCCGATTTGCCAGAAGCGGGCAATGAGGATGAGCAAGCGGGCAATCACGCGCCGGGCTTCCCGCTTTTGCTCTTGCCCGTTTCGCCCTTGCCTCTGCCATGGCCGGATCGCGCACCGTGACGCGGCGGACTATCGCCCGGCTGGGGCGCACGTGCAATCTTGCGCAGCGCCTTTTCCAGCTCGGTGCGCAACAGGGCGAAGTCGCGCTCCTTGCCGCCATCGCGGCCGATCAGCACATGATCCGCGCCTGCATAGCCATGCAGCGGCAGCAATTCGCGCGCGAGAACGCGAAAGCGGCGCTTCATCCGGTTACGGATAACGGCGCCGCCTATCTTTTTCGTGACCGTGATGCCGAAACGCATCGCCGGATCGCCATCGTCGCGTTCGCGCACCAGCAGGACGAAGCCCGGCATGGGTGCGCGCTTGCCGCGATTGGCCGCCAGGAAATCGGCTCGCCTGGCCATTATGGCAGGCGCAACCGAAGGCGGCCCGTCGATCAGGCGCTCAGGCTCTTGCGACCGCGCGCACGACGAGCGCGGATGATGTTGCGGCCACCGGGGGTCGCCATGCGGGCGCGATAACCGTGACGGCGCTTCCGAACCAGATTGCTCGGCTGAAAAGTGCGCTTCATCGTTCATTCCTCAAAAAACAACTAGAGAATCGGGCGTGACAAAAAAGGGCCGCCAAAGCAGCGGCCGCAAGTCAGGGTGCGTCCGATAGGCAAAGGGGCGTGGGAAGTCAATGGCGGAAGCACCCCGTCAGGGCTGCGGTTATTTCCCCCGCGCCGCCGCCACGCCTTCCTTGAGCGCGTCAAAGCCGACAGCACCGTTCAGCACCTGACTGCCGATTACGAAGGTCGGTGTGCCGCTGGCCTGCAATTTCTGGGCAAGGGCAATGTTGGACTGGATTTCGGCGTCATATTTGCTTGACGCGATGGCCGCTTCGGCGTCCGCCTTGCCGATTCCCGCCTTTGCCGCTGCGGCGATGATGCTGTCGCGCGTAACCTTGCCCGCGCCATAGAGCGCCTTGTGATAGGCCATATATTGGCCGCGCTCGGCCGCGAGCAGAGATACTTTTGCCGCGTCGCTGCTTTCTTCCGACAGGATCGGCAGTTCGCGATAGACGACCTTCACCTTCGCATCCGACCCGATCAGCTTGGCCAGATCGGGCAGCGATGCGCGGCAATAGCCGCAGGCATAGTCGAAAAATTCGACCACGGTGACATCGGCATTGGCTGCGCCTTCCCATGCGCCTGCGAACGGCTTTTCCAGCGTCGCGCGGTTCGCGTCGATCGTGCCGGTCATCCGATTGGCCTGTAACTTCTCGACCGCCTGCGGGATGATTTCGGGATGCTCCAATATATAGTCATGGACGATCTTTTCGATCGCCGCCCGATTTGCCGGACTGACGTCTGTTGCGCTGACCGGGGCGGGCGTCTGCACGGCAAGGGCGGTGCCAGCCGCAGCGGCGATAAAGGCGAAAGCGCCAAGGGTCATCTGGATCGTCCTGTTGGAAAGAGCGGCGCGGAAAGTCGGCCGTGTCTGATCTGTCATCTATCGTTTCTTCCGCTGCTGCTCGATCGCGGCACGCGACGTCATCGCGATATCCTGCGCGCGCAGATAGTCAACCGTGCCGACCTTCAACCCCTGCATCGCCGCGTCCGCGCTGCGCAGCGCCATGGGATGCTGGCCGATCATGGCATAGCGTTCCGCCGTCGCCAGCGCCGCGCGCGTGGTATCGCCCCGCCGTTCATAGACGACGCCCAGCTGATACCAGGCGAAGGGATTTTCCCGGTCGCGCTGGACGGCCAGCCGCAGCACCTGCTCGGCCTCGGCGAAATTCGCCTCATCCTCGGTCGCAATCAGCGCATGGGACAACAGCACCGAAATGAGTGGCTGGTTGGTCAGCTTCACTGCCTCGCGCAGCGGCGCGACTGCATCCTTGGGACGCCCGCTTTCCAGCAGGATCTGCCCCTTCAACTCCAGAAAATAGGGGTCGTGCGTCGCAGCAGCGAGCAGCGCATCGGCCTCATAAAGCGCGCGTTGCGGATAGGCGCTTTTGTGCCAGGCATAGGCTCTGGCATAATGGGCCGGGATCGACTGGTCGGTTTCAGGATATTTTATCAGCGTCTGCGTAGGTTCGGACACGAAGCCGACCAGCTTGGCCTTGATCCGCTCGAACCGCGCCTCCAGCGCCGGGTCCACCGGCTTTTCCCACGCCGGATCGACGGTATAGACTTCACGCAGCACATTGATGCGCTCGCCCGACAGCGGATGGGTGCGCCCATAACTATTGTCCTGCGGGATGGCGAGGCGATATTCCTGATTTTGCAGCTTCTTGAAAAATTCCAGACTACCCTTGCCACTGACCCCTGCCTTGGACAAATAGCGCGCGCCCGCCAGATCGGCTGAGCTTTCCTGCCCGCGCGAAAAGGCCAGAAACTTGGTCATCGCCGCCTGCTGGCCCAGCCCCATGATGC
Organism: Sphingobium sp. KCTC 72723; assembly: GCF_014280435.1. NCBI lineage: Bacteria > Pseudomonadati > Pseudomonadota > Alphaproteobacteria > Sphingomonadales > Sphingobiaceae > Sphingobium > Sphingobium sp. KCTC 72723. The sequence goes on along the minus strand of NZ_CP060388.1, from coordinate 2,018,167 downwards.
CAAGGCCCGCTTCCGCGCCGCCCGCCGCAATCGCAGCCGCGCCCAGCACCAAGCTGAGCAGCGTGACGCCGGTGGCTTCGCGGATGCCTTCGCCAAAGCGGATGATATGCCCGCCCTCTATATGGCCCAGTTCGTGCGCAACCACGCCCTGCACCTGATTCACAGTGTCGGCCTGCGCGATCAGCCCGCTATGCACCCACACATATTGGCCGCCCGCGACGAAGGCGTTGATTTTGGGATCGTTGATGACCAGCACCTGGACATTGCGCGGTTCCATACCTGCCGCCTTGACCAGCGGGCCGGACATATCGGCCATGAAGGCTTCGGTTTCGGCGTCGCGCAAGATGCTTTGCGCCAGCGCGGGTTGCGCGATGCACGCAAGGGCCGCGAAAAGAACGGCAATGCGCCGCGACCGCCGCATCATTGCGCGCGGTCTGTATGAATGGGCGAACAAACCATGGGTGCCGATCGATGCCATGACCGCCCTGAACCCCATATGAAGAAAGCGCCGCTGCCTGTCCGGGTGTGACCGGGCGTGCAGCGGCGCTTTTTCATGAGCGTCAGCTTTCCTGAGCCTTATTGGCCGAAGGTGCGCTGCCACCAACCGCGACGCGGCGTGCCGTCTTCATTCTGGCCATTCTCGTCGCCGTCAGCCGATATGGTTTCGGCAGTCCCGATCTCAGGGGCCGCTTCGTCCGCAACCGGGGCTTCGACGACGGGTGCCGGTGCGGCTTCGGTAACGGTATCCGCCTTCTTGCGCCGAGTCCGCTTGGGCTTGGCGGGTGCTTCCTCTGCCGCAGGTGCGTCTACGACAGGGGCAGCCTGTGCCGCCGCCGCTTCGGCTTCAGCGGCAATATCCACCTTTTTGCGGCGACCACGCTTGGGTGCGGCAGGGGCTGGGGCAGCCTCTTCCTCGACCATTGCGGGCGCTTCGACCGGCGCTTCGACCAGTACGGCGACCGCCTCGGCTTCCACCTTGGGCTTGCGAGCGCGCGGGCGACGGCGCGTCTTGGGCGCTTCCTCGGCTGGAGCCGCTTCGATGGGTTCGTCGGCGACGGGCGTGTCGGCAACCGGCTCTGCATCGACGGCTTCGCCATCGCTGGCCGCTACGCCTTCGCTCGTGCCTTCACCACCTTCGCGACGGCGACGACCACCACGGCGACCGCGACGGCCGCGACGGCGATTGCTCGCTTCCTCGTCGGTTTCGGTTGCGGCGTCCTGGGCAGTGACGGCTTCGCCATCCTGCTCGGCATCATCGGCAGCGGCTTCTTCGTCACCTTCGGCTTCGGCGTCGCTTTCGGCAGCGCCCTCTTCACGGCCTTCGTCACGCTGGCCACCACGACGGCGACGACGGCGACGGCGACGGCGATTGCCATCGCGATCTTCGCCCTGGTCGCCACGTTCTTCACGCTCGGCCGCCGTTTCTTCTTCCTCGGCGACCTCTTCTTCTTCCTCTTCCTCCTCGATCAGGTCGAGTTCGTCATCATCCTCGGTCATCGGGGCGTAGGTCACGACACGTTCGGGGCGCGGACCACTGGCCTCCACTGACATGCGTGCGCCTTCGACTTCGCCGTCGGGCAGAATGACGATCGTCACGCCATAGCGTTGCTCGATCTCGTCAAGCCCCTGACGCTTGTTGTTGAGGACGTAGAAGGCGGCTTCCTGGCTGGCGCGTAGCGTGATGCAGTCGCCACGGCCACGGGCCGCTTCTTCCTCCAGCATACGCAGCGCGGACAGGCCAGCCGACGATGCGGTGCGGACCAGGCCCGTGCCTTCGCAATGCGGGCACTGGCGCGTGGACGCTTCCAGTACGCCGGTGCGCAGGCGCTGGCGGCTCATTTCCATCAAGCCAAAGCCCGAAATACGTCCGACCTGAATGCGGGCGCGGTCGTCTTTCAGCGCTTCCTTCATCGCCTTCTCGACCTTGCGGATGTTGGAGTTCACCTCCATGTCGATAAAGTCGATGACGACGAGGCCAGCCATGTCGCGCAGGCGCAACTGGCGGGCGATTTCGCGCGCGGCCTCCAGATTGGTGGCGACGGCAGTCTGTTCGATGCCATGTTCGCGGGTCGAACGGCCGGAGTTGATGTCGATCGACACTAATGCTTCGGTCGGGTTGATGACCAGATAGCCACCCGATTTCAGCTGAACCACCGGATTATACATGGCGGCCAACTGATCCTCGACACCGGCGCGCTGGAACAGCGATACCGGATCGGCATAGCCCTTCACGCGGCGCACATGGCTTGGCATCAGCAAGCGCATGAAGTCCTTGGCGGCCTTGTATCCATGCTCGCCCTCGACGATCACTTCCTCGATATCCTTATTATAGATATCGCGGATCGCTCGCTTGATGAGGTCGCTGTCATTGTGGATCAGCGCCGGGGCAGCAGACTTCATCGTGCCTTCGCGAATCTCGTCCCACAGGCGGGCAAGATAGTCGAAGTCGCGCTTGATTTCGACCTTGGTGCGCTGCAAGCCGGCGGTGCGCACGATGCAGCCCATCGACGAAGGCAATGCCATGTCGGAAATGATCGTCTTGAGGCGCTTGCGGTCCGCCGCATTGCTGATCTTGCGCGAAATCCCGCCGCCATGCGACGTGTTGGGCATCAGCACGCAATAGCGACCCGCCAGCGACAGATAGGTGGTCAGTGCCGCGCCCTTGTTGCCGCGTTCTTCCTTGACGACCTGCACCAGCAGCACCTGGCGGCGCTTGATGACGTCCTGAATCTTGTAACGGCGGCGCAGCGCCATGCGCTTGCGGCGCAATTCGTCGGCGGCTTCGTCGCCACCACGGCCACGCCCGCGACCACCACCACGGCGGCCACCCCGTTCGCCATTGCCGTCAGCACCTTCGGCGCTTTCGGTCTCGGCTTCATCATCGTCATGATGATGGGACGCCTCGACATATTCGACGCCACCCTCGGCAGCGCCATGATCGTGATCATGATCGTCGTCATCGTCGAAATCGGCGCGCAGGGCGGCCTCTTCCTCGGCATGGGCGCGTTCTTCGCGCAGCAACGCTTCGCGGTCCTCGCGCGGGATCTGGTAGTAATCGGGGTGAATTTCGCTGAAGGCAAGGAAGCCGTGGCGGTTGCCGCCATAATCGACGAACGCCGCCTGCAACGACGGTTCGACCCGCGTTACTTTAGCCAGATAGATATTGCCCTTGAGCTGCTTGTGCTCAGCGGATTCGAAATCGAATTCCTCGATCCGGTTACCCTTGACGACTGCGACACGGGTTTCTTCCCGGTGGCGCGCGTCGATCAGCATACGCATTGTCATTTATGTTTCTCCGGCGTGGGCGGGCTGCGGCACAGGGCCGCGCCACCACGCGATAGTGAAGGGACGGCCGCGCGCGCGCCGAAAGGGGCGCGGGTTGCGGCGTCATCCAGGTTTGAAGGAAATATTGCGTGTCTGCTGCGTCGGCAGGGCCGGACAATTCGCCGGGCCGCACCATCCACGCCGCATCGCCCGTCACCGGGGCAAGCGTGGAATGGAAATCATGCCTCATGCAGCGTCAACCTGTTACTGGCATCCTTTGGTGCGCAGGGCGCGCGCCGATGCCGCTCTTGATTCCCCGCATCGCCGCCATGAAAATGGCCAAGTCTTGCGGGAATATGAATGGGTAGCAGTCAAAGACCCAGGGGGCAACGGCTGCCTGAAATATTATGTCCATCCTGTCGGCCAGACGACCTGCTTTACATCTTTCGTGCTGAAGATAGCATTAACCCTCTCATTTTACCCGGTCACAAGGGGCTTGTCCTTAATCCGGGGTTTAGCGTGGGGACGCTGAACGGATTATGCAGCATGACATTTGGCTGGACGGCTGGCGTCGGTACGATGCACAAGCGACGCATGGTGCATAGCCTTGCCCTGGCAAGCATATTGACGATGGCCGCTCCCGGCAGCGCGGGTGGCATCTATGCCGTCGATGTGCGCGATGACCGGGTTGTCGTGCGTTTCGATGACACGGTGGCGGGGGCTTCGGCCTTTCTGCTTGACGGTCCGCGCCGTATTGCGCTCGACATCAATGGCGCGCAGATCGGCCGTGGTGGCTTCGCGCCGGGCAATGGCGCGATCGCCGCCGTGCGTCAGGGGCAGTTGAACGGCGACACCGCGCGGGTCGTGCTGGACCTCACTACGCCTGCGACATTGGGCGACACCAGGATCGCGGCCGACGGCAAATCGCTCAGCTTCTCGCTGCGCGAAGCAAGCGAAGGCGCATTCCGCACGGCCGTCGGCAAGGGGCGCACCCGCTTCGATGCGCCCGCCGACATGGCGGCCCGTCCGCAAAAACGCCTCCATTCCATTACCGTGCCGATCCCGGCCTCCGCGCGCGGCGTGTCATTGCCTGCGGTCGAGGGCGCGCGCGATGGCGCCCGGCCATTGATCGTCATCGACGCAGGGCATGGCGGCCATGATCCGGGCGCGATCAACAAGGAAAATGGCAAGCGCGAAAAGGACGTCACGCTGGCCGTCGCGCAGGCGATTCGCGACCAGCTCGTCAAATCGGGGCGGGTGCGCGTGGCGCTGACGCGCGACGACGACAAGTTCCTCGTCCTTCAGGAACGTTATGGCATCGCGCGCAAGCTGGGCGCGGACCTGTTCATTTCGATCCATGCCGATGCAGCGGAAAATGCGGATGCGCACGGCGCGACTGTCTATACCCTGTCCGAAACTGCGTCCGACCGTGAAGCGGCGCGGCTGGCTGCGCGGGAAAACAAGGCGGACATCATCAACGGCGTCAATCTGGGCGGGCAAACAGGCGACGTATCGTCCATCCTCATTGACCTGACCCAGCGCGAATCGATGAATATCTCGGCCAATTTCGCGCGCCTGCTTCAGCGGGAAGCATCGCCCTTCGTTCCGTTCCGCAGCGCCTATCACCGCTTTGCTTCGCTGATGGTGCTAAAAGCACCCGATACGCCCTCGGTCCTGTTCGAAACCGGCTATATTTCCAATGCAGAAGATGCCGCATTCCTGGCCTCGCGCGACGGCCAGCAGAAGATCGCCCGTGGCGTAGCGCGCGCAATCGAAGTGCATTTCGCCCGCAAGCTGGCGATGCGGGGTGGCCCTGCGGGGGGATAAGCGGCTGACTGACGATCGCCACTGGTATTGATGGCTTTTTGACCCTAGAGCCTGTCCCGTCATGGAAGAGGCCCGTTCCAATCCGCCCGCATCGTCCTTCGCCTATCGCCTGCGCCGCGACGCGGGGGGCTTTATGGACCGTCTGCGCCCACTTTGGGGTCGCCGCCTGTTCCGCTGGGCGACGATCTTGGGCGGCGGGTTTCTTACCTTCTGCCTGCTGTTCTGGCTGATCTTCGCGCGCGGCCTGCCCGACGCTGCGACGCTGCTGGAATATGAACCGCCGCTGCCGACCATCGTGCGCGACATCAATGGTCAGCCGGTCCACAGCTATGCCCGCGAACGGCGGGTCCAGTTGCAATATAGCGATTATCCCACCTTGCTGATCCGTGCCTATCTGGCGGCGGAGGACAAGACCTTCTTCGAACATCATGGCGTCGATTTTCCGGGCTTTGCCGGGGCGGTGGTCGACTATGCCAGCAAGCTGGGTTCCGGCCAGCGCGCACGCGGCGGCTCCACCATCACGCAACAGGTGGCCAAGAACCTGCTGATCGGCGACGAATATTCGCCGACCCGGAAGGTGAAGGAAATGATCCTGGCGTGGCGCATGGAAAATGTGCTGAGCAAGCAGCAGATCATCGAACTCTATTTCAACCAGATATTTCTGGGCCGTAACGCCTATGGCGTGCAGGCAGCGGCGCGCGCCTATTTCGACAAGGATGTGGCCGACCTCCAGCTGCACGAAATGGCCTATCTGTCGATCCTGCCCAAGGGACCTGCCAACTACCGCCCCGAAAGCAAGACCGGCCTCGCTCGCGCGATCGACCGGCGCAACTGGGCGCTGGGCGAAATGTACAAGAATGACTGGATCACAGCGGCCCAGCGCGACGCCGCAATGGCGCAGCCGCTCGGCACGGTCGCTGCTCATGGGTCCAGCTTCGACGCGCGCGCAGGCGGCTATTATATGGAAGAAGTGCGCCGTCGCCTGATCGGGCTGTTCGGCGAAAAGGCCGATGACGGTCCCAACAGCATCTATGCCGGTGGTCTGTGGGTGCGCAGCCCCTATGACCCGGTGGTGCAGGACAGCACCCAGAACGCCCTGCGTGGCGGCCTGCTGCGCTTTGACGCGGGGCGTGGCTGGTCCGGTCCGGTCGGGCATATCAATATCGACAATGGCTGGGAACGCGAACTGGCGGCCAGCTATATCTCGGTCGATTATGCGGAATGGCGCGTGGCCGTCATCATCAGCCGCACGTCCAGCGAAGCGCAGATCGGCTTTTCCGACGGCACCACCGCGACACTGCCCGCCGGTGCGGCGCAAACACCGTATCGCAAGACTGGCGGCCCTGCCTTTGCCGCGATGACGCCGGGCGACCTGATCGTCGTTGCGCCCAACGGGTCCAGCTGGGCGCTGCGCTCCATTCCCGAAGTGTCGGGCGGCATGGTGGTCGAGGAAGTCCATTCCGGCCGCATCCGTGCGATGCAGGGCGGGTTCGATTCGCGCCTCTCCTCCTACAACCGCGCGACCCAGGCGCAGCGGCAGCCGGGTTCGACGATCAAGCCCTTCGTCTACGCCGCTGCGCTGGACAATGGCATGACGCCTGCGTCGATCATCGTCGACGGCCCGCTCTGCGTCTATCAGACCGCCAGCCTGGGGCAGAAATGCTTCCGCAACTTCTCCGGCGGCAGCGCCGGGCCGCAGACGATGCGCTGGGGCGTGGAGCAATCCCGCAACCTGATGACCGTGCGCGCCGCCAGCCAGACCGGCATGGAACGAGTCGTGCGCAGCATCAAGGCGATGGGGATCGGCGATTATCAGCCCTATCTCTCCTTCGCATTGGGCGCAGGCGAAACGACGGTCGAACGCATGGTCAACGCCTATGCGACGCTGGCAAATCAGGGCCGGCAATTCCCGTCCAAGGTGATGGATTATGTGCAGGACCGGCGCGGTAAGGTCATCTGGCCGCAGCGCTGGCGCGCGTGCGATGGCTGCAACATGCCCAATTGGGACGGCAAGCCAATGCCCCGCTTCGGTTTCGAGGGCAAGCAGGTGATGAACCCGATGACCGCCTATCAGGTCGTCCATATCACCGAAGGCGTGGTTCAGCGCGGCACCGCCACGGTGCTGGCCGACCTCAATCGCCCGCTGTTCGGCAAGACCGGGACGACCAACGGCCCGACCAATGTGTGGTTCGTGGGCGGATCGCCCGACCTCGTCGCCGGGGTCTATATCGGCTATGACCAGCCGCGCAGTTTGGGCGGCTGGGCGCAGGGCGGGCGTATCGCCGCGCCGATCTGGAAAGCGGCGATGGCCCCGATATTGGAAACAATGCCCAAGACGCCCTTCGTCGCGCCAGCGGGTATTCGCATGGTCGCCATCGACCGCCGGTCGGGCAAGCGCGTCTATGGCGCATGGCCGTCGAGCGAACCCAAGGCCGCCGTCATCTGGGAAGCGTTCAAGCCCGAATCCGAACCGCGCCGCACGATCCGCAAGGAAGAGGCGGAGGAACAGGCCAAGGTCGCCGAAAGCCGCGCCGCCCGCCGCACCCGCCAGCGGACCGACAGCGACTTCCTGTCGGATCAGGGCGGCATTTATTGAATCTTCCCAAATCCGCTGCCCTCGGATAGGGCCGGGCGCTTGATGTCTTTTCTGTCCCGGCAGGAGGTCCGATATTCTGGAGAATAGCAATGCGCGCCGAAGCGCTGCAATATATTGATCGCATCGACGCTGCGCTGGCCCTGTTGCGCCAGTCGCTCGACTGGGACCGTGCGCTGCGGCGGCTGGACGAGTTGAACGCGCGCGTCGAGGATCCCACCCTGTGGGACAACGCCAAGCTGGCGCAGGAGGTGATGCGCGAACGCACCCGGCTGGACGGCGCGATTGGTGCCACCCGCGCGATTGCTGGCGAAAAAGCCGACAATGCCGAGCTGATCGAGATGGCCGAGGCCGAAGGCGACGAGGAGATGGTGAGCGAAGCCATTGCCGCGCTCAAAGCCTTGGCCGAGCGGGCGGATGAGGACAAGATCAAGGCGCTGCTGTCCGGGGAAGCCGATGGCAGCGACACCTATCTGGAAATCCACGCCGGGGCAGGCGGCACCGAAAGTCAGGATTGGGCCGAAATCCTGTCGCGCATGTATCGCCGCTGGGCCGAACGGCGCGGTTATAAGGTGGAACTGGTCGATTATCAGGCAGGCGAGCAGGCGGGCATCAAGTCCGCGACTTTCCTGATCAAGGGCGAAAATGCCTATGGCTATGCCAAGACCGAAAGCGGCGTCCACCGGCTGGTCCGCATCAGCCCCTATGACAGCGCAGCGCGCAGGCACACCAGCTTTTCGTCAGTCTGGGTCTATCCCGTCATAGACGACGACATTGACATAGAGGTCAAGGAATCGGACCTGCGGATCGACACTTACCGCGCGTCCGGCGCGGGCGGGCAGCACGTCAATACGACCGATTCCGCCGTGCGCATCACGCATATTCCGTCGGGCATCATCGTCGCGTCGCAAAATGACAGATCGCAGCACAAGAACCGCGCGACCGCGATGAACATGCTCAAGGCGCGCCTCTACGAAGCTGAACTGGCCAAGCGTGAGGCCGTGACCGCAGGCGAATATGCGGCCAAGACGGAAATCGGCTGGGGTCACCAGATCCGCTCCTACGTCCTGCAACCCTATCAGCTGGTCAAGGATCTGCGCACCGGCGTCACTTCGACCGCACCCGACGATGTGCTGGACGGCGCGCTCGATCCGTTCATGGCCGCAGCGCTCAGCCAAAAGGTGACGGGCGAAAAGGTCGATGTCGAGGATGTCGATTGATGACGATGCGGGTGGCTTTGGCAGGGGTAATGGTCCTGCTGGCTGCCTGCGACGCGCTGTCGCCGGGGAACGGGTCGGCGCGCTCGTCTGCCGCTGCGCCCTTCCCCCAGGCCGATCGCCCGGTCGCACCGATCGTGTCGACTCGCTGGTCGAGCGAGGAAGCGCGCGATCGGGTGAACGAGGCGGAGGATATCATGGACCGGGCGGGCATCCGCCCTGGTATGACGGTGGCCGATATTGGCGCGGGCGAGGGCTATTATACCGTCCGGCTGGCCCGGCGCGTCGGCAAGAAGGGCCGCGTGCTGGCCGAGGATATCATGCCCGAAGTGATCGAGGCGCTGTCGCGGCGCATCACGCGCGAAAAATGGGACAATGTCAGTGTGAAGCTGGGCGTGGCGGAAGATCCGCGCCTGCCGGAAAACAGTTTCGACCGCATCCTGATGGTCCATATGTATCATGAAATTGCCGAGCCTTACGCTTTCCTGTGGCACCTCAGCCCGGCACTAAAAAAAGGGGGCGAGCTGATCGTGGTCGATGCCGATCGTCCGACCGACCAGCATGGCACGCCGCCGCGCCTTCTGGCGTGCGAGCTGGCCGCCATGGGCTTTCGCATGGAAGAATTGATCCCCAAGCCGACGGCGGGTGGCTATCTTGCCCGTTTCCGCCGGATCGCCGCCCGGCCCGACCCGGCGAGCATCATTCCCTGCGCGTTCAGGGACTAGCTACCTCCGTCGCCGCCATTTTCTGAATAACGACAGGCCGATCCAGCCGCCACCCAGCGCCGCCGCGATCGCGCCGCCAGCGCTGGCCAGCGCCCATGCGCCCGCCGCCAGCAGCCCGGTCAGGAAATCGACGATGATAAGGGTAAGATGGATCATGGCGGAAGGACGGGGCTATTGCCCCAATGCCTTCGCCTCCTGATATTTCAGTTCCAGAAAGCGGTTCTGCGTCGCCAGCTTGTCGATGTCGCCGCTGGCCAGTTGCTCGCTCATCCGCGCGATTTCCGCGTCGATGACGCCCAGCCCGTCGATCAGCTGTTGCTCAGGCACGCGGCCATTGCGTTCCTCGCGGCGCAGGGGCTGGGGGATTGAATGGTATCCTGTTACCAGTTCGGGCAAATGATCGGCCAGCAGGCGGCGGACATCCTGCGCGGCGGGGTCCTGCGGGTTCAACCGTTCCAGTTGCGGCGCCAGCGTTTCCAGCTTTACGCCGATACTGTCGACCAGCGTGATGGCCGGCGCAGGCAGCGCCTTGCGCTGGTTTTCCAGCCAGATTTCGGTCTGGAGGGGCAGGGCAGTCAACGGGGTTTCGGCCAGCTTTTCGGTCCTGACCCGGCTTTCCGTCGGCATCAGCGCGATCAGCAACAGCGCGGCGATCAGCACCCCCAGCGCGATCATGACCCCGGTCGTGCCAAGCGGCAGTACGAAGCCCGCGACCGCGCTGCCCAATATCACCGCAAGGATCGCCCAGAAGGCATATTTGACCTTGCGCAAAAGCCCCGCATTGCGCCGCTGCCGCGCGCGCGTCGACAGGCTTTGCCCGCGATCGCTATGGCGGCGCAGCACGGCTTCGGCGTCGGCCAGCACGCGGTCGGATCGGCTCATGCCATCACCCCTCGATCGCGCTCAGCAGGGGGTTGTCCGTGCGCACTTCCTGCGCTGCCTGCGCCTGCCCCTGCGCGCGGGCGATATAGCCTTTCGACTTTTCGACTTCGCTCGACAGGGTGGTCACGGTGGTCTTCATATTTTCCAGCGCCTTCATCTTGAAAGCGTCGATATTGTCCATCGTGTCGTAGATGTTCTGGAACGCGCGCTGCAACGTTTCGATCGGGATCGTGCTGGACGCGGCCTGTTCGTGAATCTGTGCGGTCTGGCTCTTGAGCAGTTCGCCGGTGCGGTCGATCATGTTGGCGGTGGTCGCGTTAAGCGCGCTGATCTGTTCCAGCACCAGCCGCTGTCCGGCCAGCGCCTGCGCCACCGTCACGGCCGTGCGCAGCGCTGCGACCGTAGTGGTGCTGGCGCGGTCCACGCCCTTGACCAGTTCGATATTATTCTTCTTCACCAGATCGAGCGCGAGATAGCCCTGCACCGTCACCGCCATCTGCGTCAGCAAATCCTGCGTCCGCTGACGGATGTAGAAAAGCGCGCTGTCGCGGATCGCCTTGGCCTTGGCCGGATCGCTCGAATCCAGTTCGAGCGCCTTGGCTTCCAGCCGCGCGTCCATGGTCTTGCTGATATGGACCATCTGTTCCAGCCTGCCCATCGTCGCCCACATATTCTGGCGTTCCACGTCGATCGCGGCATTATCCTTGATCAGGACGTCCTTGCCGCTGGCCAGCGACCCCAGGATGGAATTGATATGGCCCTGAGCGCTTTTATAGCCGTCGAAATAGTCGCGCATCTTGTTACCGAACGGGATGATGCCAAACAGCTTCTTGGGCGCGAGCAGGTTTCCGCGCTTGCCCGGATCCAGATCCTCCACCGTGCGGCGCAATTCGGCCAGGTCAGCACCCACCTTGGTATCGCTGTCCATCGCGCGCACCGGCCGGTCGAGGAAACGATTGGAGTGGCCCGCCGCCTCGGCGATTTCCTTGCGCCCCATATTGGTCAGCTGATCGACGCGCGCGCCGAACTCCGGCGAATTGGCGTCCTGCGCGACCAGGTCTGCGACGAAGGCATCGACCTTCTCGTCCAGCTTTGACCGTTTTTCATCTTCGATCGGCACAAGGCCAGCGGCTTTTTCAGCCGCGACCACAGGCACCGGATCAGGCGCGGTCAGGCTCAGCGTATCAGCAGTCGCAGTCTTCGTGGGCGCGGTCGAAACCATATCATCTCCCAATGGCCATCAGCGGGTCAAGCTGTTATATGTATGCAATACGGACATACGCAAGTCTATGCAGGGCAGGCGCTCGCCACGTTGCCACTGCAATCGTCACTTTGCCTATAATGGCAGGGGGGTGTCGGTCGTTCACAGTCGATCCTTTTGCCCATGGGCAGGGGTCTTTGTGCTTGACCATCTTGGCCGTCCAGGCCGACATGCTCTGATGTGAGTAAAGGGTGGATATAAAAAGGCTATGGCTAGGCGGCGTGGACAAATTTGAGCCAGTATCTGGCGGCGGCTATATGGACCATTCCGAGGAAGCTGTTGGCCAGTTGATCGTAGCGGGTGGCGATGGCGCGGTTGATCTTGAGCTGCCCGAACATGCGCTCAATGCGATTGCGCTGCTTGTAGAGCGCCCGATCATGCTCGATTTTCACGCGGCGGTTTGATCTGCCAGGGATGACGGCTTCGATATTCCGTTCGGCAAGGTCGGCACGGATCGTGTCAGCGTCGTAGCCTTTGTCGGCGAGCAAAGCCTTAGGTGGACGCTCGGGCAGGCCGATCAGGGCGTCATAGGCTTTGCAATCTGCGGCCTCGCCGATCGTCAGATGGAAGGCGAGCGGTCGGCCGAGGGCATCTGCCAGGCAGTGAAGCTTACTGGTGAACCCGCCCCGCGAGCGGCCAAGAGCGCGTCGATGAGTCCCCCTTTTCCGCCCGCTGCCGAAACATGGGCGCGGACTGTGGTGCTGTCGATGCTGTAGTGGCGGCTGTCCGCCATGACCTCGGCGAGCGTCACTGCCACGGTCTCCCAAACCCCTGCTTCGCTCCAGCGCCGGAACCGCCGATAGATGGTGTTCCAACTGCCATATTTTGGTGGCACGTCGCGCCATGGAGCGCCGCAGCGGAGCCGCCAGAGAATGCCGTTGATGATCGAACGATTCTGCTCGGGAGGTCTACCTCGGCCGCGGTTGTCAGGGTCAATGGGCAGCAGACCCTTGAGAACACGCCATTCTGCTTCGGTGAGATCGCCCCTGCTCAAACCTGCCTCCAAAAGCAGCCTTGAATCAATCCTCTTGGGCTACGTCAATCGCATCGACGTCCAAAATGCCATAAGGCGCATATACTATTCCTCCAAGGTGATGGACAGTTCGAGAGGGCTGTCGCTATCCGCAAAAAATCGGCTGCCATCCTCAAATTCGATCACCACCTCTCCATCGCGGTGGCGCATGACACGGCGGACAACCTTGCCAATCAGCATCGACGTAGCTCGTTCGCTCTCTTCTTCCAGCGTCATTCCCAATGGTAACAACCAGATCGCAGGAAAGCGATCCTGCTAACATCGAATTTGTCCACGCCGCCTAAGAAAGAGGTGAAGCAGAGCAGGCAGCGTTTTTCCCCAGATCTCGAACAGACTTTGCATCGCGCCTTGGCTAGCGCCGAGACTAGGCGGCACGAATATGCAACTTTGGAGCATTTGCTGGGCGCTTTGGTCGATGATCCTCATGCCAATGAAATGATGCAGGCTTGTGGTGCTGATATTCCCTACTTGACCGAGCGTGTCCAAACCTATCTCGATGAAGAACTATCCTCTCTAGTTGTCGATATATCAGCCGGTGCGGATTTGGACCCCAGTCCTACAAGTGGATTTCAGAGGGTAATTCAGCGCGCGATACTACATGTTCAGTCAAGTGGAAGAGCAGAAATCACCGGCGCCAATGTTGTTATCTCCCTTTTTTCTGAACGAGAAAGTTACGCAGCTCACTTCATGCTAGAGCAGGGCTTTACCCGGTTGGACGCGGTTTCCTTCCTGTCGCACGGGGTAGGAAAAGTAACGCTTGAGAAGGATGAAATAGATCGCGACTTTTTCATCAGCTATGCCTCGAAAGATGAGGCGATGGCGCGGGAAATCAATGATATCCTTGTCGCAGCCGGTTACACGACAATAGTTCAATATCAGGATTTCCAAGCAAGCCGGAATTTCGTCCGTGAAATGCAAAAAGCCTTGTCTCGCAGTGCGCGGCTCGTTGCTCTATATTCACCCGAATATGAAGCGTCGGACCATTGCCAAGCGGAATGGGCTGCAGCTTATAATGAAGATCCCGGCGGACGTCTCGGCAAACTTGTGCCTATCATGATAGCGCCCACTAAACTCAATCCCCTTGCACGGCAGGTGGTCTACAAATCAATTGTTGGTCTCAGCAGGCCTGCACGCCATTTGGCGGTTCTTAGTGCCGTCACACATATTTCGCCTAAACGATCGCTCAAAGAGATGAAAGAGGAGGCGACTCGCACAGCAAGTCCAGATATCATCTTACGGCATAACAGGATCGATATCGTTCCCAACGCCCATCTCGACGAGCCTCAGCAAGGGTCGGGATTGGACGATGCCCCAACCATCCTATGCTCGATTATCGAGGCGCTGATGGATGCGCTTCCTGCCAATGCGCCGCCTGTAGTGAACGCCTGTCTATCGCGTTATCGTGATCATTTGCTGGAGCGAGCAACCAAGCCAATCGTTGGGCTGTTGTTGGCACATTTCACGGCGATCGAGGTCGAGTTTCGCTCTGTAGAGGCTGATCTGTGGGGGCAGGGGCTGGGAGATCTCTTCGAGAGCCTTTTTGAACAGCATAGCCTGATGATGAGTCATTTTCCCAAGATGGAGAAAAGAGAGCGCTTCTTTGCGGAAACGCCCGTGGATGAGACTATCGCCATGGGCGAAAGACTGGCACGCCCTGTTCAGGATGCGAGTGATGCTCTGTCTGCCCTATCTGCGGAGGGAATGACAACCAAGGCATTTGATGATTTGGTTCAGTCTCAGAAGATACAGGCCTCAATGTTGGCCACCATGCCCCCCTCGGACAAAGGTGGTGAAGGGATTACGCCAAAGACGCGGTGGGTGTTTGGCTTGATCGGCTTTTACGAAAGAATATTAGCCATTGCCTCTGGCACCGCGGCGATGGCTGATTCCGCCGCTGTGCGGGGCGCGATTATTGTGTTGCGCAGATCGGTTGACGCTCTGTTACAACTGATAAAGGGCTGAAAACTTGTTAGTCTTGTCCGTGCGGTACAGGGTCCGCAAACATGTCAATGGTCCCCGCCCTTGCCGCATCGCGTCAATTCCTGTAGGGGCGCGCCCGAAGCCTCTGCGTGACCTTGTGTCGGCGTGGGCGAACCCATATCCCGAAGGCATCCCATGTCCCTGCGTAATATCGCCATCATCGCGCACGTCGATCACGGCAAGACCACTCTCGTTGACCAACTGTTCCGTCAGTCCGGTACGTTCCGCGACAACCAGCGCGTCGAAGAACGCGCCATGGACAGCAACGATCTGGAAAAAGAACGTGGCATCACCATTCTGGCCAAGCCGACCTCGGTCGAGTGGGCGCCTCCCGGTGGTGGCGAATCCGTCCGCATCAACATCGTCGATACGCCGGGCCACGCCGACTTCGGTGGTGAAGTCGAACGCATCCTCTCCATGGTCGACGGCGTCATCCTGCTGGTCGATTCGTCGGAAGGCGCAATGCCGCAGACCAAGTTCGTGACCGGCAAGGCTCTTGCTCTTGGCCTGCGCCCGATCGTCGTCGTCAACAAGGTCGATCGCCCCGACGAACGTATTCAGGAAGTGCTGGACGAAGTGTTCGACCTGTTCGTGTCGCTCGAAGCGACCGATGAACAGCTCGACTTCCCCGTCCTCTACGCTTCGGGCCGCAACGGTTATGCCAGCGACGATCCATCGGCGCGTTCCGGCACGCTGATCCCGATGTTCGAAAAGATCGTCGAACATGTCCCGCCGCCAGCGCTGGACGTCGATGCGCCCTTCACCTTCCTGGTGACGCTGCTCGACCGCGACAATTTCCTGGGCCGCATCCTGACCGGGCGCGTGACGTCCGGCAAGGTGAAGGTCAATCAGGCGATCCATGCCCTCGACATGGAAGGCAAGGTGATCGAAACCGGCCGTGCGTCAAAGATCATGTCGTTCCAGGGTCTGGAGCGGGTGCCGGTCGAAGAAGCGCAGGCCGGTGACATCATCAGCCTCGCCGGTCTGGCCGTCGCCACGGTGTCCAACACCATTTGCGACACGTCGGTCACTGTGCCGATCCAGGCGCAGCCGATCGATCCGCCAACCCTGTCGATGCGCTTTGCGGTGAACGATTCGCCCATGGCCGGCCGCGAAGGCACCAAGGTGACGAGCCGCATGATCCGCGACCGCCTGGCCCGCGAAGCCGAATCGAACGTGGCCGTCAAGGTTACGGAAAGCGCCGACAAGGACAGCTTCGAAGTCGCCGGTCGCGGCGAATTGCAGCTGGGCGTGCTGATCGAAACCATGCGCCGCGAAGGCTTCGAACTGTCGATCAGCCGCCCGCGCGTGCTGTTCGGTGAAGATGAAGATGGCGGCAAGACCGAGCCATATGAAACCGTCATGATCGACGTCGATGACGAATTTTCCGGCACGGTTGTCGAGAAGATGAACCTGCGCAAGGCGGAAATGACCGACATGCGTCCGTCGGGCGGCGGCAAGACTCGCATCACCTTCTCCGCGCCCTCGCGCGGCCTGATCGGCTATCATGGCGAATTCCTGTCCGACACGCGCGGCACCGGCATCATGAACCGCCTGTTCGAGAAATATGGTCCCCACAAGGGCAAGATCGAAGGCCGCAAGAATGGCGTTCTGATCTCCAACGGCGCGGGCGAAGCCAATGCCTATGCGCTGGGTCCGCTCGAAGAACGCGGCATCCTGATGGTCGGCGTGGGCGAAGCGCTCTACGAAGGCATGATCATCGGTGAAAATGCCAAGCCCGACGATCTGGAAGTCAACCCGATGAAGAGCAAGGCGCTCACCAACTTCCGCGCCAGCGGCAAGGACGACGCCGTGCGCCTGACCCCGCCATGGAAGCTGACGCTGGAGCAGGCGATCGCCTATATCGACGACGATGAACTGGTCGAAGTCACGCCCAAGACGATTCGTCTGCGCAAGCGGTATCTCGACCCGAACGAGCGCAAGCGCATGAGCCGTTCCAAGGCGGCCTAATTCCTCTCCGCTACGGGGAGGGGGACTGTCGGCGAAGCCGATGGTGGAGGGGCAGGGGCGCAATGCGCTCCCGCCCTTTTCCCTTTTTCAAGGACATCTCATATGGCCGACCTCTATCTCAAGGCGCTCACTTCGGAGCGTCGCGCTCTTTGGGCCGAATGCCGCCTCAAGGGGCTGGCCAAAGATACCGTCCAGCGGATGCGCATCGTCGAAATCGACGCGCTGCTCGCCGCGCACAAGGCAAAGCAGGACGGCAAGCCCGGCGCCTGATCCTGCCGCGACGCGGACGCCGCGCCATCTTCATTGCACCCTGCCGCCCTGTCGTGCCACTTTAGTGCGCCGAGCAAACCGAATCGCAACCTTATATTGGCAAAGCAGGGCGTTGGTTGTGTCTTCTCATTGTCGCTGGTTCGTCCATCGGCGGGGACGCACGCAGGAGGATGATTGGAGTGGCGCAGACCCTTCCCGTCTTGAGCGAGGGTGAAAAGCAGTGCCTGCACCTTGTGGCGCAGGGCTTCAATTCCAAGGAAATCGCGCGTCAGCTTCATGTGTCGGAGCATACGGTGGACCAGCGCGTCCGCACCAGTCTGCGCAAATATGGCGTGCCTTCGCGCAAGGAAGCCGCGCGGCTATTCGTTTCGGCCCAGCAACTACAGCCCCAAAGTGGCACATATCAGCCTTTGATATATCAGCCGGAGCCGCTTGCCACCGATCCTGATCCTGGGTCATCCATGGCGGTGCCGGACAGGCCGGATGAGCAGACGGAGCGCAAAACGCTTCTGCGCCGCATCCTGGCTTTCGGCCCACCGCTAGGGGGATCGACCAATGAACTGAGTGTCGATGGCCGCATATTGGCGATGATCCGCGCAGCCGTTCTGACCGGCGTGGGTGTCGTCACTCTGCTGCTGCTCATTGCCGGAGCCTTCAAGGCACTGGCCTGATCCTTCCTGTATCGCCACGCTGACAACGCACCGCCGCAACCGGCGTCGTGCGAAGGAGATGACTTGTGCTCAACCTCGATCCCGCAAAGACCCAGGCCGTCGTCGACCAGACCAAACAGGCTTTCGCAGCCCTGGACGTTGCACTGGTGGACACCGCGCAACTGACCAGCACTTTTTTGAACGCCGCCCTGGATTCGGGACTGACTGCCAGCGAAAGCCAGCGCATCATCCTGCGCATCCATGAAAGCGCCGCCAAGATTATCGAGGGTCGCAGCGACATGATCCGCGCCACCGCGCTGCTGACGCGCTGCATCGAAAACAGCCAGCACGCCGTGACCGCTTTTGGTTGCCCGCTCGGCATGGACGCCCCTGCGCAGGACGATGCGCAGCGCCACCTGACCCTGGTCGCCTGACCGGGCGGAGCCGCCGACATGCGTTCAACGCTTGATTTCCCCCCTCTCTATCGGTGAAACGAATGTTGGCGGCTTCATTCTGGCTCATGATGTTTCTGGCCTGCGCCTTTGCCTTGATGTTCGGCGGGCGCGACGGTCGACGGTTCGTCGTCATTTCGGTGGCGGCGGTGTTGCTGACCATCCCGGCCCAAATGGCCGGGTCATGGCATGTGACGCAATATTGGCTGACGACCGTGGATCTTTTCACATTCGCCGCGCTGCTGTGGCTGATGCTGCAAAGTGACCGTTACTGGCCGGTGTGGACAGCCGCCTGCCAGCTGCTGACCGTGCTGACGCATGTCGTCACGCTGCTGATCCACAGCTTTTCCGATCGCATCTATGAAGGACTGAACACAGTCTGGATCATCCCCTTGATGCTGTTCACGATCATTGGCATCGAACTGGACCGGAAGGTTGGACATGACCGCGCATATCCCGCCTGATCGTGCCGTTCCCAGTCAGGAGGCGATCGACCTGGTCGTTGCGCTGCAACGCTGCCTCACCAACGTCCATGCACGGGCGGATGACGCGGCGGTCCTGAACGGGGAGGGCGGGTGCCAGCTTGCAACATTGGTCCGCTATATCGAATCCCGCCGGGTCCGCTCCGTTTTGCTGGGCCAGAATCTCTTTGCCGATCCGGCATGGGACATATTGCTGATGCTGTATCAGGCGGACCTGGAGGAGCGGGCGCTGACGCTGGAGCAGTTGAGCGAGACGCTGCGCCTGTCGATGAGCGTTACGGTCGGCCAGATCGGCGTTATGGAACGGCGCGGCCTGGTGGAGGAGCATCAGACATCCCCCAACAGCCGCCGCCGCCGCGCGATACGGCTGTCGCCGCTGGCGGTGGACTCCATGTCTTCCTGGTTTTCGCTTGCCTTCGGGACGGACGGTTAGGGATCAGCGGTCCAGCGGGACGATCAGCGTCGCGCGAAAGCCGCGTGGTGCCTGGCCATCCTCCGTCCGGTTGGCAAAGGCCAGTCGTCCACCATGGCTCTCGGCAATGCTGCGCGCGATCGACAGGCCAAGGCCGACGCCACCTGTCTCCCGGTTGCGCGACGCTTCGCCGCGATAAAAGGGTTCACACAGGCGCTCGATCGTGGCGTCTGGCACGCCGGGTCCGTCATCTTCCACCACGACATGCGCCCGCCGGGACGCGATGGTGATCGCAACGCGCGCCGATCCGCCATAGCGCACCGCGTTTTCGACCAGATTGGCGATGCAGCGCCGCAGCGCTACCGCATCGCCCCGCACCACGGCCCGCGCGCTATGCGTCACCACCACGTCCTGCCCCATGTCTGACAGGTCGTCGGCCAATGTTTCGGCAATGGCCGACAGGTCGATCCGCACCCGTGCCGCGCCGTCATGGCCGCGCATGAAATCCAGCAGGTCGGTTACCATCGCACGCATTTCCTGCACGTCCGCCTGCGCCTTGGCGCGTGGCCCTTCGGGCAGCGCTTCCAGCCGGAACGACAGGCGCGTCATGGGCGTGCGCAGGTCATGGGCGATCGCCACCAGCATCGCAGTACGTTCATTGAGATAATCGGCGATCCGCGCGCGCATCTGATTATAGGCTGCGCCCACCGCCCGCACTTCGGGCGGGCCGGTCAGCGGCAATGGATCGGCGCGTTCGGGCCGCTCGGTCGCCGCGCCATCGGCCAGCAGGCGGATCGGCTGGGTGATGCGCCGCGCGACCCAGTAAGCGGGCAGCAGCAACAGGATGAAGATGCCCGCCATCAGCGCCAGGGTGATGGCATACCAGCGCGCATTGGCCCCCTGCCGCGCCTGAATGATGGCCCAGCCATCGGCGGTGCGCCGTGCAATCTGAAATTCGTGCCGCAACTCCAGCCGCTCCGGCCCGGCGGTCATTGCCCGATCGGACGGGGGTAGCGGTCGCAGCAGCCGCAGCGCGTCCGGCGCAATGTCGGCCAGCGTGGCGATCCGCGCGGCGACACGCGGGTCTGCCTGTTGATCGCCCTCCGGCACCGGCGCGCGGTCGGACGTATAGCGCGTCACGGTCCACGCCCCCTGCGGCGGCAATCCGCCCCGCAAAAGGTTCGCCGCTTGCGTCAGGCTCATCGGTCGGCTGTGCGGCGGCGGCCCGCGAAACGTCACCAGCATCATCGCGCCGAGCGCCAGCAGTAGTGTTGCTGCGACCAGAGCGACGATGCGCGTCAGGATCGACGGATTGATGCGCGCAAGACGGGCCTTCACGCCGGGCGGACTTGCGCCGTGAACATATAGCCTTCGTTGCGGATCGTGCGGACCAGTTCGTCCGCCCCATCCTTGCGCGCCCCCCGTTCCAGCTTGCGGCGCAGGCGGCTGACCTGCACGTCGATCGCCCGGTCGTAACTTTCGCTTTCATTACCCGCCGACCAGTCCAGCAACTGGTCGCGGTTCAACACCCGGCGCGGATGTTCGATAAATGCGCGCAGCAGGCGGAATTCGCCATCGGTAAGGGTAACGACGACATTGTCTGGATCGGTCAGCAACCGCGCGCCCATGTCGACCATCCACCCGGCAAAGCGCAACCGCTTCCCCGATGGCCCGGCCGCATCGCCATTCTGTGCCGCCTGCCGCCGGTGCCGCCGCAGCACGGTGCGGATGCGTGCCAGCAATTCGCGCGGGTTGCACGGCTTGGGCAGATAATCTTCCGCCCCCATTTCCAGCCCGACGATCCGGTCGATATCGCTGCCGATCGCCGACAGCATGATGACCGGCAACCCGCCGCGCGCCGCCAGCCGCCGCAGGATGGACAGGCCATCCTCCCCCGGCATCATCACGTCCAGCACGGCGATGTCGAAATCCTGGGATGCCAGCGCCTCGTCCATGGCTGCGCCATCGGCGACGGCGGTCACGGCAAAGCCATGCTGTTCCAGAAAGTCCGACAACAGCGCGCGGATGTCCGCGTCGTCATCGACCACCAATATGCGTGAACCATCCATGTTGGCGGCCAGCATATCGACGGATGGTGCCGCCTGCAAAGTCATCCGTACATCCTTTGCATTTCCTGTCGCGCGCCGGGCCGTACTGGCATCAGATCGCGACGCCGACCGTGACCGTGCCGGTATAGCCATTGGTGACGTCGCCGGTCATGGCGATTGTCATGGCTGCGATCTGCGCGGCTGTATTGTCGCCGAACACATTGTCGTTGGCGGTCGTCACCTTGGCGAAATTGCTCGTGCTGCTGCTATAGCCGCTGGTGGCGTAGACGCTGCTGCACGCGGCGCTGGGCATCGCAAATTGCGACACCAGCACGCGATTGGCATAGGTCGTGGCCCGCGCCAGGCTGGGATAGACTTCGAAATGGATGTGCGGGTAGCGCCCGTCATAGCAGCCGGGGAAGATGCTGGTGAAGGTTACCTGCCCGTTGGCGTCGGTCACGCCCACGCCGCGCAGGTAATTTTCGCCCGGAACGGTGTAGAGCGAATAGAGGCCGTCGCGGGTGCAGTGCCACAGATAGACGGCATAGCCCGCCAGCGGCGCGCAACTGCTGTTCACATTCACCACGGTGATCGTCACGCTCATATAGACGCCCGCCGCCGTGCCGCTGGACGACCCGAAACTGGAACGGATGTCGGTGCGCACGATGCCGGTATCGTCCAGCACATTGACCACGCTGCCACTGACGCTGTTGGATCCGTCTGCGGGATAGGGACCGTTGGTTTCGGTCGGATCGGCGACGCATGTGCCTGTGCTGGTCCCGCCGGTCGTAGTGGATGTGGATGTTGTCGTCGACGTGGTGGTGGACGTCGTGGCCGTGCTGGAACTGCTGCTCGCCGACGTTTCGCTGCCGCCACCGCAGGCGGTGATCAGCGCGCCGCCACCTGCCGCGAACAACAGGCGCAACGTCCGCCGCCGCCCCACCGCTTGCTGCGCCAATGTGCGTATCTGCGCCAGATCATGCGCCAGCCCATGGTCATGATCATGCATTTCCTCGGCCATCATCTACCCTTTCCGTCTCTTGTTAAGGCCATCAAGGGTGCGGGTTAGGCCACGCATGTCTCGCCGCGATTGCGCAATGTAGCGTCTTTGTAGCGTCAGCCGCCCGGTGGAACGGGGGCAAAGGCCGAGCGCGGCAGGCTGGCCAGTGTCACGCTGCTCGCGGCCATCAGCGCGATGGTCAGCCACAGGAACGGCGCATAGCTGCCGCTGGCGTCGAACAGCGCCGACGCGCCCAGCGGCCCGGTGGCGGTGCCGACCGACAGCGCCATCAACAATCCGCCATACAGCCCGCCAAAGGTGCGCAGGCCAAAATGCTGGGTGGTGAGATAGACGATCACGTCCACTTCCGCGCCCAAAGTCAGCCCCACCATCGCCGCTGCTGCCGCTTGCGTCCCCCAATTGTCGCCCCCCAGCAGCAGCAACAGGCACCCGATAGCGGGCAGCAGGAACACGGTGGCGCCGACCATCGACCCCCGGAAACGGTCGAGCAGCAGCCCGGTGGCCAGCCGCCCGACGATGGAAAACAGACCGACCAGCGCGGCAATGCCTGCCGCCGCCATCGGGCTGGTGCCGCGCGTCGTCAGGATCGGCACGAAATGCACGACCAGCGCGATGATGGTGAAAGTGAACAACAGGCTGGCCAGCAGCAGCCGGTGATAGATGGACGATCGCACCCCTTCACCCAGCGTCGCGCCGGGCAGGTCGGGCCGGTCGGCGGGCTTGGCAATACCGCGCCGGTCATGCGCGCCGCGAAAGAACAGGAAGATCATCGGAAAGGCGATTGCCGCCCATATGGCCGCCTGTATCGGCGCCGCCCCCTGCCAGCCATGGCGCGCGATCAGCCAGCTACCCAGTAACGGAAACACCGCCGCCGCCAACGACGCCCCGCACAGCGTAACCGCAAAAGCCAGCCCGCGCGACTTGGCAAAGCGCGACGCGACCGCACTGGTCCACACCGTCGCCTGCACCGGCAATGTGGCCAGCGCCAGCAACGCCCACAGGAACAGCCATTGCCCTTTGTTGCCTGTCGCGGTGCCGAGCATGGCGAAAGCTGCCGTGGTCAACAGCACGCCTGCCAGTCCGAACAGGCGCGGGCCGATCCGGTCCACCAGCAAGCCGATGGGGATCGAAAACACGGCCTGCACCAGCGTCGCCAGCGTCAGGCCGATGGTCGTTTGCGTCCGGGTCCAGCCGAACGACTGGCTGATCGGTTCGATATAGGGACCAAGTCCGTAGATATGGATGACGCTGGTGGCATAGCCCAGCCCCGCCGCGATCGGCAGCAACGGCGCGCGCCGCCACTCCGCCCCGGCCGTCATTGCCCCTGCCGTCTCTTCCACAGCCTGCGTCATCCCCGTATCCTCCGTCGATTCTCTTATCTTGAATGGCAGAATAGCGGCACCTGCTATAAAAGCGAGACTATCTCATTTATTGACGCCGCCGCCTATCTGCGCGAAGCCGCTGGCCATGCCCGTGTCACGCCCTTATGGTCGCCCGGTTTGTCATCCTCCCGCGAAAGCGCTTCATGCACCTGCTCATCGGTCTTGCCGGCATATTGCTCATCCTTGCCATCGCCATTGCCCTGTCGTCCGACCGCCGCGCTATCCGGTTGCGGGTGGTGGGCGCGGCGTTCCTGTTGCAGGCGGGCATTGCGCTGCTGGTGCTATATGTCCCGGCCGGGCGCAGCATCATCGCGGGCATGTCGAAGGGGGTTTCCAACCTGCTCAGCTATGCGCAGGCAGGCACCAACTTCATTTTCGGCCCGCTCGCCAGCCCGCAGATCGGCGGCGCGAGCTTCGCCATTGCCGCCCTGCCGGTCATCATCTTCTTCGCCAGCCTGGTGTCGATCCTCTATTATCTGGGCATCATGCAATTCATCGTCCGCTGGGTCGGCGGCGCGATCGAGTGGGTGACGGGCGTGTCGAAGGTGGAAAGCCTGTGTGCCGCCGCCAACATCTTCGTCGGGCAAAGCGAAAGCCCGCTGGTCATTCGCCCCTATCTGGCCGCGCTCACGCCGCCCCAACTGTTCACGGTGATGACCAGCGGCATGGCGGGCGTCGCTGGCACTATCCTTGCGGCCTATGCGTCGATGGGGATCAAGATCGACTATCTGCTCGCGGCCAGCTTCATGGCGGCGCCCGGTGGCCTGTTGATGGCAAAGATCATGATGCCCGACGGGCGCACGCCGGTGCAGGGCGAATTGCCGCTGGGGGACGATCCTGCGCTGCACCTGCCCGAAACGCGGATCAGCGGGGCCGGTCCCGCCGCTTTGCTGCCCGAAGGGACGCCGGGCGAACCCATGCCGCCCGCCAGCCATGACGAGGAAAAGCCCGCCAACCTCATCATGGCCGCTGCGCAGGGCGCGCAGACCGGCGTCAAACTTGCGGTCGCGGTGGGGGCCATGGTGCTGGCTTTTGTGGCGCTCGTCGCGCTGGCCAACGGCATATTGGGCGGCATCGGCGCATGGTTCGGCATCACCGACCTCAGCTTCCAGATGCTGCTCGGCTATGTATTCTCGCCGATCATGTATCTGCTCAACATCCCCTGGGCCGAAGCGCAGGTGGCTGGCGGCCTGTTCGGGACGAAGGTCGTGCTGAACGAATTTGTCGCCTATATCAATCTGGGTCAGGTGCAGGGCGCATTGTCGCCCACCACCATCGCCATCGTCACCTTCGCGCTGTGCGGTTTCGCCAATTTCAGCTCGATCGCGATCCAGATGGCCGTGACCGGCAACCTTGCCCCCAATCAGCGGCCGATGATCGCGAAACTGGGGATGAAGGCGCTGGTCGCGGGCAGCCTCGCCAACCTGATGAGCGCTGCGCTGGCCGGGCTGATGCTCAGCCTGCGCTGAATAGAATCGTTGTGGACCTGTAACGTAAGACTCTATCGCTGCCCCTGATAATCTCTTATGGTTAACCCATGGGGCAAAAGAGACTTTTCGCAACCGCGCTGGCGGTCATGCTGGCGGCTACGGGGGCGATCGCGCAGGCACCAAAGCCGGGCGCGCTGGAAACCTACAAGGACTGGACCATCGGCTGCGACAACCGGAATCGGTGCGAAGCCGTCGCGTTGATGCCGGAAGGCGGCGACCTGCCCGAAATCCCGCTGATGATCGGTATCGCGCGCGCGGCCGGGCCGGACGCGGAAACCGAAATCTGGATCAGCCGGGAGGGTAAGGGGCAGGCCGAGGTCAGCTTCCTGGTCGATGGGCGCAAGGTTGCAGGCGCAACCGCGCGCGACGGCGAAGCGACCGTCAAAGGGCCGCAGGCGTCGGCGCTGGCCATCGCCATAGCGCGCGGATCGACGCTGGACGTGCGCAGCGGGACGAAGCTGCTGGGGCGGCCTTCACTGTCCGGTTCTGGGGCAGCATTGCGCTACATGGATGCGCGGCAGGGACGGGCAGGGACCAGCAGCGCGCTGGTCGCCACCGGGCCTTTGGGCGTCAACGCCGTGCGCCCGGCACCCGCCGCGCCGGTGATCCGCCGCATGGCCGTGCCGGGCGGCGCAGCCCCCGCGCCGCTGTGGCGCGAAGAACTGGCCGCGCTGCTCAAATTCACCGGCTGCGCGGGCGAAATGGCACCTGACCAGTCCCCCGAGCTTCACCGCCTTTCCAAAACCGAAACATTGATCCTGGTCCCCTGCGGATCGGGCGCCTATAATTTCTCGTCCGTGCCAGTGATCGCCACCGGGGTCGCGGGTCGCCGCGCCTGGCGCTTCGCCAGCTTCGACTATAAACCGGGCTGGAGCGAAGATGCCAAACGGCCCATGCTCGTCAATGCCGGCTGGACCCCTGAAAAATCCCGGCTGGACAGTTTCGCCAAGGGCCGGGGTCTGGGCGATTGCGGTGGCAGCGAAGCCTATGTCTGGGACGGCACCCGTTTTCGCCTGATCGAGGCGGCGGCCATGGGCGAATGTCGCGGGTCATGGCACTGGATCACGACATGGTCTGCCAAAGTCGTCGAATAGAAGCGTGCCTGCCGCGCAACCGGCCAACCCCGCTTTGCAATGGCATATCCGGCCTGCTTTACCCATGTAGGGGCCATGATCCTGACGCTGCAAAAATCCGCCCTGCTGCCCGACCCGATCCATGCCGTCATCTTCGACATGGACGGTACGCTGCTCGATACCGAAGCGGCGCATAAACGGGCCTTCGCGCAGACGGGTGATGCCTTGGGCTGGCCATTGCCCGAAGCGCTGCTGCTGTCGATGGTCGGTATCCATCGCGACGCGAACCAGCTCATGCTCGCCGACCATCTGGGACCGGATTTCCCGCTCGACCGCTTCTACGCCGACAGCGACGCCTTGTTCGAAGGGGCGATGGCGGCTGGCGCATCCCTGCGCCCTGGAACCATGCTGATCCTCGATCATCTGGCGCAGGCGGGCGTGCCGATGGCGATTGCCACCTCTACCGCTGCGCCATTGGCGCAGTTACGGCTGGAGAAGGCCGGGCTGCTCCCTTATTTCGATGTGGTCGTGACCCGCAACGACGTGGAACGGCCCAAGCCGCATCCCGAACCCTATCTGCTCGCCGCGCGCCTGCTGGGGGTCGATCCATCCCGCTGCATCGCGGTGGAGGACAGCCATGCCGGGGTGCGTTCGGCGACAGCGGCGGGCATTGCAACGGTGATGGTGCCAGACCTGCTGCCCCCGACCGATGAACAGGCACGGGCCTGCGCCCATATCCTGCCCAGCCTTGCCCATCTGCACGCGATTCTGACGGCCTAACCGGCGCGCGCCAGCACCAGCGAGAACAGGCCTTCCGCATCGGTCCATGCCTCGGCCGGTTCCCAACTACCCGCGCGCAGCAGCAGGCGATTGTCGCGCGGACCATATTTATGGCTGCTTTCGGTATGGATCGTCTCGCCCGCATCCATCGTGAAATCATGGCCTGCCACCTGGAAATATAGCGGACGCACCGCTTCCAGATGCATTTCAATCCGCGCCTTGTCGTCGTTCCACACTGCGCGATGGGCAAAGCCATCGACCGGCATATCCCCGCCCAGCTCCCGGTTGATCCGCGTGACGAGGTTCAGGTTGAACGCCGCCGTCACCCCCGCCTTATCGTCATAGGCCGCAATCAGCCGGTCACGATCCTTGATCCGGTCCATGCCGATCAGCAGCATCGCGTCGTCGCCCAGCAGGCGACGCATCGCCCGCAGCAGATCGACCGCCGCGTCCGGTTCCATATTGCCGATAGTCGATCCGGGAAAAAAGCCCAGCCGGGGCAGTCCGTCGATCGCAGCAGGCAAAGCCAGCGGCCCGTTGAAATCGCCGACCAGCGGAATGACTGGCAGGCCGGGAAAAGCCGACGCCAGCGCCGCGCTGCTGGCATGGAGAAAGTCGCCGCTGATGTCGATCGGCACATAGGCGGCAGGCGCAATGGCGCGCAGCAAATGCGGCGTCTTGCGCGCGCTGCCAGCGCCGAATTCCACCACCGCTCGGCCCGGCCCGATCGAAGCCGCGAAATCCGCGCCATGCCGTTCCAGCAATGCCGTCTCGGTCCGGGTGGGATAATATTCGGGCAGGTCAGTGATCGCCTCGAACAATTCGGACCCGCGCCGGTCGTAGAACCAGATCGGCGGCGTCGCCTTGGGCGATTGCGCCAGCCCCGCCAATATATCGCGGCGAAAGGCCGGGTCTACGCCGGACGCAGTCATGTCTTCGGTCAGCAGCATCGCGTTACAGATCCTTCGCCAGCCGCAGCCCGGTAAACTGCCAGCGTTGATGGGGGTAAAAGAAATTACGGTAGCTGGCGCGCGCATGGCCGCGCGGCGTGGCGCAACTGCTGCCCTTCAACACGAACTGGCCGGACATGAACTTGCCATTATATTCGCCCACCGCGCCGGGGGCAGCGCGAAAGCCGGGATGGGGGCGATAGGCGCTGCCAGTCCATTCCCACACATCGCCGAACATCTGGGTCAATGCTGTCCCTTGTTCAGCGGCGCAGGGCTGGGGGCAGGCAGCGCCGTCCAGTTGCGTGCCGCTGGTCGCTGCGATATTCTGCGCCGCGCTTTCCCATTCCGCTTCGGTCGGCAACCGCGCGCCTGCCCAACTGGCATAGGCGTCCGCTTCATACAGGCTGATATGCGTGACTGGCGCAGCGGGATTGACCGGCTGGCGTCCATCCAGTCCAAAGCGCGTCCAGCCCTGATCGCCATGTTTCCAGTAAAGCGGCGCGTCGATCGCTTCGCGCTGGACCCATGCCCACCCGTCCGACAGCCAGTGCGCCGCGGTCCGGTATCCGCCATCGTCGATAAAGGCGATCCATTCGCCGTTGGTTATGGGGCGATGGCCCAGAGCATGGGGGTGCAACAGCGCCCGATGCCGTGGCCCCTCGCAATCGAAGGCGAAGTCGTGGCGCATATCGGTGCCGATCTCAACCAGCCCCTCGCGCCCTTCGATCCAGTGTAGCGGGCCGGGCAGGGCGACAGGCGCGGCGTGCGGCGCGGCGAACAGAGCCGGTTCCAGCGGATTGCACGACAGCAAATGCAGTATGTCGGTCAGCAGCAATTCCTGATGCTGCTGTTCATGATGCAGCCCCAGCGTCACCAGCGCACGGGCGGATTGCGGCAACATCGGCAGGGCAGCGAGCAATGCGGCATCGACATGGGCGCGATAGGCGCGCACTTGCGTCAGCGTTGGCCGGGTCAGCAACCCCCGCATCGCACGCGCATGGCGCGGCCCTTCCGCCTCATAATAGCTGTTGAACAGAAAGGCGTAGCGCGCGTCATAGGGGCGATAGCCCGGCACATGATCGCGCAGCACGAATGTTTCGAAAAACCAGCTGACATGGGCCAGATGCCATTTGGCGGGGGATGCGTCGGGCATCGATTGCACCGTGGCGTCCGCGTCGGACAGGGGCGCAGCGATCGCGTCGCTCAAGCCCCGGATGGCGCGATAGCGCGTCTCCAGATCATCCTGTCTGGCCTCTGTCCAGCTTTTGGCCATGCCGACCCCTTCCGATACGGTTGCGCCGCTCTCTTATGGCACAAGCGCATGACAGGACCGCACGGTTCCGTCTGCCCTTAAGGACAGGCGCTCTGATATGGAGCGATCGCGCGACACACGCGATCGCGACCACCCGCCTTGGCATCGTACAGCGCCGCATCGGCGGCGCTCAGCGCATCGTCCAGCGCCTTGCCATCCCAGCGCGCGACCCCGGCGGAAAAACTGATCGGGCGGCCATGGACATGGCCGATCGGATCGTCCCGCAAATGGGCCGCTATGCGCGACAAGGACCAGCAGGCCTCCTCCTCGATCGTGGCGGGCAGCAACAGCACGAACTCCTCCCCGCCCCATCGCGCGACATGGTCGATGCGGCGAACATGGGCGGAAAGCCGCGCGGCGAACGCTGCCAGCACCCGGTCGCCCTCGTCATGGCCCATCTCGTCATTGACCTGCTTGAAATGGTCGATGTCGATCATTGCGATGCATCCGGTGCGCCGCTCGCGTGGCAAGGCATCGATCTGGGCCAGAAAGCCGCGCCGGTTGGGCAGGCCGGTCAATATATCCTCATGCGCGGCGATGTGCAGGTCGTCCATCCGTGCGCGGGTGGTGGTCGCGGCCCGATGCACTCCGGCATAAAGCGTCTGGATGACATCGCCCACGTCCGGCAATGCCGCGTCATCCCGATGGTTCAGCGTATCGGCCAGCGTGTGGATGGGGTTCAGCAACGCGCCGATGCCGACCAGCGCAATGCCCGTGCCGACCACCGTCGCCAGCGTCAGCGCAATGAACTCCGCCAGCGCCATGCGGCCGGTCGCCAGACCCCAGCCGCAATAGCCGATCAGCGGCAAATGCGTGGCGACGAAGCAAAGAGTGAAGAGACGCAGGCGCAGCGAGCGCGGAAAGATGAAGGAGGTAGCGAGGTAGAAATGCATGAACGGCCCCGTGATTGCGTTGGCGCGCAAAGTCGGCATCATCGGTAAACGCGATCTGAAGGATCAGGGTTAACGCGCCGCCATGGGACCAGCCGTGCCGGGAGTGAGTCAGGGCGATAGAGTGAAGCCCGATCAGGAACGCGCATCATCGCGGCATCCTGTCCTTGCGGGGCAGAGCTATCCCCTAACGTCATGCTGAACGTGTTTCAGCATCCATTTGTCCAGATGATGCAGGTGTTTACAAAGATAAACTGATGCCGACCCAAAGACTGACGCTGCTGGACGCGAACAGCGTGGCGAAGCCGCATCAACCCGAAGCCATCGCACGCACAAAAATCAGCGCGACGCGCCCGGCACCCATTTCACGTCGGCTTCGCCATTACCATTCAGGCGGCGGGCCAGCACGAACAGCAGGTCCGACAGTCGGTTGAGATAGGCCAGCGCCTGGCGGTTGAGCGCCACGTCGGTCGCCGCTGCGGTGGCGCTGCGTTCCGCCCGGCGCGTGATGGCACGGGCCAGATGGACAGCGGCGGCGGCAGGCGATCCGCCGGGCAGGATGAAGCTGTCGAGTGGGGCAAGATCGGCGTTCATCGCGTCGATCTGATCCTCCAGCCGCTGCACCTGGCTGGCGATGATCCGCAGCGCCCACGGCTCGTCCGCGCCATCGGGGATAGGCGTGGCAAGGTCCGCGCCCAGATCGAACAGGTCGTTCTGGATCATGGTCAGCCACGTCGCTTCGATTGTCTCGCCCATCGCGACGACGGCGATGCCGATCGCGCTATTGGCTTCATCCACATCGCCCACGGCCTGCATTCGGGGCGCGTGTTTGGGCAGGCGCGACCCATCGACCAGGCCAGTCGTGCCTGAATCGCCCGTGCGGGTGTATATTTTATTCAGTTTTACCAATGACTTACGCCAAAATCTCAGCCATTGCCCTTGGCCAGCAGCAGGATCGCCACGATGATGA
The DNA here is from genome assembly GCF_014280435.1 of Sphingobium sp. KCTC 72723. Classification (NCBI taxonomy): domain Bacteria; kingdom Pseudomonadati; phylum Pseudomonadota; class Alphaproteobacteria; order Sphingomonadales; family Sphingobiaceae; genus Sphingobium; species Sphingobium sp. KCTC 72723. The sequence continues at coordinate 1,987,232 of NZ_CP060388.1, read as the reverse complement.
TCGCCGCAGCCTGAAACAGCACACGGTTCATCATCATCTTGTTCTGCTTCAACCGCGACGGGCCGGGGCCGCTGCCTTCGGGCGCGTTCAATTCTTCCTTCGTGGTCTGAAGAAAGCTGATGATGCCACGGACGAGCGCGAACAGAGTCGCGGCCATGGCAAGGATGAGGGCGATGACAAGCACGGTGTTCATAGGCGGCAATCTAGGCGCTTGCCAGCGCGATGCCAACCGGAAAGCGATTACCCCTTAGGTCATCGGCCAGACGCTGCGGGTCCATGCCCTGCGCGCGCAGATCGGCCAGCGCGATCGACCCGTCCCGCTTGGCCAGCCGCCTGCCATCCGCGCCAACCAGCAAGGGGTGGTGGATATAGACGGGGGAGGGCAGGTCGAGCAGCGCTTGCAGCAGGCGGTGTATATCCGTGACAGGGCGCAGGTCGTCGCCGCGCAGCACATGAGTGACGCCCATGGCGGCATCGTCCAGCGTGCAGGACAGGTGATAGCTGGCCGGTGCATCCTTGCGCGCCAGAACGACATCGCCATGCACGATCAAATGCGTTGATATTGTCCATGTCGCTGTCGCCAAATGCACCGGGAACAGCCCTGCGGTCCACGTCAGATCGCCCGCCCGCGCCACGGCCTTGCCCATGTCGATCCGCCATGCGTGCGGCGCGCCCTTGGCAATCCGCCGCGCCTGTTCCGCTTCGCTCAACCCCCGGCACGTCCCCGGATAGACTGGCCCTTCCGGCCCGTGCGGCGCGGTCAGGCTGGCCTGTATGTCGGCACGGGTGCAGAAACAGGGGTAGAGCAGCCCCATTGTTTTCAGCCGCGCCAGCGCCGCATCATAGGCGTCCAGCCGCTCCGACTGGACAGCGATGTCCCCGTCCCACGTCACGCCCAGCCAGCGCAGATCCTCGACGATAGCCGCCACATGTTCGGGCCGACTGCGGCTGCCGTCTATATCCTCGATCCGCAGGCGGAACTGCCCACCGCCCGCGCGCGCCATGTCATGCGCCATCAACGCCGACCAGCCATGACCGACATGCAGCCGCCCGGTGGGGCTGGGGGCGAAGCGGGTCACCATATGCTGTGGTGCGGTAAGCTGCGTCATACAGGCTCTTGACGGGGGATAGAGGTTAATGCTGTCATGCTCCTGTCACGATGCTGGTGGATCAGCAGGGGTGACAAGGGGGTAGAAGGTTTCATGTACCATCCCGACCTTATACGACACCCGGAAAACTGTCCGGCGCTTGTGTTGAATGCCGATTATACGCCGCTGAGCTATTATCCGCTCAGCATCTGGCCGTGGCAGACCGCGATCAAGGCCGTGTTCCTGGATCGGGTGGATATCATCGCCAGCTATGAACGCCATGTGCATAGCCCCAGCGTAGATATGCGAATCCCATCGGTCATTGCGCTCAAACAATATGTGCGCCCGTCCGAACATCCCGCCTTCACGCGCTTCAACCTGTTCCTGCGCGATAAATTTTCCTGCCAATATTGCGGCGCAACCAGCGACCTGACGTTCGACCATGTCGTGCCGCGCCGGTCCGGCGGGCGCACGACATGGGAAAATGTCGCAACGGCCTGTTCGCCCTGCAACCTGAAAAAAGGGGGTCGCACCCCAAAGCAGGCGGGAATGCAACTGCACGTCCAGCCGATCCGCCCGACCAGCTGGCATTTGCAGGAACATGGCCGCGCCTTCCCGCCGGGTTATCTGCATGAAAGCTGGCATGACTGGCTCTACTGGGATGTAGAGCTGATGGCGTGAGGGCAGCGCACTGGCTGGTCGCCGCGCTGCTGATCCTGCCTGGCACGACGCTGGCGCAGGAGGATCATTCCGGCCTGACCCGCGCCCGCTATGTGCGCAATTGCCTGATGTGCCACAACCGCGCCGCACCCGAAGGCATATCGCCGGCGATATTGGCGGGGCTTTATCCCGACCGCGCCCTGCGCCCGGTTACGGCCATGCCAGGGGTCGCGTGCTGGCGGCGGTGCGAACGCTGCTTCGCACCGGACGCTCCTGCGCGGCGATAAGGCCCGGCTAGACCGGCAACCAGTCCAGATCCATATCCTTATAGCGATTGGTATAATGGCCGATTTCTCCCAGCCGGGGCAAGTCGATCAGCGTGATCCGCCCGTTCGATCGGCTGATCAGCTTCTCCTGCTCCATCTGGCGGATCATCCGGTTCACATGAACGGACGTCAGCCCGATCGAATCGCCGATTTCCTCCTGTGTCAGCTTCAGGTCGAAACTGTCGAGGATGCTGTCGTCGGTGACGCGCAGCCGGTCGAACATGTCGAGCAGGAAGGATGCGACCCGCGCCTTGGCCGACGTGCGGCCCAGCGAAGCCAGCCGGTCGGTCATCGCCACCCGTTCGGCATTGGACAGCAGGAACAGCAATGCCGCGACGCGCGGATATTCGTCCAGCAACCGCCGCAGGGCATGTTTGTCGAACGGACACACCACCGAATCCGACAGCGCGACCAGCGATTCGGGTGCCTTGCTGTAAATGGTGCTGGCCGACCCTATGAAGTCGCCGGGGAAATAGACGCGCAAAATCTGTCGGCTGCCGTCGGGCAGGATGACGAAACTCATCACCCGGCCTTCACGCAGCACGAACAGCTCCGTCACTGTCTCGTTCACCCGCTGGATCATCGCGCCGCGCTTCACCTTGCGCGGATTTTCCTCCAGCCGTGCCAATGCTTTTTTTTCCGCGTCGGACAGCGGCACATGCTTGGCCAGCCTTTCTGCGAAACAACTCGTTGCCACCAATGAAACCTTTATCCAAATTGTCGTTACGATGGCAAAACGCCTCAAGCGCCTTTTGGCTGCATTTTCAGTCTCTGCACTAAACTCGATCAATGTTGTTGCTGCTTTGTACGATTGTTGTGCCTCATCCCGCACCCGAACCCCGTTTCGCGGCGAAATCGCATGGCACCCGCCTTGCGCGGGGCGCGTTTGCCGTTATTAACCCTAGCCAATGGACCGCATTCACATTCGCGGCGGCAAGCAACTCAATGGCCGCCTTCCCATTTCCGGCGCAAAAAATGCGGCGTTGACGCTGCTGCCCTGCGCGCTGTTAACTGACGAGCCTGTAACGCTGCGCAATCTGCCGCGTCTGGCCGATGTCGACAGTTTCGGCCATCTGCTGAACCAGCTTGGCGCATCGACCATGATCGAAGGGGCAAGGCCGGAAGATTTCGGCCGTGTCATGACGATGCGGGCGGGGCGGATCACCTCGACCGAAGCGCCCTATGACATTGTGCGCAAGATGCGCGCGTCCATTCTGGTGCTGGGTCCGCTGCTGGCCCGCGCGGGCGAAGCGCGTGTGTCGTTGCCGGGCGGTTGCGCCATCGGCAACCGGCCGATCGACCTGCATCTGAAAGCCCTGGAAGCCTTTGGCGCGATTATCGAGGTTGCGGCCGGCTATGTCCGCGCCAGCCTGCCCGATGGCGGCCTGCCCGGCGGTATCTTCACTTTCCCCGTCGTGTCGGTCGGTGCGACCGAAAATGCGCTGATGGCGGCCTCGCTGGCCAGCGGCACCTGCATATTGGAAAATGCGGCGCGCGAACCTGAAATCGTTGACCTGTGCAATCTGCTGGTCGCGATGGGCGCGGATATTGAAGGCATCGGCACCGACAAGCTGATCATCCATGGCCGTGAGCGTCTGCATGGCGCAACCTATCGCGTCATGCCCGACCGGATCGAAGCGGGCAGCTATGCCTGCGCCGTCGCCATTGCTGGCGGGTCGCTCGACCTGGTGGGCGCGAACGCCGACGACATGCACGCCATATTGGCCGCCATGCGTGAAACCGGGGTTCAGATCGACGCTTATAAGGGCGGCATCCGCGTATCGTCGGACGGCAAGCTCAAGCCGCTGAGCCTTTCGACTGCGCCATTCCCGGCCTTTCCCACCGACATGCAGGCGCAATTCATGGCGATGCTGACGCTGGCGGACGGCGCATCGGTGCTGACCGAAACCATCTTCGAAAACCGCTACATGCACGTTCCCGAACTGGCCCGCATGGGCGCGGACATTGCCGTCAACGGCCGTACCGCCGTGGTGCGCGGTGTTGCTGGGCTGGTCGGCGCGCCGGTAATGGCGACGGATTTGCGCGCGTCGATGAGCCTCATTCTGGCGGGCCTTGCCGCGCAGGGCGAAACCCAGGTCAACCGCGTCTACCATCTCGATCGCGGCTATGAACGGCTGGAAGAAAAATTGTCCGCCGTGGGCGCCGATATCGAACGGGTCAGCGATGGCTGAGGGATGCGGGCTGGCGACCGATCGCGCCGCCCTGCTGGCACTTTATGATCTCGACGCGGGCGGTTTCCGAACGCTGGACGATATCACCGCGTTCGCATCCACGCTGTGCGACGCGCCGATCGCCCTTGTCTCCATTGTCGAAGATACGCATCAACGCTTTCTCGCCCGCATCGGGCTGGATGTGGAAGGAACGCCGCGCGACGTTTCCTTCTGCGCGCACGCGATGCTGGGCGACGACCTGTTCGTCATTCCCGATGCGACCCGCGACCCGCGCTTTGCCGCCAATGCGCTGGTGACCGGCGCGCCGCATATCCGCTTTTACGCCGGTGCGCCGCTGGTCGGCGACGATGGCGTGCCGCTCGGCGCGCTGTGCGTCATCGACACCCAGCCGCGCGCTGGCCTGACCGATGTGCAGCGTCAGGGGCTGGCGCTGATGGCGCGGCAGGTGATGGTGGAACTGGGTGGCCGCCGTCGCGACCGGGACATGATCGCCCGGCAAAGGCTGGACGCTGCGACCATCGCGGACAGCGACCGCATGTTCCGCACATTGTCGGACGCCATGCCGCAAATGGTCTGGTCCACCCTGCCCGATGGCTATCATGATTATTACAACGCGCGCTGGTATGCCTATACCGGCGTGCCGGAAGGATCGACCGATGGCGAGGGGTGGAACGGCATGTTCCATCCCGACGATCAGGACCGGGCATGGGCGCGCTGGCGTCGCAGCCTGGAAACGGGCGAACCCTATGAAATCGAATATCGGCTGCGGCACCGGGATGGCGACTATCGATGGACGCTGGGCCGGGCGCTGCCGATTCGCGGGAGCGATGGCGCCATCGTGCGCTGGATCGGCACCTGCACCGAAATCCACGAACAAAAACTGATGATGGAGGAGCGCGAGCTGATCGCGCATGAACTCTCGCACCGCATCAAAAATATCTTTTCGGTGATCGCCGGGCTGATCGGTATTTCCGCGCGCGAACATCCAGAAATCGCCGAAATGGCCGACGACCTGCGCGACCGCATATTGGCGCTGGGCCGCGCGCATGATTTCGTGCGCCCACACAGCGCCGACTCCGCACCGCAGCCGGGCCAGGGGCAGGGGTTGCTCTGGGGCATACTCGACCAGATTTTCGCGCCCTATCGCGGGTCGAACGGCACGCGCATCCATTTGACGGGGGACGACATCCCGATCGACGATCGTTCCGCAACGCCGCTGGCGCTACTGTTCCACGAACTGGCGACCAACGCGGCCAAATATGGCGCGCTTTCGACACCCGATGGCATGGTGCATCTGCATGTCGTGCGGGAGGGTGCCGACATACGCATCGACTGGCGGGAAGAAGGCGGTCCTACCGTCCAGCCCGGTGGCACGGATGGCTTTGGCAGCCGGTTGATGACGCTGAGCGTGGAGCGGCAATTGGGCGGGCATATGCGCCGTGACTGGCAACCCGAAGGCCTGAACCTTAGCCTCTGGATTCCAGCCCGTTCCATGTGCCGGGCGGCAGGAACGGCGTAAAGCCCGCTATGTTGGCCATGTGGAGCGCTGGTTCGTCTGCGGCGGCCAGGTGCAGCGCGGCAGAGATGCTGTGCGCCCTGAACGGTTTGGCGATGACGCCAAGGGCCGCGACCGATGCTTCGCCGATTTGCGACGGATTGGCCGTAACATAGATGACACGCACGCCAAAACGGCTGGCCAATTCCATGCCGATGACCGGGCCGGTGGGACCATCACGCAGGTTCAGGTCGACCAGCGCAATGTCGCAGCTTCCCGCCGCCTCCAGCGCCGCTTCGCGATCAGCGGCAATTGCGCTGACGGCAAAGCCCGCCTCTTCGACGATCTGTTCGATCTCCAGTGCGACGAAAATCTCGTCTTCAACGATCAATATCTTCTTGCTCATCTCATGACCTGTAAACTTCGCAAAAGATAATGCAGTTTGCGCCTTGCAGGTTCCGGCGAGGGCCAAATTCTTCCCTAAAGGGCAGCGCTGTCAATCACGCCGGAACGCTGGTCCACATCGTCTGGAAATCGCCGTCCTCCATCGTCAGGACCGACGCGGGATAGCCCCCTTCGCTGGCCGTGCGCGCTGTTTCGGTGGCGCTCGCCACGGCTGCTTCGCGCGTTGGGAAGGGGCCGTAATATCTGTTGTTCAGGTTGATCTTCCACACACCTTCATGGTGCAGGACGATATAGCGGGCATGGGGCAGGGACATCACAGAACCTCTATATTATAATGGTGCCAGGCCATGATCGCGGCGGCGCCACGATGGGGTCGCCAGGCTTCGGCCAGCGCGCGCGTCGCTTTTTCGCTCGGGCGTTCGGGCAGGCCCAGCATCCTTCCGATTTCGATCTGGACGGCCAGGTCGCCTGCCGGCCAGATATCGGGCCGTCCTTCGGCGAACAACAAATATATTTCCGCCGACCAGCGGCCTATGCCCTTGATGCGGACCAGTTGCGCGATCGCTTCCTCGTCATCCTGCGGCAGGCTGTGCAGGTCGAGCGCGCCCGACAGGACCATTTCCGCCAGGCTGCGGGCATAGCCCTGTTTCTGGCGCGACAGGCCGCAGGCGCGCAGCGCGTCATAATCGCGCGCCAGCAGCGCGTCAGGCGCGCAGCCCGCACCGAGTTCCGCCTCCAGCTTGCGCCATACCGCCGCTGCCGCCGCGACGCTGACCTGCTGCCCTACGATCGTGCGGAGCAGGGTTTCATAGCCCGGTTCCCGCACGCGCGGCTGCGGATAGCCTGCGCGGGTGATCGCAGCGGCGAATCCCGGCTCGATCGCGGCGATCGCATCCAGGCTGGCAGTCAGTTGATCGTGGGTCGTTACCATGGCTGTTCCTCTGGCCGGTTATGGCCGCCCCTTGATTTCCCTGCGCTTGTCGGTCAGAGCGGCACGGAAAATTCTAGGGGAATGGATAGATGCCGAAACTGATCGTGGTCAACCGTGAGGGTGCAGAACAGGCCGTAGATGGCGATGCGGGCCTTTCGGTGATGGAAGTCATTCGGGACAATGGCATCGACGAATTGCTGGCGCTGTGCGGCGGCTGCTGTTCGTGCGCGACCTGCCATGTCTATGTCGATCCCGCTTTTGCCGATGCGCTGCCTGCGTTGAGCGAAGATGAGAACGACCTGCTCGACAGTTCCGACCATCGCAACGAAACCAGCCGCCTGTCGTGCCAGCTGGTGATGAGCGACGCGCTGGACGGCCTGCGCATCACCATCGCACCGGAAGACTGATCCTGACAGCGACGCTGCGCCGCCGCCCTATGGCGATACGCGCAGCGTTGCCATCGGCGCTTCGCTGGTCAGCGGCGTGACGGTCCAGACGATTCGCTGACCCTGCGGCGTGGATTGCGCGCCCTCTTCCTGATTCTGGCTGACGATGGTGGCATTGGTGGTCAGCGTGAAGGTGCCGTTCAACGCCTTGGTGGCGTCGTCGCCAGGACCGCCTGCGCCCATCGGGCTTTGGCTCTTGTCGAAACTATTGGCGAAACCGGGCGCTTTCACGCGCACGCGGTCGGCCCCGCGCATCTCCACCGCGACGAAAGGCAGCACGATCTGCGCGTCGATGTTGAAGGGGAACAGGAAAGCGTGGGTCAGCCGCCCGCTTATCGCATAGTCGATCTCGAACTTGCGCTCGCCCAGATAGCGCGCGGCGCGAAACCCCTTTTCCTTCGACAGGGCGTTCGCCATCGCCTGCATCTGCGCGTCGCTGCTCTTGCCCGCCGAATCGCTGAAATCCTGCGTCACATCGGCGATCTGGAGCAAGGCCGGGCCAATCTCCACCGGGCCATCCTCTGACCCAAAATCGCCTGACATATCGCCCGGCTTCAGGCCGTCCTTGCCCATGTCCGACGCCAATATCTCGCCCTTATAGGCGAAACTGAAGCTCCGGTCGGCACGAATGTCGAGCGACGATTCGAACCGACCGGGCGTCACCAGACAGGCGGGCAGTAGCAGCAGGCTTGCCAGCATCCCGGCACTGCGCAGCAAAGCGGTCATCACGAACCCCCGTTCGTCGTCACCGCTTTGTCGGCTGCCTACCGGCTGGCGGCAGCGTACAGGGCGATGGCCGCAGCGTTGGACACGTTCAGGCTTTCCATGCGCGGGCTGATCGGCAGTTTAGCGATAATGTCGCAATGTGCCATGCTGTTGTGGCGCAACCCTTCACCCTCGGCTCCCAGCACCAGCGCGACGCGCGATTCGCCGATCGCTTCGCCCAGCGTGGTGTTGGCGTCGCCGTCCAGCCCGATGCGCCAGTAAACGGCCTCGGCAATCTCATCCAGCGCGCGGGACAGGTTCACCACCCGCACCCATGGCATGATTTCCAGCGCGCCCGACGCCGCGCGCGCCAGCACGCCCGATTCGGGTGGCGCATGACGGTCCTGCGTCACGATGCACAATGCGTCGAATGCAGCGGCGGAACGCAGGATCGCACCGACATTATGCGGATCGGTAACCTGATCCAGTACCAATATCGGGCGCTTGTCATCCTGCCCCAGTTCCAGAACATCGCCCAGCCAGACATCGTCCAGCGGCTCGACTTCGGCGACGATGCCCTGATGCGGCGCGTCGGACGGGACCATGCGGCCCATGTCAGCGACGTCGGCATAGACGATCGGCAGCACCGGCGGCAGATCGAGAGCGTCGAGCGCTTCGCGCGTGCCCCATATCTTGCGCACGATGCGGTTGGGATTGGCCAGCGCCGCAATGACGGCGTGGCGACCATAAAAGCGCGGGAAGGCGCCTTTCGGCTTGGCGGGACGATGACCTCTTTTCATGGAAGCGCTCTTTTCACATCCGACCATTGACAGGCAAGCCTCCTTTCGCCATTGAGCCGCCTCCGACGCGGTTACGAAGCATTTTTTCGTCGCTGCGCAGGGCATTGGACAGGTGGCCGAGTGGTTAAAGGCAGCAGACTGTAAATCTGCCGGGGTTTCCCCTACGTTGGTTCGAACCCAACCCTGTCCACCACGCCTTATGGCGTCGTGAGCCGATTGCGCTCCACCCATCCTGATTAGCTTATGTTCTATGTTCGTTTATGCCGCGCCGTCAGCAGATAGTTGATCGCACTGTTGGATGACAGCACGAACCCCTTGCGCGGATCGAAACTCAAACCGCTGCGCTCGATCACTTCTAGCCCCGCTGCCTCCAGCAACTCGGTCAGTTCGTCGGGCGTTAGGAAACGGTTCCAGTCGTGCGTCCCCTTGGGGATGCCGCCCACGCTTTCGCCAATGGTGATCATGGCCAGGCGGGACAGGGGGGTGCGGTTGGGGGTGGACAGGATCATCAGTCCATCGGGGGCCAGCTTGCCAGCCAGCGCGGCGATAAAGGCAGCGGGATCGGCAACATGCTCGATCACTTCCATTGATGTGACAAGATCGAAATCGCGATCCGCCATCTCCTCCACCGGGGTCGCGCGATAGTCGATGGTCAGCCCCTGGGCCTGCGCATGGGCGCTGGCGACGGCGATATTTTCCGGCGCGGCGTCCAGCGCCGTCAAGCGCGCGCCCATCCGCGCCAACGGCTCTGCCAGCAGCCCCGCGCCGCACCCCACGTCCAGCGCGCGCCGCCCGGCGAGCGGCGTAAAGCTGCGCGCCTCGCCGGGCCAGTGCCGGTCGATCGCCGCGCGCATATAGGCCAGCCGCACCGGGTTCAGCTTGTGCAGCATGGCGCTGGACCCGGCCGGATCCCACCAATCGGCTGCCATCGCGCCGAAATGTGCGGCTTCTTTGGGGTCGATCGTTGCGGAAACTGTGTCTGCCATATCCATCCTGTCGCGTGCCTGTGCGCCTGCCCCCGTCCTAGCACTGGCAGGACGACCGGCAAATCGTTAAGCGCCTGCATCATGGCGTTGCTTGCCATATCCGCCGCTGCTGCTAATAGAAGCGCCGTTTTCGCCCTTTTTGGGACATTTTCTTTCTCACCAGCAAACAGGTTCGACAAGCAAATGGCGCGTATCGTGATGAAGTTCGGCGGCACCTCCATGGCGGGGATGGAGCGAATTCGCAACGTCGCCGCGCGTGTGAAACATGTCGTGGGGCAGGGGCATGAAGTCGCCGTCGTCGTGTCCGCCATGGCGGGGGAGACGGATCGGCTGGTCGGTTTCTGCAAGGAAGCATCCGCCCTCTACGATCCGGCCGAATATGACGTTGTCGTCGCAGCGGGCGAGCAGGTGACCAGCGGCTTGCTGGCCATGACCTTGAAAGCCATGGGCGTCGACGCGCGCAGCTGGCTCGGCTGGCAATTGCCGATCCGCACGGTGGAGGCCCATGCCAAGGCGCGGGTGTCCAGCATCGACACCGATGCGCTGGTCGCTGCCATGCAATCCGGCCAGGTCGCGGTGATCCCCGGTTTTCAGGGGATGATGGCCGATGGCCGCATCTCCACGCTGGGGCGCGGCGGGTCCGACACGTCGGCCGTCGCGGTGGCCGCAGCGGTGAAGGCCGATCGCTGTGACATCTACACCGACGTGGACGGTGTCTACACCACCGACCCGCGCATCGTTGCCCGCGCGCGCAAACTCGACCTCGTCACTTATGAAGAAATGCTGGAACTCGCCTCGGTCGGGGCCAAGGTGCTTCAGACCCGGTCGGTCGGCCTTGCCATGAAGGAAGGGGTGGTCGTTCAGGTGCTGTCCTCCTTCGATGATCCCACCCAGACCGACCTGCCCGGCACGCTGATCGTCAGCGACGAGGAACTGGAAGCCAAGCTCAAGGAAAGCAAGATGGAACGTCAGCTCATCACCGGCATCGCCCATGACAAGAATGAGGCGAAGATCATCGTGACCCGCGTGCCGGACAAGCCCGGCGCGGTCGCCAACATCTTCACCCCGCTGGCCGATGCGGCGATCAATGTCGACATGATCATCCAGAATGACAGCAAGGACAATGAGGAAACGGACGTCACCTTCACAGTCCCGCGCGCGGACCTCGCCCGCAGCGTCGATATTCTCGAAGCGAACAAGGACGCCATCGGCTTCCGCCGGATCATCACCGACACCGAAGTCGCCAAGATCAGCGTCGTCGGCGTCGGCATGAAAAGCCATGCCGGTGTCGCGGCCACGATGTTCCAGACACTGGCCGATCGCGGCATCAACATCGAGGCGATCTCGACCAGCGAAATCAAGGTCAGCGTCCTGATCGACGAGGACGAAACCGAACTGGCCGTCCGCGTGCTGCACACCGCTTACGGCCTGGACGCGCCTGCGGCTTGATTTTTCCTCCCCTCCCCTTCAGGGGAGGGGCCGGGGGTGGGGGTTTGCCCCATATGCTGCGTCACTTGGACAGCCCCCACCCCAACCCAGCAGGGGGTGAACAGCACCCCGTGCTATTCAGGTCATGCCGGGGGGCATGACCGACCCCCTGCTCCTGAAGGGTAGGGGCTTTTTGTGCTTGTTAAGGCTGAACCATATGACCAACGCCAAACTCACTGCCCTCATGGCGCGCGGCACCGACTTTCTCGGCAGCCGCAGCGCGATCCTGTGCGGGGCGATGAGCTGGGTTTCCGAACGCCATCTGGTGTCGGCCATATCCAATGCGGGCGGCTTTGGCGTCATCGCCTGCGGGGCGATGACGCCCGACCTGCTGGACCGGGAAATCGCCGCGACCAAGGCGCTGACGGACAAGCCCTTCGGCGTCAACCTCATCACCATGCACCCGATGCTGTTCGACCTGATCGACGTGTGCGCGCGCCATGACGTCAGCCATGTCGTGCTGGCCGGTGGCCTCCCGCCCAAGGGCAGCATCGAAGCGATCAAGGCCAAAGGGGCCAAGCTGATCTGCTTCGCCCCCGCGCTGTCCCTCGCCAAGAAGCTGGTGCGGTCGGGCGTCGACGCGCTGGTGGTGGAAGGGATGGAGGCTGGCGGCCATATCGGCCCGGTCGCGACCAGCGTGCTGGCGCAGGAAATCCTGCCGGAAATGGGGAGCCAGGTGCCTGTGTTCGTCGCGGGCGGCATCGGTCGGGGCGAAGCCATCGCCGCCTATCTGGAAATGGGCGCAGCCGGGGTCCAGCTTGGCACTCGCTTTGCCTGCGCCACCGAAAGCATTGCGCATCCCGCGTTCAAGAAAGCGTTTTTCCGCGCCTCGGCCCGTGACGCCATTGCCAGCGTGCAGATCGACCCTCGCCTGCCGGTCATTCCCGTCCGCTCGCTCAAAAATCCGGGGATGGAAAATTTCACCGCGAAACAGCGCGAAGTCGCCAATCTGCTCGATAACGGCACGGTCGACATGATGGAGGCGCAGCTTCAGATCGAACATTATTGGGCCGGTGCCTTGCGCCGCGCGGTGATCGATGGCGATGTTGAGGGCGGGTCGCTGATGGCGGGTCAGTCGGTCGGCATGGTGACGAAGGAAGAACCCGTCGCAGACATCATTGCGGAACTGATGGAACAGGCCGCTGGCGCGCTGGAGCGGCGAGCCGCCTGAAACCTTGCGGTGAACGGAGCGGTAGCCCTGTTCCCTCCGACGACAATGCCCGGCATGAGCAGGACATGGTCCCTTCGGAGAAATTGATGTTCGCACCGCGCCGTTTCGCAGGCCGCCTTTCGCTCGTGTCGCTGGCGGCGATCGCGGCCTGTTCGACGCCCACACCCCCGCCGCCGCCCACACCCCCGCCGCCGGTTATTTCGACTGTCCGGCCGCTGCCGCCAATGGGCGCGGTCGCGGGCATGGGCATCCCTGAAATTGGCGCGGACGGCAAATATGAAACCGCCAATCGCGGCGTCACGTCCAACACGGCGCTCTGGCATGTACGCATGGCGCTCAATGTCGCCGCGCTGTCTTGCCCCAATGCCGCCTTTGCCGCGCGGAATCAGTATAACCAGCTGCTCCATGTGCATCAGGCCGCGCTGAAAGAAGCCAACGCAGCGGTCGATCGCAATTATAACGCTGCCTATGGCAGCACGGGGGTCGCCTATCGCGAACGGTTGAACACCGTCGTCTATAATTTCTTCTCGCTGCCGCCGGTGACGAAAACATTCTGCCCGGTGGCGATCACCGTCGGGGCCAGGCTGCTGGCGATGCCATCGTCCGCCCTGCTTGAACATGCCCCTGTGGCGCTGGCCGAACTGGAAAAACCGTTTCAGGATTTCTACGCTGCCTATGCCGATTATCTACGGCGGCTGGCCGAATGGCAGTCGCGTTTCGGCGCGACCGTCACGGTCGTGGCATCGCCCACGCCGCTCCCGCCGCCGCCCCGTCCGCCCGCCGACGCGCCGCCAGCAGGCTATGCACCGCGCCTGCCGATGCTGCCGTCCGCCACCATGCCTGCGACCACGGCCCCTCGTACTATCCCGCCAGCTACGGTGCCGACCCAACCCAAACTCACGGTGCAACCCCTGCCCACCACGCAGGAATAGGCCGCAGCGTCAGTCGCGCGCGTCGAATCGGGCGCGCGCATCCTCCACCGTACCGAGATGCCGCTCGGCCCAGGTCCACACCCCGCAAAAGGCCGCGCTCAAACTATCGCCTAGCGGGGTCAGCGCATAGTCAACGCGCGGCGGCACCACCGGATGGACCGTGCGGGTGGCCAGCCCGTCCCGTTCCATCTGGCGCAACGTCTGGGTCAGCATCTTCTGGCTGATCCCTTCCACCGCCCGCGCGATCGCGGTGAAGCGCATCGTCCCGCGTTCCTCCAGCAATTCCAGCACCAGCAGCGTCCATTTGTCGGCGATTCGCCCGATCAGGTCGTTGACCAGCCGCTCGACACGCGGATCGAGCGGGGGATATTCTATATTTTTGCCAGCATCCGCCATTTCTTACCCCATAGTGTGTATAGCACTTTACGGTGCCTTCTTTCCAAAAGAGAGCATAGGCGGCAAACAGGGAGCAGGCCACAATAAACAGGAGCATCCCCATGCAGACCACAGGCAACACTATCCTCATTACCGGCGGCGGATCGGGCATCGGCGCGGCGCTGGCCCACGCATGGCACGCGGCCGGCAATCAGGTCATCATCGCGGGACGGCGGCAAGCCGTACTCGACGCCATCGTCGCCGACCATCCCGGCATGGCGGCGTTGACGATCGACATGGAAGATCCCACCAGCCTCACTGCCTTTACCGACGGGCTGCTGGCGGATTTCCCCGCGCTCAACATCGTCGTCCACAATGCCGGGATCATGGTGGCGGAAAACCGGATCGACCTCGCCATCGCAGAGGCCACGATCGCCACCAACCTGCTCGGTCCCATTCGCCTGACCCACGCGCTGCTACCGCATCTGATGGCGCAGCCTGCCGCCAGCCTCGTCACCGTCTCGTCCGGCCTCGCCTTCGTGCCGCTGGCCGCCACGCCGACCTACAGCGCGACCAAGGCGGCGATCCATGGCTGGTCGCTGGCGATGCGCGCGCAACTGGCGGGCAGCAGCATAGAAGTGATCGAGATCGTCCCGCCGGGTGTCCAGACCGACCTGATGCCCGGCCATGCCGACAATGAGCAGATGATGCCCCTGGCCGACTTCATCGACGAAGTCATGGCGCTGCTGGCGCAGCAACCCGCGCTGCCCGAAATTCATGTCGATCGCGTCAAATTCCTCAGCGAAGCGACCCGGCGCGGCGATTTCGACACAGTGTTCGCCGCGCTCAACGACGCGCACTGACCCCGATCGCACGGGGGACACGCTTTCCCCCCTGCGACTTGAGCAAAGCGGCCATATCCTCAATACTCCCCCGCGAGTCGGCTGCGTGGCCCCGCGCAAGCGACGCAGAGGAGAGAGACGATGGCCTATATCGACGGTTTCGTAATTCCCGTGCCAGCCGGCAACCGCCAGAAATATAAGGATCTGGCCGCTTTTGCCGCGCCGATCTTCATCGAATATGGTGCCTTGCGCGTGGTGGAATGTTGGGGCGACGACATAAAGCCCGGCAAGACCAATGATTTCACCACCGCCGTCATTGCCGAGGAAGGGGAGGAAGTCGTCTTTTCCTGGATCGAATGGCCCGACAAGGAAACCCGCGACGCCGGGTCGGCAAAGGTGATGGAGGACGAACGGATGCGCCCGCCCGAAGGACAGGAAATGCCCTTTTCCGGCGCGCGGTTGATCTATGGCGGCTTTGCCGTGATGGTCGACGCCAAAGCCTGAACGCGGGGGACACGGACGATGACCGATTTTAACGGCCAGTTTTTCTGGCATGAACTGATGACCAGCGATCCGCAGGCGGCGCTGGCTTTCTACACCGATGTCGTCGGCTGGACGACGATGCCCTTCGGTCCCGATGGCGACTATATGCTGGTCGTGGGCAGCGCCGGGCCATTGGGCGGTGTAATGGCGATCCCGCCGGAAGCGAAGGATTGCGGCATGACCCCCTGGTGGGGCGGCTATATCGGGTCGGCCGATGTGGATGCCGACGCCGCGCGCCTTGCGGCCGCTGGCGGCAGCATCAAACGCGCGCCGGAGGATATTCCAGGTGTCGGCCGCTTCGCCGTGATCGGCGATCCGGGCGGCGCGACCTTCATGCTGCTCAAAGGCTCCAGCCCCGACGGCATGGCCCCGCCGCCGCCTAACGCGCCCGGTCATGTCGGCTGGAACGAGTTATATGCGGGTAATTTCGATGCGGACCTGGCCTTTTACACCGGCCAGTTCGGCTGGACCCGGGGCGACGCCATGGATATGGGCGACATGGGCAGCTACCAATTGGTGTCGCAAACCGGCGGCAGCGATTTTCCGAGCATGGATGCAGGCATCATGCCCCGCCCCGACGTCATGCCCGTGCCGCTGTGGCTGTTCTACTTCACCGTGGGCGACATCGACGCAGCAGTGGAACGGGTAAGCGCGGGCGGCGGCACATTGCTCAACGGGCCGATGGAGGTGCCGGGCGGTTCATGGATCATCCAGGCGCTCGACCCGCAGGGCGCGATGTTCGCACTGGTCGGCACCCGTGCCGATGCCGGGGAGGGGGCATGACCGCCATTGCCCCCTGCCTGTGGTTCGACGGACAGGCGGAGGAGGCCGCGCGCTACTATGTCGGGATTTTCGGCGGGTCGGTCGATCATGTCAGCTACTATCCCGACGAAAATCCTTCCCCTTCACCCATGCAGGGCGGCAGCGTGCTGCTGGTCGAATTCACTCTGTTCGGGCAAAGCTATCAGGCGCTGAACGGTGGCCCGCAATTCACCTTCGACGAAGCCATTTCGCTGTCGGTCGGGTGCGAAGATCAGGCGGAACTGGATCACTATTTCGACGCGCTGACTGCCGATGGCGGGAAGGATGGACCCTGCGGCTGGGTGACGGACAAATATGGCCTGTGCTGGCAACTGGTCACGCGCGCGATCATGGCCAATTATCATAGCGATGACAGAGCCGGAATCGCCCGCATGGTGCAGGCGATGATGACCATGCGCAAGCTGGACACTGCCGCGATGCAGGCGGCCTTTGACGGGAAAACAGCATGAACGGCGTGGCGCATGAACTTTCCGTCACCTGCCACATCGCCGCCCCGCGCGGCATCGTGTGGCAGGTGTGGGTGGATTTGAAGGACGAATGGTTCTGCCCCAAACCCTGGCGCGCGCGGGTGATAGAACAGGATCTGCGCCCCGGCGGCCGCAACGCCGTGCGCATGTTCGGTCCCGATGGCGAAGATACCGGCCCGATGGAGGGCGTGATCCTCGACATCGTGCCGCAGGAACGAGTTGTCACGACCGACGCCTATGCCGCCGGATGGGTGCCGCAAACGCCTTTCCTCACCGCGATCTGGACCTTCGCCGACGAAGGCCACGGCACCCGCTTCACCGCCACCGCCCGCCACTGGGACGCGGAAGCGAAACAACGCCACGCCGACATGGGCTTCCACCCCGGCTGGGACGACATGATGGCCCAGTTCAAGGCGCTATGCGAAACATCGGCGGCTAGTGCGTAAATATTCTCGCCAGCAAGGGGAGGATGCCAAGCCACCCTACTGCCCCTTCGCCACCTCCACCGCATAGATGGCAGGCTTGCCCTCGATATTGCTGCGATAGACCAGCCATTTGCCGTCCGGCGTGAAATGCTGGTTGGGTTCCAGCGTATAGTCATGCGCGGAAAGGTCGGCGATCCGCTGCGTCTCCAGCGTGCCGGTGGCGATCAGCCGGTCACCATCCAGCGTGTCGCGCGCCCGGTCATTCTCGTCAGGGCGGGGGTGGAACAGGCTGATATATTTGCCGTCATTGCCGCCATCGCCCGAAAAATAGCGGCCATCGGGCGACGAACTGAAATGATAGCTGCCCTGTCCCGGCCGCAACGCATACCAGCGCCGCGCCCCGCTCACCACATCCTGCCCGGCCAGCCAGCGCACCCCCTGCGGCTGGATCAGGTCGTACCAGATGGTCCGACCGTCCGGCGCCCAATATTCATGGCCCGCAATCTCGCCCTGCATGATCCGCTGGTGCAGCTTGGTCTTGCCGCTCCCGTCGGTGCGGATGGTCCAGATGCGGTCGATCTTCTGCCACGGCCCTTCATGACAATAGGCCAGCAGCGTGGGATCGGTCGGGGAAAACTGGACATGGTTCAACCAGTCGCTTGACCGGGTAATGGTCCGCATCTGCCCGGTGCGAATGTCCAGGCTGAAAATCTCCATCGGCACCTGTGCGTCCAGCCGCGCGGCCATCCATTGCTCCTTGGCCTGCGCAAAGCTCAGCGGGCGGCCCTGCGCATCGACACCGGCATAGCCGGGCGATCCGGTCTTGGGATCGCGCTTGCCCTGCGCGGCGATGGCGGGCGGCGGCGGGGCCAGTTCGCGATGCCCGGCCAGCAGCGTGTCGTCGGCATTGATGGATTCGATCCGCCCGCCGGCCATATCGGCGATATGGCGACGCTTGCCGCTGTCCAGGTCCACCGACCAGACCACCGACGCCCCTTCATTGGCGGTCCCGCCGGTCGGGTTCGTCGTATAATAAGCGACATTGGCGCGATGGCCCACGAACAGCAGCCGGTCAACCTTCTCCTTCAACACCAGCCGCGTCGCCCATGTCCCGGTATCGGCGACCCGAATCCCCTCCGGCGTCAGGTAGACCATGCGCTTTCCGTCCGGGGTGAACGGGTTGTAGTTGAAATAGAGCGCATAATTGCCCGGCCGGTCGTCCACGCGGACGATGCGATGTCCGGTCGTCCTGTCGGTCCAACTGGCCGGAGCAGAAGACGGCCCAGCCATCGCCGGACCCGCGCTCAGCAAAGCGATCGCCAGTCCCATGCCGCCCAATGTCCCAGCCATCCCATCCTCCATCAGTTCAATTTGTGGAACATGATACTGCATAGAGGGATTTAATGGCAAGGGCGAGGCGGGATGCAATATCGCACCCTATGTCTCTCTCGCTGTCGCCAATCACGCAATGACTGCTGATGCAGGAAGGGGCGCCCGGTTGCCCGGACGCCCCTTCCTGCAATCTGTAAAGGCTGAATTTACGCCTTGTAGACCTTGTCCACAGCGGCGCAGAATTTCGCCATGTCGTCGGCCGAACCCACGGTCACGCGCGATACGGTGGGCCAGATCGGCCAGTTGCGGCCAATCTGCACCTTTTCCGGCGCAGCCATCAGCGCGGCCTGCATGTCCTTGGCTGGCTTGGTTTTCCAATCGACCATGAACATATTGGCCTCGCTGCCCGGATGGACCATGATGCCCTTCTTGGTCAGCCAAGCGATGGTCTGTTCGCGCGCAGCAATCATTTCCTTGCGCCGCGCGACGATCAGGTCGGCTTCCTTCAGCACGGCATTGCCGCACGCCATCGCCGTGATCGACAGGCCACCGGCCGATGGGCCGAACAGCATGATCTGCTTCTGCACTTCGGGATCGGCGAAGGTGAGGCCCAGGCGAATACCGGCCATGCCGAACAGCTTGGAGCAGGTCCGCATGACAATGATGTCCTTGCGGGTGCCGATCAGCGACGCCGCGCTCGGCGCGTCGGAGAAGTGGAGATAGGCTTCGTCCACCAGCAGCATCGAATCGGCGGGCTTATTGTCGAGCAGCCATTTGATGTCGGCGATCGGCGTGATCGTGCCGGTCGGGTTGTTGGGCGTGCAGACATAATAGAGGCCCGCATTGGGATTGGCGGCCAACATGCCCTTGACGTCATGGCCCTTGCCGACCGGCTGCGGCACCTTCTTGATCGGCGCCTTCATGAAATCGGCCGAGCGCCAAGCGGATTCGAACGTCGGATCGGCAGTCACCAGCCCCTTGGTCGGCGAGCAATAGGCCGCCACGATGCTGACCAGCGGGCCACCCGAACCAGGCCACAGCTGAATGTGCGATTCAGGGATGCTCTCGACCGTGGCGACCGTCTTGATCAGGTCGTTGCGATAGGTGTCGGGATCATACCAGTTGCCCAGCGCACCGGCGGCGGCGATTGCCTGCACACCCGACGGGAAGGGGCCGGTCCAGCATTCGTTCGAACCGATACGCACCGCGCCCTTGACGCCGCGCGCGGCCTGCTGCTGCGCCATCGCAAAATCGCCCAGCATGGTGCTGGCGGCAACGCCCGCGCCCAGCATCGCGGTGATTTCTGCCAGCTGGCGGCGCGAATAGCCGCGCGCCATCATATCTTCTTGTGCATCCTTGCCCAGCATCATGGTCATGTCATCTGTCCCCTTGCGTCCGCAAATGGCGGGTTCTCTGGGTCAAACGAAAGGGCGGCGCATTTCCGCAATGCGCCGCCCCGTTTTTTCGCAATTTTATGCTGAAAAATACTGGAAATCAGACTCAGGCCTTCCACACCTTGTCGATCGCCGCGTTAAAGGCATCCATTTCCGTCGCAGAACCCACCGACACGCGCGAAACATTGGGCCAGACGGGCCAGTTGCGGCCAATCTGCACATTGGCGGCGAGCAGGGCGGCCTGCATGTCCTTGGCGGGCTTGCCCCAATCGACCATGAACATGTTCGCCTGGCTGCCGGGAATGACCTTGATTCCCTTCTTTTTCAGATGCGCGACCGATTTTTCGCGGTTGGCGACCATTTCGGCCCGGCGCGCCTTGATGAGTTCGGCTTCCCCGACCGAAGCGATGCCGCACGCCACAGCCGTCATTGGCAGCATCGCTGTCACCTGGCCCCCGTCATAACGCATCATCTTTTCCATCAGCTTGGGGCTGGCGAAGGTGAGGCCCAGGCGCATTCCGGCCATGCCGAACAGCTTGGAGAAGGTGCGCAGGATCAGCACATCGTCGCGGGTCGCGGCCATCTTGGCGGCGTTGGGACCATCGACCCAGTGGATATAGGCTTCGTCCACCACCAGGATCGCGTCCTTGGGCTTGTTGTCGGCCAGCCACTGAATGTCGGCGATCGACGTAACGGTGCCGGTCGGGTTGTTGGGCGAACAGACATAATAGACGCCCGCATTGGGGTCCGCCGCCAGCATTGCTTTCACGTCATGGGCATAATCCTTGGTCAGCGGCACCTTCGTCACCTTTGCGCCGATCCACGCGCCGGTGCGCCAGATCGCCTCATAGGTCGGATCGCCAGTCACGATGCCGCGCGTGGGCGACGCATAGGCGACGGCGACCCGGCTCAGCGGATCGGACGATCCGGGCCAGGCGACGATGCGATCGGCCGGAATACCTTCGACCGCAGCGACCGCATCGAACAGCTTTTGATGCTCATTGTCGGGTTCGTATCGATTGCCTTCGCTCACCAGTTTGAAGGCGGCCTGCGCGGCGACGGGGAAGGGGCCGGTCCAACATTCGTTCGCGCCGATCCGAACGGCACCCTCGACGGGCTTGGCCGCCTGCTGCGCGCCCACGCCGACGGTGCGGATCGCCGCTGCGCCTGCGCCCAGCAGCGCCGTTGCCTTCGCCAACTGGCGGCGCGAATAGCCGCGTGCGACCAGATCCTGCGTGAAAGATATATTGTCGTGCGTCGCCATGGTCCCCATTCTCCTACCCAGCATTTGATCCATTTGCCCTGTCGGACGAATGTACGACATCTTCCCGCCATGCCAATGACCATTGCGCATCGATTGGCGTTGCATGAATCGCCTTGGAAAGCGGCCCGTGCATCTGGTAGCGCATATATCATGCTCAGCACACCCGCCGCCGCCGCTCGCCAGATCCTCACCCGCTTGCAGGAAGTGATGGCCTCGCGCGCCAGCGCGCAGGCCAAGCTGAACAAGGTGGTGGAGATTATCGGGGAATCGCTGTCGAGCGAGGTCTGCTCCATCTATCTGGTGCGCGAAGGCGTGCTGGAACTGTTCGCGACGCGCGGGCTGAAACAGGAAGCGGTCCATGTCACGCGCATGGCGATGGGGGAGGGGCTGGTCGGCCTGATCGCCACGAACGTGGAAACGCTCAACCTGGACGAAGCAGCTTCGCACCCCGATTTCAGCTACCGCCCCGAAACCGGGGAAGAATTGTTCCACAGCTTTGCCGGCGTGCCGATCGTGCGGCGCGAACGGGCGTTGGGCGTCCTGTGCGTGCAACATGCCGAACCGCGCAAATATGAGGAAGTGGAGATAGAGGCGCTTCAGACCGTTGCCATGGTGATGTCCGAACTGATCGCCAACGCCGAACTGGCCGATGACGGGCCAAGCGATCTGCGCATCACTGATACCGGCACGACTTTGCTGCATGGCCTGCCGCTGGTCATGGGCATGGCGCGCGGCCATGTCGTCTTCCACCAGCCGCGCGTCCATATCGAACATACCGTCGCGGAAGATACGGAGGCGGAGCGGCAGCGCGTGGTGTCGGCCTTTGCCAAGATGCGCGAACAGATCGACCGGATGACCGGCGCGGCGGAATTTGGCATGGAAGGCGAGCATCAGGAGGTTTTGGAAACCTACAAGATGTTCGCCTATGACGAAGGCTGGACCCGCCGCATCAACGAAGCGATCGACAGCGGCCTGACCGCCGAAGCGGCGATCGAGCGGGTGCAGCAACGCACCCGGATGCGGATGCGCCAGATCGACGATCCGCTGCTGTCCGACCGGATGCACGATCTGGAGGATCTGGCAAACCGGCTGCTGCGCATCGTGTCGGGGCAGCTTGGCACGGCGGCGCAGATGGGCCTGCGGCAGGACGCGATCCTGATCGCGCGCAACCTGGGTCCGGCCGAACTGCTGGAATATGATCGCCGCCGCCTGAAGGGCGTCATTTTGGAAGAAGGGTCTTTGACCGCCCATGTCACCATCGTCGCGCGCGCTATGGGCGTGCCGGTGTTGGGCCGGGTGCGCGACATTCGCCATCTGGTGAATGAAGGCGACCTCATCCAGATGGACGTCAATGCCAATGCGTTGCTCGTGCGCCCGACCGCCGACATGGAAGAGGCGTTCGACAACAAACTGCATGTGACGCAGAAGCGCCGCGCCGAATTTGCCGCGATGCGCGACCTGCCTTCGGTCACTGCCGATGGGCAGCGGGTCGAACTGATGGTCAATGCCGGTCTGCGGGAAGATGCGCAGGCACTCGACATGGTCGGCGCGGACGGCATCGGGCTGTTCCGCACCGAATTTCAGTTTCTGGTGTCGGCCACCCTGCCGCAGCGGGAAAAGCAGCAGCGCCTCTACAAGGATGTGCTGGACGCCGCAGGCGACCGCCCCGTCATCTTCCGCACCGTCGACATCGGCGGGGACAAGGCTTTGCCTTATATGCAGAAGGATGACGAGGAGCTGGAGGATAATCCGGCGATGGGCTGGCGCGCGCTGCGTCTGGCGCTGGACCGCGACGGATTGATGAAGGCGCAGGCGCGCGCCCTGCTGGAGGCCAGCGCGGGCAAGGTGCTACACGTCATGTTCCCGATGGTGTCGGAACCGTGGGAATATGAGGAAGCCCGCGCCCTGGTCGAACATCAACGCGCATGGTTGCTGGCGCGCAAGAAGAAGCTGCCCATCGCGGTGCGCTATGGCGCGATGCTGGAAGTGCCGGCGTTGGCCGAAGTGCTGGACATATTGCTGCCACGCCTCGATTTCCTGTCGATCGGCACCAACGACCTGACGCAATTCCTGTTCGCTGCCGACCGCGCCCATCCGCGTCTGGCCGAACGTTATGACTGGCTCAGCATTGCGATCCTGCGCTTCCTCGACCGGGTGGTGCGCACCTGCAAGGACTATCAGGTGCCGGTCGGCGTCTGCGGCGAAATGGGCGGGCGCACGCTCGAAGCCATGGCGCTGGTGGGTCTGGGCATCCGTCGCCTGTCGATCACCCCGGCGTCGGTCGGCCCGGTCAAGGCCATGATCCGGGCTATCGACGCGGAAGAACTGCGGGCATTGATGCGCGAACTGCTCGATGGCGGCGCGCGCGACATTCGCGGGACGCTGACCCAATGGGCGGTCGAACGGAATATCGAACTGGGTTGAGATGAGCCGCAAAGGATTGACGCGGCGTTGACAATCCCCGCCTCACAGTGAGACAAGGCCCACCGACAAAGGTCGCGGAGCAGCATGGCAGACGAAACAGACGTGGAAACCGGTGCAAATGGCGCGCCGGAAATGCAGCCCGGTACGCCGGGTGCAAAGTTGCGCGCGGGGCGGGAGGCGATCGGCCTTTCGCTGTCCGACGTGGCGACCCGTACACGCATCGCCCAGCGTCAGTTGGAAGCGGTGGAGCGGGATGATTATGCCGCTTTGCCGGGGATTCCCTATGCCGTCGGATTCGCCCGCGCCTATGCTCGCGCCATCGACATGGACGATGTCGCAATCGCCGCCGATGTGCGTCGCGCCGTGCATGAAAGCGATATGGGTGCCAATCGCTACGAAGCATTCGAGCCGGTCGATCCGACGCGCGTGCCGTCCCGTGCGCTTGCCTGGACAGCCGCGATTATCGTTGTGGTTCTGGTTGCGGGCTTCACCATCTGGCGCACCCAGATGTTCACCGCCCCCACCGGGGAAGAAATCGCCGCACAGGAACAGGTCGGCCCTGCCGCCGCCCGTCCCGCCGGCCCGGTGCAGGTCGTCGCACCTGCCGCCCAGCCGGTGGTGTTCACGGCGATCGACGACGTATGGCTGCGGATCTATGACGAAGCAGGCGAGCGGCTGAAAGACGGCCTGATGAAGAAGGGTGAGAGTTTCACCCTGCCTGCCAACGCCCGCAATCCCATGATCTTGACGGGCCGCCCGCAGGCGCTGTCGGTCACGGTCGGCGGCAAGGCTGTGCCGCCGCTCGGCGCGCCCGATCGCACGATCGCCGACGTCGCCGTCAGCGCTCAGGCGCTGCTGGCGCGCGGTAACCCGGCTGCACCTGCTGCGTCGCCTGCCGCGCCCTTGGCCACGCCGCCTGCGCCCACGCCCACGCCCACGCCCCTTGGCCAGGGCGCGAACTGACCTGCCACATGTCGCGCTTTACCGCGCCGATTAACGCCTTATGGTTAAGGCGATTACGTTAGCCGGGGAACATCATGCGTCACGCTTTTTTCGCGACATCCGCCTTGGCTTGGGGGGCGCTGTTCGCGCTCGTGCCTTCCGCCTCTGCCCAGAATGCGCCGGTGGAAACCCGCGTCGACCGGCTGGAAAAGGAAATGCGCGCGGTGCAGCGGAAGGTATTTCCCGCCGGCACGCCGATCGAGGCGGAAATCACCCGCCCCACCACACCCGGCATCGCCCCCGGCACGCCATCGTCCGCGCCCATTGCCGACCTGACGGCGCGGGTCGGTGCGCTGGAATCGCAACTGGCGTCCATCACTGGCCAGGTCGAGGAAAACAGCTTCAAACTCAAACAACTGGAAGACGCCTTCACTAAATATAAGGCGGAAGCCGACGCGCGCATGGCGCCACCCGAAGCGCCCCCTGTCGCCCGCCCGACCGCCGCAGCGGAGATTGTAGGCGATACGGCACCCGTCGCGACGAAACCGGCCACGCCCAAGCCCGCCACGCCCAAAGCTGCCGCCCCGGCCCCAACCCCGGTCGCCAGCGAAGCGCGCAAGGCTGCCGTCGCCGCGATCGAGCAGCCCGACACGGGCGATGCCGCCATGGATGCCTACAGCTATGGCTATCGCCTGTGGGACGCCAAATTCTATCCCGAAGCGCAGGCGCAGCTGAAGGCCACGGTCGAAAAATATGGCACCGCATCGGTCGCCAGCCGGACGCAGAACCTGCTCGGCCGCGCCTATCTGGATGATGGCAAGCCCGCGCTGGCTTCCGTCGCCTTCTACGAAAATTATCAGAAACGCCCGCGTGGTGATCGCGCTGCCGACAGCCTCGCCTATCTTGGCGAAGCGCTGATCCAGCTCAAAAAGCCCGCCGATGCGTGCAAAGTCTATGCGGAACTGGAGCAGGTCTATGGCACCACCCTGTCCGCCAGCCTGCGCGGTATGATGGACAAGGGCCGCACCAAAGCCAAGTGCAGCTGAACGAAAAACTGGACGAGGCGGCATGTGTCGCCCGGCTGATCGCGGCTGTCGAAGCGCTGGTCGGTGGGGGAGGCGACACGGCACGCTTTGGTATCGCTGTATCGGGCGGGCCGGACAGCATGGCGCTGCTGGCGCTGGCCATCCACGCTTTCCCCGGTCGGGTGGCGGCGGTCAGCGTCGATCATGGCTTGCGCGCCGCTTCTGCCGACGAAGCCGCGATGGTCGCCCGCTGGTGCGCGGGGCAGGGCATCGACCATGCGATCCTGACGCCCGACGCCCCGTTAGTGGGCAATCTCCAGTCCTGGGCGCGCACGCAACGCTACGCCCTGATCGAGCAATGGCGCGTGGCGCAGGGCATCGACTGGATCATGACCGCGCACCATGCCGACGACCAGCTCGAAACGCTGCTGATGCGGCTCAACCGGGGTTCCGGCGTAGCCGGGCTGGCTGGGGTGCGGGGGCGGTCGGGCCGTGTGATCCGGCCCCTATTGGCGGAGCGCAAGGCAGACCTGCTTGCCTTTGCGCAGACGCTGGACTTGCCGCATGTTCATGACCCGTCCAACGCCGACCCGCGTTTCGACCGGGCGGCGTTGCGCATGGCGCTGGCCGACGCGCCCTGGCTGAACGCGGCCGCAGCAGCCCGCAGCGCCGCGGCGCTGGCGGAGGCGCAGGACGCGCTCGACTGGTCCATGGCCGATCTGGCGGCGCGCCATGTGCGCGCGGATGGCGCAGGCTGGACGCTCGATCGCACCGACCTGCCACGCGAATATATGCGGCGGCTGGTGCTGTTGATGCTGGCACGAATCGATCCGGCGGCGTTGCCGCGTGGCGAAGCGATCGACCGGGCGATCGGCATCGCGGCGGCAGGCGGGCAATGCAGCCTCGGCGCGTGCCTGCTGCGTGGCGGTAGCGTCTGGAAAATCGGGCCAGCCCCGGCACGCCGATCCCGTTAGCGGTCGTTACGGAAAGGTTCCACCGCCCGGCGCGTTCGCCTCACGCCCTGTCGATTTTGTGCGCTGCAATGACCTTTTCTTAACGGCCATCATGGTTAATTCTTTTCTGGCAATTGCGGGGACAGGTGAAGATGGTGGAGTTTGCAGCACTGACATATGGCTTGCTGGCCAGTGTCATTCTTTCGGCGGCGCAGCGTAACCGCAAATTGGCACGGCCCCATCCGCCGATGCTCTTTTATCTGGGCTATCTGCTCTGTGGCCTGTCTGCAGGGCTGGCGCTGGCGCTGGCCTATGTTGCCGCCACCTTGTTAGCGGGCGTCTGAAACGCCGCGCACTGGCTGGCTTGCGCTTTTGCAGGCGCGCCCTATCTTGGTGGCAGCCCTATCTAGGCGGGCGAAAAGCGAGTGACGATGAACGACGACAAAGACCCGCAGGGCAACCCCTGGATCAAGAGTGCCATGATTTGGGCAGGCGTGATCGTCGCCCTGCTGCTGTTCGTGTCGATATTCGACGGGCGTTCGGCCTCGACCGCTGGCACCGGGATCGCTTATTCGGAATTTCGGTCCAAAGTGCAGGAAGGCCAGGTCAAGGACGTCGCCATCGCGCCGGACAAGATCAGCGGCACTTTGTCGAGCGGTCAGAAATTCAGCACTGTCCCGGTCAACGATCCCGGCCTCACAGGCCTGCTGGACGATTATAACGTCAAATATTCGGGTCAGGCGGAAGAGGGGCCGAGCTTCTGGCAGATCATGCTCTACCAGTCGCTTCCCTTCCTGCTGATCCTGGGCATCGCTTTCTTCGTGCTGCGTCAGATGCAAAAGGGCGGCGGCGCGGGCGGCGCGATGGGCTTTGGCAAGTCCAAGGCCAAGCTGCTCACCGAAAAACATGGCAAAGTGACGTTTCAGGACGTTGCCGGCATCGACGAAGCGCGTGAGGAACTGGAAGAAATCGTAGAATTTCTGAAGGATCCCACCAAATTTGCGCGACTGGGCGGCAAGATTCCCAAGGGCGCTTTGCTGGTCGGCTCGCCCGGCACCGGCAAGACGCTGCTGGCGCGCGCGATTGCGGGCGAAGCAGGCGTGCCGTTCTTCACCATTTCGGGTTCCGATTTCGTTGAAATGTTCGTGGGCGTCGGCGCCAGCCGCGTGCGCGACATGTTCGAACAGGCAAAGAAGAACGCGCCCTGCATCGTCTTTATCGACGAAATTGATGCTGTCGGTCGCCATCGTGGCGCAGGCCTGGGCAATGGCAATGATGAGCGCGAACAGACGCTGAACCAGCTGCTGGTCGAAATGGACGGCTTTGAGGCGAATGAAGGCATCATCATCGTCGCTGCGACCAACCGCCCGGACGTGCTGGACCCCGCTTTGCTGCGGCCGGGCCGTTTCGACCGTCAGGTCGTGGTGCCGCGCCCCGATATCGAAGGCCGCGAAAAGATTCTCGCCGTGCATATGAAGAAGGTGCCGTTGGCACCCGATGTCGACACGCGCACCATTGCGCGCGGCACGCCGGGCTTCTCCGGCGCGGACCTCGCCAACCTCGTCAACGAAGCGGCGCTGATGGCGGCGCGTCGCGGCAAGCGGCTGGTTGCCATGGACGAATTTGAAGCGGCCAAGGACAAGGTGATGATGGGCGCGGAACGCCGTTCCATGGTCATGACCGACGACGAAAAGAAGATGACCGCCTATCATGAGGCGGGCCATGCGATCATCGCCGTCCATGAACCGGCGTCCGACCCGATCCACAAGGCGACGATCATTCCGCGCGGTCGTGCGCTGGGCATGGTGATGCGCCTGCCCGAACGCGACAGCTACAGCTATCACCGCGACAAGATGCACGCGAACATGGCCGTCGCCATGGGTGGCCGTGTCGCCGAAGAAATCATCTTTGGTTATGACAAGGTGTCGTCGGGCGCTTCGGGCGACATTCAATATGCGACCAAGCTGGCGCGCGACATGGTCACTCAGTGGGGCATGTCCGACAAGCTGGGTCCATTGCAATATGAAGAACAGCAGGGCGAAACCTTCCTTGGCTATTCGCAAAGCGCGCGCGTCCACATGTCGGACGAAACAGCCAAGCTGATCGACAAGGAAATTCGTGGGCTGGTGGAGCAGGGCTATGCCCGCGCGCAGGAATTGCTGACGGGGCATGAAGCGCAACTGCACCTGCTCGCCAACGCGCTGCTGGAATATGAAACGCTGAGCGGCGACGAGATCAAGGCGCTGCTGGAAAAGGGTGAAATCACCCGCGACGATGGCACCACTATCAAGCCATCGGTCATCCCGGCGGCTGGCTCCTCCATCCCGCGCATCCGCAAGCGCAAGGGACCGTTTGGCGATCCCTCACCTGCTGGCGCATAAGCAACCGGAAACCGGCGAAATGAAAAAGGGCGCGGCGCAGGTCGCGCCCTTTTTCGTGCCATACCGCCACCCCACAATAAATCCCGCCGGGGGTCTGGCCGTCCGGGCATGAAGTGGTTACATGGGCCGCCACAAATCCCTTGGGACGCGCCTTTCGTCCCGCAGCAGAAAGTGGCTCGTTCCATGGAAATCCGCCTCGGCCTCACCTTTGACGACGTGCTGTTGCAGCCCGGCGCATCCGATGTGCTGCCCAGCCAGGCGGACACCGGCACCTTTGTCACCAAGGCGATCAAGCTGAACATTCCGATCCTGTCGTCGGCAATGGACACGGTGACGGAGGCTGACATGGCGATCGTCATGGCGCAGCTTGGCGGCATGGGCGTCCTGCACCGCAACCTGTCGGTCGAGGAGCAGGCCGACGCCGTGCGCGCGGTCAAGCGGTTCGAAAGCGGCATGGTCGTCAACCCGATCACCATCCTGCCCACCGCGACGCTGGCCGATGCGCAGATGCTGATGAAGCGTCACAAGATCAGCGGCATCCCGGTGGTCGAATCGAGCGGCAAGCTGGTCGGCATCCTCACGCACCGCGACACCCGCTTTGCCGAAAACCCGGATCAGCCGGTCAGCGAACTGATGACCAAGGATAATCTGGCCACCGTCAAGGTCGGCGTCGGGCAGGAAGAGGCGCAACGGCTGCTCCACCAGCGCCGGATCGAAAAGTTGCTGGTCGTGGATGAAGGCTATCATTGCGTTGGCCTCATCACCGTCAAGGACATCGAAAAGGCAGTCACCTATCCGCAGGCAACCAAGGACGGCACTGGCCGCCTGCGCGTCGCCGCCGCGACCACGGTCGGCGAAAAGGGGCTGGAACGCAGCCGCGCGCTGATCGATGCGGAATGCGACCTGATCGTCATCGACACTGCCCATGGCCACAGCAGCCAGGTGTCCGCCGCCGTCGAAGCGGTGAAGAAACTGTCCAGCCATGTGCAGGTCGTCGCGGGCAATGTCGCCACTGCCGAAGCGACCAAGGCGCTGATCGGCGCGGGCGCGGATTGCGTGAAGGTCGGCATTGGTCCCGGCTCCATCTGCACCACTCGCGTCGTCGCGGGCGTGGGCGTGCCGCAACTGACCGCCGTAATGGATTCGGCCAACGAAGCGGCAAAGCATGGCGTGCCGGTGATCGCCGATGGCGGCCTGCGCACGTCGGGCGATCTGGCTAAGGCGCTGGCCGCTGGCGCAGGCTGCGTCATGGTCGGTTCGCTGCTGGCTGGCACCGCCGAAGCGCCGGGCGAAACCTTCCTCTATCAGGGCCGCGCCTATAAAAGCTATCGCGGCATGGGCAGCGTCGGCGCCATGGCGCGCGGCTCAGCGGACCGCTATTTTCAGGCGGACATCAAGGATCAGATGAAACTGGTGCCGGAAGGCATTGAGGGCCAGGTGCCATTCAAGGGACCGGCCAAGGACGTCATCCACCAGCTGGTCGGCGGCGTGAAGGCCGCGATGGGCTATACCGGCAGCCGCACCATCCCCGACCTGCAGGAACGCGCCCGCTTCGTGCAGATCACCAATGCAGGCCTGTCGGAAAGCCATGTCCACGACGTCACCATCACACGGGAAGCTCCCAATTACCCGACGCGCTGATCCTTCCCGGACCGGGAAGGGGATATGACACCCTCCGCCCGCATCCAGGCCACGATCGACCTGCTCGACGCCATAATCGCGTCCGCGCGCGATGGCGGCCCGGCTGCCGACACGCTGATCGCCCGCTATTTCAAGGACCGGCGCTATGCCGGTTCGCGCGATCGGCGGGCGGTGCGTGATCATGTCTATGACGCCATCCGCCGTGCTGGCGAATGTCCGCAGACCGGGCGCGAAGCGATGATCGGGCTGGCGTTGGATCGCCCCGACATGGCCGCCCTGTTCGACGGATCGACTCATGCGCCGCTGCCGATCGAGCCGGGCGAAGTCGGCGCAGCGGCAGGCACAGTGCCGGGCTGGCTCCAACCCTTGCTCGCTACCCCGGTCGAACAATCGGCGCTGCTGGGCCGCGCACCAGTGGATCTGCGCGTCAATCGGCTCAAGGCCAGCCCGGCGCAGGTCGCGGCCCATTTCCCCGACGCGCAACCCGTTGCCGACCTGCCCGACGCGCTGCGCCTGCCCGAAGGCTCCCCGGTCGAACAGAGCGAAGCGTGGCAGGACGGTCTGGTCGAGGTGCAGGATGCTGGCAGTCAGTGGATCGCCCATGCCTGCGCCGCGCGACCCGGCATGACCGTAGTGGATATGTGCGCAGGCGCGGGTGGCAAGACGCTGGCGCTGGCAGCGGCCATGGATGGCAAAGGCACGCTGTTCGCGGCTGATACCATCCGTTCGCGTCTCGCCCGCCTTGGCCCGCGCGCCGATCGGGCCGGGGCGACCTTCATCGAAACGCTGCTGCTGGACCAGAGCCATGAAGCGCGCGGGCTGGAAAGGCTGAACGGTCAGGTCGATGTCGTGCTGGTCGATGCGCCATGCTCCGGCACCGGCACATGGCGGCGAAACCCCGAAGCACGCTGGCGGCTGACGCCCGCGCGGCTCGACCGGCTGGTCGCGGAACAGGCCCGCATCCTCGATTTCGCGGCTCCCTTGCTGGCACCGGGCGGCGCGCTGGTCTATGCAACCTGTGCGCTCACCGATCGGGAGGGGCGGGGCCAGGTGGACGCTTTCCTGCGCCGTCACGCTGAATGGACCGCCGAACCGATCGCGATGACGCCGGGCCGCGTTCATGGCGCCGGTCGCTTGCTGACACCGGGCCACGATGGCACCGATGGCTTCTTCTTCGCGCGGCTGCGCCGGGGGGCGTGAAACAGGCCATGGACAAGCGCCCGCAAAATCGCGAGACTTGGCCAAAATCTGTGCCTGAAACATCGCCTGAAACATGGCTGGAGACTATCATGCGTTTTACCCCCGCCTCGATCGCGCTTGCCGCCCTGCTGACCACCGTGTCGAGCATGGGCCAGAGCCAGCGCCCCGACAGCCAGATCAGCCCGCAATCGGTCGAATGGCAAAAGGCGGGCGAAGCCGCGCAGCAGGCTGGCAATCTGACCGGCGCGACCGATGCGTTGGAAAGCGCGCTTGCGCTCGACCCGCGCAATCGCGCTGCCTATGTCCATCTCGCTGAAGTCGCCCGCGCGCAGGGGCTGCAAGGCAAGGCGATCCGCCTTTACAAGGAAGCGCTGCTGCTCGACCCGACCGACGTTGCCGCCTTGGCCGGGCAGGGTGAAGCAATGGTGGAAAAGGGCGCAGTCGCGAAGGCCAAAGAGGTGCTGGTGCAGGCGCAAAAGCTGTGCAAGGCCGATTGTGCGCCGGTCGGGAAGCTGTCCGCCGCGATCCAGAAAGGCCCGCCGGTCGTCGCTATGACTACCAAGGATGCCGTTCCAGATCCCAAGGCCAAGCCGACCGAAACCCCCTGACCGCCAAAAGGATAGATGATGACGACGGCATCAACGCGCAGGCCGCTATCCTGGCCCTTGTGGTCCGGCATCGCCGCGATTCTGCTGCTACCGCTCATCGCGATGCAGTTCACCCGCGACGTGGCCTGGACCGGCAGCGATTTTCTCGCTGCGGCGGTGCTGTTGGCTGGCGGTGGCGTCGCTTATGAATGGGCGGTTCGCACCGTGGGCAGGCCCGATCGCCGGATCATGGTCATCATGCTGATTGCAGCGGTCGTTCTGATCATCTGGGCGCAGGGCGCAGTCGGCATTTTCTGAACCGGAACGGGTCTTAACTGCCCAGCACTCGCGCCACAGCGACGAATTCCTCGACGCTGACCGTCTCTGCGCGCCTTTGCGGGTCGATGCCGATGACCTCCAGCGCGTCGAGCGCACCGGGCAGTCCCTTCAGACTTTGGCGCAGCATCTTGCGGCGCTGCCCGAACGCAGCAGCCGTCAGCCGCTCTAGATATTTGATCTGCACGCCTTCGGGCGCGGGCTTGGGCGTCAGGTGGACCACCGCCGACATGACCTTGGGCGGTGGCGTGAAGGCGCTGCGGTGGACCTTCATCGCGATCCGCGCGTCGCTGCGCCATTGGGACAATATCGCCAGCCGACCATAATGATTGCTGCCCACCTGCGCGACGATGCGTTCGGCCACTTCCATCTGGAACATCAGCGTCAGGCTCGACCACCAGGGCAGCGGCGACCAGTCGGCCGACAGCCAGCCAATCAGCAGGGGCGTGCCGACATTATAGGGCAGGTTGGCAATGACATGCGCGCCATCGCCTGCTTCGGCGCGCGCATCGACCGCCATCGCATCGCCCGAAATGGTGCGCAACTGGCCGGGAAAGGCCAGTTCCAGCTCGGCCAGCGCAGGCAGGCAGCGGCGATCCCGCTCCACCGCGACCAGCCGCGCCCCTGCGCGCAAAATCGCCCGCGTCAGCCCGCCGGGACCAGGGCCGACCTCGAACGCCGCTGCATCTTGCAACGGGCCGGGAATGGCGGCGATCCGGTCTAGCAACTGCTCGTCCAGCAGGAAATTCTGCCCCAGCGCTTTGCTTGCCGCCAGCCCGTGGGTGGCGATCACTTCGCGTAAGGGGGGCAGCGCAGGGCGGCTATTCATGCGTTGGCCCATGCGCATGAGCCATCCGGCCACGCGCCGCTGCTTCGGCCATGCGGATCGCGGCGATCATCGCGCCCGGATTGGCGCTGTCGGTTCCGGCGATGCCGAACGCTGTGCCATGGTCCGGGGACGTCCGCACGATCGGCAGGCCCAGCGTGATGTTGACGCCCTCATCGAAATTCAGCGTCTTGATCGGGATCAGCGCCTGATCATGATACATGCACAGCGCCGCGTCATAGGTTTCCCGCGCGCGCGCGTGGAACATGCCGTCGGCGGCCAACGGTCCTACAATGTCCAACCCTTCGTCGCGCAATATGGCGATGGCAGGGCGGATCACGTCGATTTCCTCCCGGCCCAGCGCGCCATTTTCCCCGGCATGGGGGTTCAGCCCCGCGACTGCCAACCGGGGGCGGGCGATGCCGAAATTGCGCTGCAAACCCTTGGCGGTAATGGTCGCTCGCGCGCGGATCAAGTCGATGGTCAGCGCGGTGGGGACGTCCGCCAGCGCTATGTGAATAGTGATCGGCACGACTTTCAATGACGGTCCGGCCAGCATCATCACGGCATTATGCGGGGCCACGCCGCATCGTTCGGCGATGAATTCGGTCTGCCCCGGATGGGTGAAGCCCACGCCGTAAAGCTGTTCCTTGCCTACCGGCGCGGTGACGATAGCACCCGACGATCCCGACCGCGTGAGGCCGACGGCAGTTTCCAACGCCTCGAACGCCGTCCGCGCGCCGTCGATGCTGGGGCTGCCCGGCACGATGTCACCGGCCTGCCCGATGTGCAGGCACGGCAGCGCCTTGCCAAACAGGGCAGGCGCTTCCTCCGGCGAACGGATCGGCGCGATCGGGCCGAGCCAGACCGCGCGCAGCGACGCCATATCACCAACCGCGAAAAAGGGCGGCAGGCTGCGCGCCTCGCGCATCACCCACGCCTTGGCGACGATTTCCGGCCCGATCCCGGCGGGATCGCCCAACGGCACCGCAAAGGGCGCGAGAGGCGCAGGCTCAGTTATATTCGATGACCGCATCACGCCGAAGGTCGCGCAGATAGATGCGCGCGCGCTTGTTGACCCGTTCTTCTTCCAGCTGCGCCTGAATCTGCTGGGCATCGGGCGCATTAGCCGACGTCGGATCGTCACGCCCGCACACCACCAATACGCGCACGCCATCGGTGATGGAACCGAAGGGCGGTGTGGTCTGGCCAACCTGGATATTGAGCAGGATGTCCTGCAACTGCGGCGGCAGGTCGCGCACCTTCACATTGTCGTTGTCGACCACGTCGGCCCCGATCTTCGCGCCGACCTCATTGGCCTGACCGCAACCCTTGATTTCCTTGATCGCGGCGGCAAAAGTCGCGGCTTTGGCGCTGGCCTGCTCCTTGGTCGTGCCTTTGGGGAATATCACTGACAATTGCTTGAGGCTGAGCAGCGAATCGCGCGGATCGGCAGTCAGAACCTTGCGCTTGTCCATGACGTAGAGCAGCGACACGCCCCCTGCGACTTCGATGGGACCGGCGATTTGGCCGACCTGCATATCAGTTGCAGCCTGCGCCAGTTCCGGCGGTAACTGCGCCGGGCGTACCCAGCCCAGGTCGCCGCCGACCGCTGCCGTCGATGCTTCGGAAAATTGCCGGGCATAGGCCGGAAAGCTGCCGCCCTTTTGAATCTGTTCGATGATGTTGCGCGCATTGGCGACGATTTGCGCCCGGTTTTCCGGTGTCGCAGAAAGGTAGATTTCACCGATCCGATATTCGTCTGTACCCTTGGCGGCGTTCAGTCGATCGACCACCGACTTCACTTCATCTTCCGACACATTGACGAAAGGCTGGATGTTGCGCCGTTGCAGGCGGCTCCAAGCCAATTCGCCCTCGATCTGGCGCTTGATGCTGGCCGACGAACTGCCCTGCGTGCGCAGATAGGCCTCGAACTGGGGCGGCGACTGGCGGAAATTGGCAGCCACCCGTTCATAGCTTTGCTGCACTTCGGCCGGATCGACCTTGATGTCGTTGGCGGCGGCTTCCTGAATCTGGAGCGTTTCGTCGATCAGGTTGCGCAGCACCTGCACGCGCAGCCGTTCCTTTTCCTCCGCTTCCACCTTGCCGCCATTGGCGGTGATGATCAGCGCCAGACGCTGGTCCACGTCAGTGCCGGTGATGATCCGGCCATTGACGATCGCCGTCGCCTTGCGAATATTGGGATCGCTCTTGCCAAAAATGGTGACATCCTTGGGCAGGTTAAGCTGCTGGCTGGATACGCCGCCAGTGTCATCGACCGTCTGCGCGGCGACGCCCTGCACGCCCACGCCGATCAGGGCGGAGGACAGGAACAATGTGCGCAGCGCCGAACGGGCGGCCGGGATCATGCGGTGGGACGGGGAAACGACAGGCAGCATCGTCGGCAAATATCTCCAATACGGTCGGCGCGTGATGCGCCGGCCCGCCTTAACCAGCCCTGACGAGGGAAAGGGAGGCTGATCCTTATATGCCAATATTACGGAAAGCTAGCCGTAGCTGGAAACCGTTGCCCTTTCGCGCGTCGCCATTGGCCTGATAGTCGCGCCGCCATGTGATGCCCAACGTCAGGCAGTCATCTTCATAGGCGATGCCGAGCCGATGGCGCACGGGTTCATAACCGTCCGCTACGCTGAGCGGAGATTCATTGGCATCGGTCAGGTCGACCACAGTCGAACCGAACACGGACCAGAATCGCGCGAACTGGATGCGCCCGCCCAGCCGGACTTCCTCCCGATCCTGCAAATCCTCCAGCGCGGTCAGCGCGTTGCGGTTGAGCCGCAGATAGCCGACCATCGCATAGGTGGCCTTGCTGCCGATCGTCGCGTCTATTTCGTTCCGGCGGACCGACAGATGGTCCTTGTCCAGCCGGAACCGATGCGTCAGGCTGACGAAATCCTTGTAACGCACGGTGGTGCGGCCCACGATGTCGGACGTGCGGTCCGACAGGCCGGTGCCATCGGGCAATATGCTGGTGCGGCTGTTGAGGCGATAGCTTTGGCCCACGATGCTCTGGAGCGAGAAGTCGGGCAGGGCCAGGCTATATTCCAGGCCATAGGTGATACGGGTCGAATCCTCGAACCGATCATAGCCTGCGAAGCGGTTGAGCGCGAAAAGATTGCTGTCCTCCATATCGACCGCACGCGCATCTTCATTGGGCAATGACAGGTTGGCGAGTTTGGGCGACGCGACGATCTGGATGCGCGGCGCGATTCGCTGCACCCCGCCAAATGCCTCGCCCATGAACGGCCAGCGCACGTCTACCGCCGCCGCCGCGATGCCGCGCGCCTGCCAGCCGGGCTGGCCCCTGTAACTGACGGTCGATGTCTGCGCATTGTCGCTGCTATGATAGACATCGCCACGCAGATAGCCGGTAAAGGTCACTTCCTGGCCCAGGCCGGTCAGCGTGCGCAAATTCCATTCGGCACCGGCAAAGGCGCGTTGCGTATCCTGCCCATGGGTGCGGGTGATGGCAAGCGTATTGGCCTGCAACTGTAACACGCCGCCCAGCACGGGGTCTTTCACGCGCAGGCGATAGTCGATGACGGGCAGGGCGATTGGCGTCTGCCCCTGCGAATCACCCGCGCGCAATGTCTGCACGGCCCAGCCGCGCAGCGAGAAATAGCTGTCCTCGCCAATGCGCTGGACGCCCAATGTGGAACGCAGCCGATCGTCGCGGCTGATGTCGTACCGGCGCAGGAAGGTGCGGTCGCTGGCCACGCGAATCGATCCGTCGACGCTCCATTCCGGCGTCAGCTGCAATCCGCCGCTGGCGTCCAGATAGCCGCGCAGATCCTTTTGCGAAGCGGCAGGCGTGGTGCCGGTTGCAGCATCGCTGGTCGCCACGCGGCTGCCATAGGTGGCAAAGCCCGTAATCTGGTACGCGCCGCGATCATAGAGATGGCGGAAATTCGCTTCCAGCATCGGCAGGCTGTTGGTGAAAACATGCGGGGTGACCGTGACGTCCCGATTGGGCGCCAGCTTGAAATAATAGGGGACTGCAATTTCGAACCCGTTGGTCCGGTCATAACGCAGATTGGGCATCAACAGTCCGCTGCTGCCGCCTTCGCCCACCGGGTGCGACAGGCCGGGCAGGGGGATGAGCGGCAGCCCGAACAGTTCGATATTGGCGTTGGTGTAGCTGACCCGTTCGCGCACCGGATCGTAAACGACCTTGACCGCGTTGATCTGCCAGGTCGGTTCTTTGGGGCAACCGGCGCTGTCCTCGACCGCGCAGCCAGTATAGGCCGCGCGGTTGAGCGTATAGACGCCATTGACGCGCGTGCCCTGGTTCGCGGCCAGCCGCCCGCCCGATTGCAGCACCAGCAGCATGTTGTCGACCACGCCATCCTTCAGCGTATCGGTCACGTCGAACCGATCGCCATAGGCGATATTGCCTTCAGGATCGGTGACCGACACATTGCCGATCGCTTCGACCTTGCCCGACGTGCGGTTCCACACGATCCGGTCGGCGCGCAGCCGGTTGCCGTCGCGCAACAGTTGCACCGCGCCGCTGGCGGTCACGATTTCGCTGTTGCTGTCATATTGCAGCGCATCGGCGGAAAAGCCGATCTGGTCCGCGCTCTGGGGCATGGGCGCATCGGGCGCGCTGATCGGCGTCTGCGGCTCGTTAAGCTGCTGTGCCAGGACCGGCGATGCAATCGCCAGGCAAGGCAGGGCGCAGCCGATCAGCAGCGCGGGACGAAGGAAACGGGGAAACAGGGGGTTGGGCAAAAGATCGAGCCTGTCGAAGGGGCGCATATATGCTGCCTATCGCACCGCTTGGCCCGCGCCGCAATCGCTGCGCTGCGCTCTTTTCCGTGAAATCGGTCGAACGCCTTTGCCAGACGGGGCAAGGCGCACTATTTGGCAGGTAACGCCAGCCATAGGCACCAGACAGAAGAAAAGGTCCATCAATGGATATCGCAATCAGCCCGACCCGTCCCGACACCGACACGCTGGTCTTTGCCATGGGCAAGGGCGCGGTGGACAGCCTGCCGATCGCGGCGTCCGCAACGCTGGTGGCGGGCGCCAACGCTGCGCGCTTTGGTGGTGAGGCGGGAAGCTGCTTTGAAAGTTTCGCGGACGAAGGCGGGAAGGTCGTGCGCGTCGTTCTGCTTGGCACCGGCACGGGCAGCGACGCCGATATGGAACGGGCAGGCGGTGGCCTGGTGGCGAAACTGCTGACCAGCGGCGCAACACATGCAGCAGTCGAATGTGTCGGCGGCGTCAGCGCACAGGGCACGGCCCGTCTCGCGCTGGGCGCAAAATTGCGCAGCTGGCGGATCGACACTTATCGCACGCGCCAGCCCGAAAAGGCCAAACCCACGCTGGCGCAGGTGACGATCGTGTCGGCGGATGCGGGCGCGGCATGGGAAAAGCTGGCCGCCGTCGCCGACGGCGTGGCGCTGACCCGCGAACTGGTGTCGGAACCGGCCAACATCATCTACCCTGAAACCTTCGTGGAACGCTGCCAGCATCTGGCCGATCTTGGCGTCAAGATCACCGTGCTGGACCGCGCGGCGATGGAAGATCTCGGCATGGGCGCGCTGCTCGGCGTGGCGCAGGGTTCGGTCCGCGAAGCGCGTCTGCTGGCGCTGGAATGGGACGGCACGGATAGCACGTCGCAAAAGCCGCTCGTTCTGGTGGGCAAGGGTGTGACGTTCGACACTGGCGGCATTTCCATCAAGCCCGCCGCTGGCATGGAGGACATGAAGTGGGACATGGGCGGCGCAGGCGCGGTCGCGGGCGCGATCAAGGCGCTGGCGGGGCGTAAGGCCAAGGCCCATGTCGTGGGCATTTGCGGCCTTGTCGAAAACATGCCCGACGGCAATGCGCAGCGTCCCGGCGATATCGTGACATCCATGTCGGGCCAGACCATCGAAGTCATCAACACTGATGCCGAAGGGCGTCTGGTGCTATGCGACGTGCTGACATGGGCGCAGAAAACCTATGCGCCCGATACCATCGTCGATCTGGCGACGCTGACCGGCGCGATCCTCGTTTCGCTGGGCGATCAATATGCCGGGCTGTTCTCCAACGATGACGGCCTGTCGGACGATCTGACCGCAGCGGGCAAGGCCAGCGGCGAACCGCTGTGGCGCTTCCCCCTGTCCGACGCCTATAACAAGCTAATCGACAGCCC
Organism: Sphingobium sp. KCTC 72723; assembly: GCF_014280435.1. NCBI lineage: Bacteria > Pseudomonadati > Pseudomonadota > Alphaproteobacteria > Sphingomonadales > Sphingobiaceae > Sphingobium > Sphingobium sp. KCTC 72723. The sequence goes on along the minus strand of NZ_CP060388.1, from coordinate 1,947,665 downwards.
GATCGCCGACATGAAGAATATCGGTGGCCGCTATGCCGGGTCGATCACGGCGGCGCAGTTCATCAAGCGCTTCGTCGACGAAGGCGTCAAATGGGCGCATCTCGACATTGCGGGCATGGTCTGGTCCGACAAGCCGGGCGCGACATTCGAAAAGGGCGCGACCGGCTATGGCGTGCGCCTGCTCGATCAGTTCGTCGCGGACAAGTTCGAGGCCTGATGCAGGTCGATTTCTATCAGCTGAGCCGTGATCCGGTCGACCAGGTGCTGCCCGCCATTGCGGCGCGCATCCTGGCGCTGGGCGCGCGCCTGCTGGTGGTGGCGGACGAACCCGACCGGCTGGACCGGATTTCCACCGGCCTGTGGAATGGCCCGCCCGACAGCTTTCTGGCGCATGGTCGCGTGGGGGAGGAAGGAGAGGGGCATCAGCCGATCCTGCTCACCGCTTCCTGCCACGCTGCCAACGGCGCGCGTCATATTGCGCTGGCCGATGGCCTGTGGCGCGAAGAGGCGCTGACCTTCGACCGCGCCTTCTACTTCTTCGACGCTGACACGATCGACGGCGCACGGACCAGTTGGCGTGCATTGTCGAAGCGCGATGGCGTGGAACCGCGCTTCTGGCGGCAGGACTGCCGCAAATGGGTGCAGGGACCATAGCAAACACGCCTCTTGCGGCGCAGCACGGCCCCGTCTAAAGGCGCGGCCAGCATTTCCCACAATCTGGAGTACCGAGGGCCATGGCCGTCACGCGCACTTTTTCGATCATCAAGCCCGACGCGACTCGTCGCAACCTGACCGGCGCCGTCACCAAGATGCTGGAGGAAGCTGGCCTGCGCGTCGTCGCTTCCAAGCGTATCCGCATGAGCCGCGAACAGGCCGAAGGCTTTTATGGCGTCCACAAGGAACGCCCCTTCTTCGCCGATCTCGTCGCCTTCATGATTTCCGGCCCGGTCGTCGTCCAGGTGCTGGAAGGCGAAAACGCCGTGCAGCGCAACCGCGACATCATGGGTGCCACCAACCCCGCCAATGCCGACGCCGGTACGATCCGCAAGGAACTGGCCGAATCGATTGAAGCCAATTCGGTCCATGGTTCGGACAGCGAAGAAAATGCCGCGACCGAAATCGCCTATTTCTTCAAGCCGGAAGAAATCGTCGGCTAAAGCCGCGATCCTCTCGCGCCGAAACAGCCCGGTCCTTGCATAAGGGGCCGGGTTTTTTCATGCCCCGATCATTTGCGTATCGCAACCACCGCCGACCAGCGCGCATCGATTCGCGCGACTGGCACCTTGCCGACATCCCGCGTCACCAGCGACAATCCACGCAGCGTCACATCATGCCCGGCCAGCCAGCGACCCGCTATGCCATAACCAATGTCATAGACCGCATTGTCCTCCCGCGCTTCGCCATTCACCACGAAGCGCGTGGTGATGACGACCGGCAGCTTCTCGTCCCCTACGCTATTATCGGGCAGCTTTGCCTTCTCCCGCGCTCGCTTGAGTGCGCTTTCGAACCAGCCCGCCTCGATCCGTGGCTGGCCCGTCGTGGAAACCGGCGCGACGCCCAGCGCACCGGGAAAAATAATGGTCTGGCTCTGCACGATCTGGTCGGGCGCGGCGGGTGTCAGCAACAGCCGGTCGTCGCCATCGGCCTTCGCGTTCAGCACCAGCTTGGCGGCGCGCGCCGACGCCGACCGGCTTTGGCTGGCCTTGTACGCGCGCTCGTCCTGCTTGTCCGACCAGTTGAGATAGAGCGTCAGCGCAGAAATGCCGACCGCCAGCACAGCCAGCATTTCGCCCAGGCTTATCCAGCGACGGCGGATCGCGGCGGCCTCAGCCGCGCGTGCTTCCTTGGGCATTTCGGGGGTGTCCGGTGCGTCGCTCATCGTCTCACGCCACTTTCGGCGGCACTTCGAACCTGTCGATCACCCAATCTTCCGCCTGCGCCCCGCCGATCCACTCCTGCATCCATGGATGGGCGATGATCGCGCGCATATAGCTTTCGGCAAAGCGTGCGACCGGCAATTGATACGTGATCAACCGCGTCACCACCGGCGCGAACATCACGTCCGCCGCGCCGAACGCGCCGAACAGAAACTCGCCCTCGCCGCCGTGGCGCGCGCGCGCCTGCGCCCATAGCTGCATCAGCCGTGCCAGATCCTGCGCTACTGCGTCGGACGGCGGCACCGCATCGTATATCTGGCGTATGTTCATGCTATGCTCGCGGCGCAGCGCGGCAAAGCTGCTGTGCATTTCCGCCGCCATGGATCGCGCCATCGCCCGCGCCGCCGGATCGGTCGGCCAGAACAGGTCGCCATCGGTTTTCTCATTGAGATATTCGACGATGGCCAGGCTGTCCCACACGACGATGTCGTCGCCGTCCCACAATATCGGCACCTTGCCCGACGATGGCGCGAACTCGTCGCCCTCGCGCCGCTTCTCCCACGCTTCGTCATAGAGGGGAACGACCACCTCCTCGAACGGCAGGCCGGACAATTTGCACGCCAGCCAGCCACGCAGCGACCAGCTCGAATAGGCTTTGTTGCCGATAAACAGTTTCATCATGCCGCCCCTCTTAAACGGGAGCGGCGTGACAAGTCGAGAAGGAAGAAGTTGGAGGCCCGAGCCGGAATCGAACCGGCGTGCGAGGATTTGCAGTCCTCTACGTCACCACTCCGCCATCGGGCCATCCATGCGGTGGACGCCGCAAATGTGCGCCTTCGATGGCAAAGTCAAGCGGTGCAACACGCCCCGCCACAAGAATCTCGTCCCATGGCGCGCAAAGCCGCTTGGCGCGGGGCGTGCGCTGATTTAGAGAACCGATGATCCCCTTGCTGTATTGCATTGCCAATACAGTTGTGCCAAGCCCACTGGACCAAGCGAGAAACTATCGTGACCGAGCAGAATTTTTCTTCGATGCGGACCGCCATGGTCGAAAGCCAGCTGCGCACCAGCGACGTGGACGACGTGCGCGTGATCGCCGCGATGGCGAAGCTGCCGCGTGAGGATTATGTGCCGGTCGAACGCCGCGCCATGGCCTATATCGACCGTCCCGTTCCGCTCGGCGGTGGTCGCGCGCTCAATCCGCCGCTGGTAGTCGGCCGCCTGTTGACGGAGGCGCAGGTTGCGCCGGGCGACAAGGTGCTGTTGATCGGTGCGGCCACGGGCTACAGCGCTGCGCTGCTGACTGCGCTGGGCGCGCAGGTCATAGCGGTCGAGGAAGAAGGCGGGCCTGATTTCGCTGCCACGACCATAGTGCGTGGGCCACTGAACGCCGGATCGCCCGATGGCGCCCCCTATGATCTTTTGTTCATCGACGGCGCGGTGGAGGAAGTCCCCGCCACGCTCGTTCAGCAGCTTGTCGATGGGGGACGGGTAGTGACGGGTATCGTCGAACGGGGTGTCACGCGCCTGTGCAGCGGCCGTGCCGTGGCGGGCGTGCTGGGCCTTTCCAGCCTGGCCGACATCGAAATGATAGTGTTGCCGGGCTTTGCCGCGCCGGAGCGGTTCGTTTTTTGAGACGGGGATCATGACAGCAAAGCGACTTTCTTTTCGGCGGACCACCGCTACGGCCTTGCTGTTGCTGACTTCCGGGCTGGCGAATCCGGCCATGGCCGAAACGCTGCAAGGCGCACTGGCCAAGGCTTATGCCTCCAACCCGACGCTGACCGGCGCACGGGCGGGGCAGCGCGCGACCGATGAAAATGTGCCGATTCAAAAGGCATCGGGGCGGCCCTCTGTCCAGTCGCAGGCGCAGTTTCAGGAACTGGTGGTCCGACCGTCCAACAGCTTCCTGGCCCCCCATCGTTCGGCCAGCGCCAGCGTCAGCATCGACGTGCCTATCTACCAGGGTGGGGCGGTGCGCGACGGGGTGAAGGCGGCGAAAACCCGCGTGGAAGCGGGGCAGGCCAATTTGCGCGGCACCGAAGCCAGCATTTTCTCGCAAGTGGTCGGCGCCTATATGGATGTCATCCGCGACAGTGCGATCGTTTCGCTCAACCTGGCGAATATCAACGTGCTGAACACGAACCTTCAGGCCAGCAATGACCGGTTCGAAGTCGGCGACCTGACCCGCACCGACGTTGCGCAATCGCAATCGCGCCTCGCCCTGGCGCAGTCCGATTTGCAGAATGCGCAGGCGAACCTGATCGCCAGCCGCGAAAATTACATCGCGCTGGTGGGTGAGGCGCCCGACAATCTGGAAGCGCCGCCGATATTGCCGGGCCTGCCCGAAACACCCGAAGCCGCCGTGCAGGTCGCCCTGGCCGACAATCCCGATATCCTGTCTGCGCAAAAGGCGCGGGAAGCGGCCCGTTACGATGTGAAGGTTGCAAAGGCCGGTAGCCTGCCGACCCTGTCCGGCTTCACCCAGGGCAGCTATACCGATTATATGGACAGCGACATTGCCGCCAACAAGCAGGCAGCGGTAGGGGCTACACTGGCGATCCCGCTCTATCAGGGCGGTCGTCCTGCCGCGCAGGTGCGCCAGCGCCAGGCGCAGGAATCGCAGGCGATGGAACAGCAGATCGAAGTCGAACGTGGCGTCATTGCCCAGACGCGCAGCGCTTTTGCCAGTTGGCAGGCATCGCTCAACGCGATCGAATCGAACCAGAAAGCCGTCGATGCGTCCGGCCTGTCGCTGGAAGGTGTGCGGGCGGAAAATTCGGTCGGCAGCCGCACGATCCTCGACATTCTCGACGCCGAGCAGGAAGCGCTCCGGGCGCGGGTGCAACTCGTTACCGTGCGGCGCAACGCCTATGTCGCCGGGTTCAGCCTGCTCGCGGCCATGGGCCATGCGCAGGCGGACGATCTGGGGCTGGAAAGCGGCACGCTCTACGATCCCACGGTCAATTATGGCCGGGTGAAGGGCAAATGGTTCGACTGGGACTATGATGCCGCGCCCATGCCGTTGGCGACGCGCACCGTTGACACATTGCCACAAAACGCCAATGTGAGTCCCGATGCGGCACAGCGGCCCTAACGGGCTGTATTTGCAGCGCCAAATTCAGGACGAAATTTCAGGGGGCGTTGGTGGGCGACATGACCAAGGAACCGTCGATGGAGGAAATTCTCTCCTCCATCAAACGGATCATCGCCGAAGAGGGCGAGGAAGCGATGCAGGCCGCCCCGCGTCGCGGCCGCGCCGAACCCGCGCCCAAGGCCGAAGCGTCCTTCGCGCCGACCTTTACGCCGGTCGAAGAAGTGCTGGAACTGACCGACGAAATCCCGCTGGAGGAAGCCGTGCCTGCGCCCAAAGCTGCCCCCAAGGCAAAGCCCGTCGCTGCCGTCGCGGCGGAGGATTCGATCCTGTCGGTCGAAAGCGAAGTCGCCGCACGCCATTCCCTGTCCGCGCTGTCGTCCATGCTGGTCACGCCGCAGGATGGCGGTGACAATACGCTCGACGGTCTGGTCCGCGCGATGTTGAAACCGATGCTCAAGGAATGGCTCGACGCGCGCCTGCCCGCTCTGGTCGAGGACATGGTCGCCAAGGAAATCGCGCGTATCACTGCGCGCTAAACCTGTTACGCCGCACCGGCCCTCTCCCCACCTGGCCTCCCGTTCAGGATATTCTGTGGGAGGCCGGGTGGGGGAGAGGGCCGGTGCGGACTGCAAAATCCGCCCTTTCGCGGATTTTCATAGGAAGCGCCCTATTTGATCTTCGCGCGCAGGTCGTTAAAGCGCGGGCATGACCGATCTGCCCAAAACATTCGACCCCGCCGATATCGAAGCCCGCTGGTACGCCCATTGGGAAGAACGCGGCCTGTTCCGCCCCGAACGGCCGGATGCCCAGCCCTATACCATCGTCAACCCCCCGCCCAATGTGACGGGCAGCCTGCACATCGGCCATGCGCTCGACAATACGTTGCAGGACATCATGATCCGCTACGAACGGTTGCGCGGCAAGGATGCGCTGTGGGTGGTCGGCACCGACCATGCGGGCATCGCGACGCAGATGGTGGTCGAACGGCAATTGAACGCAGCGGGGCAGAAACGCACCGACTATAGTCGTAACGACTTCGTAACGAAAGTTTGGGACTGGAAAGCGCAAAGCGGCGGCACCATCACTGGCCAGTTGCGACGGCTGGGCTGCTCGATGGACTGGGCCAACGAACGCTTCACCATGGACGAAGGCTTTTCCAAGGCCGTCGTCAAGACCTTCGTGGAACTGCACCAGCGCGGCCTGCTCTACCGCGACAAGCGGCTCGTGAACTGGGATCCCCATTTCCGCTCCGCCATTTCCGATCTGGAGGTCGAAACGAAGGAGACGAAGGGCGGCTTCTGGCACTTCCGCTACCCGCTGGCAGACGGCGCGCAATTAAGTGATGGCACTGTCCATGTCGTTGTCGCCACAACGCGCCCGGAAACGATGCTGGCCGACATGGCAATCGCTGTAAATGCTGAGGATTCCCGCTATAAGGACGTCATCGGCAAGCATATCATTTTGCCGATTACCGGACGCCGTATCCCTATCGTCGCGGACGATCATGCCGACCCGGAACTGGGGTCCGGCGCGGTCAAGATCACGCCCGGCCACGACTTCAACGATTTCGAAGTCGGCAAGCGCGCAGGCTCTAAGGCCGCCGACATGCTCAACATGTTCGACGCCGACGCCAATGTCGTCCAGACCGCCGACGGCCTGATCCCAGACCGCTTCCTTGGCCTCCACCGCTTCAAGCGCGATGGCGTGGACGGCGCGCGCGAAGCCGTGGTCGCAGAAATGAAGGCGCTGGGCCTGCTGGTCCCCCATGTCACGAAAAACAAGGAGGGTGAGGAAGTCGCCGCCGACTTCGAACCGCGCACCATCCAGACCCCCTATGGCGACCGCTCCGGCGTGGTCATCGAACCCTGGCTGACCGACCAATGGTATGTCGACGCCGCCAAGCTGGCACAGGCACCGATGCAGGCGGTTCGCGACGGCCGGATCGAAATCGTCCCCAAGACATGGGAAAAGACCTTCTTCAACTGGATGGAAAATATCCAGCCCTGGTGCGTCTCCCGCCAGCTTTGGTGGGGCCATCAGATCCCGGCTTGGTTCGATGAAGATGGCACGCCTTATGTCGCTGAAACCGAAGCCGAAGCGCAAGCGCTGGCCGGTAACAAGGCGCTGGTGCGCGACCCGGACGTCCTCGACACCTGGTTCTCCTCCGCGCTCTGGCCGTTCGGCACGCTGGGCTGGCCGGAACAGAGCGAGAAGTTGTCACGCCATTATCCCAACGATTTGCTGATCTCCGGTTTCGACATCCTGTTCTTCTGGGATGCGCGGATGGCGATGCAGGGCATGGAGTTCATGGGCGATGTCCCATGGCGCAAACTCTATCTCCACGGGCTCGTCCGCGCCGCCGACGGCCAGAAAATGTCCAAGTCCAAGGGCAATGTGGTCGATCCGCTCGGCCTGATCGACAAGTTCGGCGCGGACGCGCTGCGCTTCTTCATGGCGGCGATGGAAAGCCAGGGCCGCGACGTGAAGATGGATGAGAAGCGAGTCGAGGGATACCGCAACTTCGCCACCAAACTGTGGAACGCCGCCCGCTTCCTCCAGTCGAACGGCGTCACAGCCTCCACCAGCCATGAAGCCCCCGCCGCGATACTGCCGGTCAACCGCTGGATCATCGCCGAAACAGTGGCAGCCGTGCAGGCGATCGACATCGCGCTCGCCGAACTGCGCTTCGATGCAGCCTCGAACGCCATCTATCATTTCGTCTGGGACCAGTTTTGCGACTGGTATATCGAACTCACCAAAGGCGCGATGGATGCGGAAACCCGCGCCGTGGCGGGCTGGGCGTTCGACCAGATATTGGTGATGCTCCACCCCTTCATGCCCTTCATCACCGAAGAATTGTGGCACCTGACCGGCACCCGCGCCAGCGAACTGATCGTCGCCCAATGGCCGCAGGCACTGGCCGCCGTGGACGCGCAAGCGCAGGCGGAAATCGACTGGCTGATCCGGCTGGTCAGCGCGATCCGCACCACGCGCACCGAACTCAACGTCCCTCCGGGCGCGAAGCTGCCGATGGTGGTCCGCGACGGGTCGGAAGAAACGCATCGCCGCCTCGACCGGCAGGGGATCGCTCTTGCGCGTCTGGGCAGGGTCGAAAGTCTGACCTTCGGTGATCCGCCAGCAGGCGGCGCGGCGCAGATCGTGGTGGATGAAGCCACCTTCATCCTGCCGCTCGAAGGCGTGATCGACATCGCAGCGGAAAAGACTCGCCTCGCCAAGGCGCTGGCCGCTGCGGAAAAGGAACGCGATTCGCTGGGCGGTCGCCTGTCCAACCCCAGCTTCGTGGAAAAGGCCAAGCCCGAAGCCGTCGTCAAGGCGCGGGAGGATCATGCCGACAAGAGCGCCGAGGCAGACCGGCTGAAGGCGGCGCTAGACCGGCTGGGCTGATCCGCCCCATAAACATATCGCCAATTGCAGCTTCCCAACCGCGCGACAATCCCCTTACAGGGGAATGAGATGCGGTGGGGAGTGGGGTGATATGGCAGGTCCGGCAACAGGCAAGGCGCGCGACCTGACACAGGGAGCGATTGCCGCAACCCTGCTGATGTTCGCCATTCCCACGCTGGCGTCGAACATTCTCCAGTCGCTCAACGGGTCGATCAACGCGATCTGGGTCGGGCGCTTTCTGGGTGCGCAGGCGCTGGCCGCGACGGCGAACGCCAACATCATCATGTTCCTCATGTTCTCGGTCGTGTTCGGCTTTGGCATGGCGTCGACGGTAATGATCGGGCAGGCGATGGGGCGGCGAGACATCGTCGCCGCGCGCCGCGCCTTCGGCTCGGCAGTCGGCTTTTGCACGGTGATGGCGATCGTCGTCGCCACGATCGGCTGGCTCGGAGCCCCGGCGCTGCTGCACATGCTGGCGACCCCGACCGAAGCGTTCGACATGGCGCTGGTCTATCTGCGCGTCATCTTCATCGCCATGCCCGCCAGCCTGTTGTCGGTCATGATGATGATGGGCCTGCGCGGCGTGGGCGACGCACGCACCCCGCTCATCTTCATGATCGTCAGCGTGGTCATCGACCTGGTCCTCAACCCGGTGCTGATCCTGGGCCTGGGTCCGATCCCCGCCATGGGCATCGCCGGATCGGCAGCGGCCACGGCGGCGGCTGGCTTCATCAGCCTGATCGCCCTGATCTTCTACACTTATGCCAAGGATCTGCCGTTGCGGCTGCGCGGGCCGGAACTCGCCTTTTTGCGCCCGGCTGCGGACGAAATGCGCGTGCTGCTGGGCAAAGGGCTGCCCATGGGGTTGCAGATGATCGTGATGTCGGCGTCCGGCCTCGTCATGATTGGTCTGGTCAATCGCGAAGGGCTGCTGGTGACAGCTGCCTATGGCGCGTCGCAACAGCTATGGACCTATCTTCAGATGCCCGCGATGGCGATGGGCGCAGCGGTCAGCGCCATGGCGGCGCAGAATGTCGGGGCGGGGCGGTGGGACCGGATCAGCCGCATCACCGGCTTTGGCATCGGCTACCAGTTGCTGATCACCGGCTCGATGGTCGCGGTGATGCTGGTCTTTCACGAACCGCTGCTGGCCCTGTTCCTGGGCGACAATGGCCCCGCGATCGCCGAAGCCTGGCACATGCAGTTGCGTGTCAGCTGGAGCTTCATCGCCTTTGGCTGCACCATGATCCTGTTCGGGGTGATGCGCGCCAATGGCGTGGTCGTCAAACCGCTGCTGATCCTGATGTTCACCCTCTTTGTGGTGCGGATCGGCTTTTATTATCTGGGCTATCCGGTCATTGGCGTCGATGCGCTGTGGTTCAGCTTCCCGGTCGGGTCGTTCTTCTCGCTGCTGCTCGCCTTCCTCGTCTATATCCATGGCGGCTGGCGCAAGGCCAAGCTGCTGGTGCCGGTGCATGAGGAGGAATGTCGCGAATCGGTGAACAGCGACGCCGAACCGGCCGGACGCATTGCACCGACCGGGTAGGGGCGGCTGTTACCGCCCCTGATTGCGCCAGCGCGTGATCGTGCGGTCCAATATGTCATGCTCGTCACCTGCTTCACGCCACAGCGCGGTGAAGCTGGGGTCGCCGGACGCAGGACGACGATTTTCTTCCAGATTGTCGAGCGCCACACGGATAGGCACGGCCACACCCTCGCCGCAGATGATCGCTTCACGGTTGCGCAGCGCTGGAATCGAATCGAGGAAACCGCGCGCGCCTTCGGGCATGGCGGCACGCACGAAAGCCTGATCGCGGTCGTTGTTCAGGCGCATGGAAATGATGGTGCCGCACTGCGACAGCACGCCTTCGGCAAGGTCCGACGGCCGCTGTGTGATCAGGCCCAGCGACACGCCATATTTACGGCCTTCCTTGGCGATCCGCTCCAATATCTTGCGCACCGCCTGGCCTGATCCGGTCGTGCTGTTGGGAATGTAGCGATGCGCTTCTTCGCAGACGAGCAATATGGGCCGCTGCGGTTCGTCGCGCGCCCAGATGGCATAGTCGAATACTAGCCGCGACAGCACCGACACGACGGTCGATGTGATGTCGGACGGCATAGCCGACACGTCGATGATCGAAATCGGCTTGCCGTCGGATGGCAGGCGGAAAATCTTGGCAATGAACGCCTGCATCGTGTCGGCGACCAACATGCCCGAAAACATGAAACTGTAACGCGGGTCGGCCTTGATCTCTTCGATCTTGGTCTTCAACCGCATATAGGGCAGCGAGTTGGTGCCCTTGTCGAGCTTCCCCATCTCATTTTGAAGGATGTTGGTCAGGTCCGACAAAAGATAGGGGATCGGCGAATCGACCGTCAGGCGGCCAATCTGTTCGGCCAGACGGTTCTTCGATCGCGCGGCGAGCAGGCATTTGGCCAAGATGTCGCAATCGACCGTGCGTTCCGAGCCGGACGATGTGACGAACACTTCGCAATGTTCCTCGAAATTCATCAGCCAATAGGGCAGCGCCAGATTGTTGATGTCGAACACAGCGCCATTGGTGGCGAAGGCTGCGCCATATTCGCCATGCGGGTCGATCATCACGATATGCCCCTGCGGCGACAGGTCGCAGATGCGGTGCAGGATCAGCGCGGCGCTGGTCGATTTGCCGGTGCCGGTCGAACCCAGCAGCGCGAAATGCTTGCCCAGCATCGAATCGACATAGAGTGCGGCGCGCGTATCGCTGGTGGGATAGACGGTGCCGATTTCGACGTTGGGCCGATCGTCGGCAGCATAGATTTGCTGCATGTCGCGCCCCGACACCGGGAAAATGTCGGTTCCGGGCGTCGGATAGCGCGTCACACCCCGGCGAAAACGGTAGATGCGCCCGGTCAGTCGCTCCTCATCCCCTTCACCCAGAAAGTCGATGTCCGCGATGATGCTCTTGGTCACCTGGTCCAGCGTCAGCGCCCGGACGCTGGCGACCAGCCAGCAGGTGCCGACCCGCATCTTCACTTGGCTGCCGACCTGCCCTGCCATCGCGGTGCAAGGGTCGGCATCCTGTCCCAGCAAAGCGAGGCGTTCGGGGTCGATCATCACCTTGGAACTGGATCCGGCGATCTGAAAAACCATCCCCATAGCCTGGGGCAAGCCGGGCTGGGCCGATGCCAGGGCAGCAGAAAATTGGTGCGCATCCGGCATATGTGTCATTGGCCCTGCTCGTCCCCCATGCCGGGTCAATTCCGGCAAGCAGGACAGTGATAGGCGTGACAGGTAAAGATTGGCTTAGCTTTGCCGCAGCGGCGCGGCCCGCCTGAGCCATCCTGCCGCCGATCCCTTAACAGCCGGTAGCATCGGGTCCGAAATGGATCGGTCTGAACGCGGGAACACTGTCGGGTGTCGGGCATTGAAGCACCGCCACGATCAGGATGTTTTCTTGCCCAAACCGTCAGAAGCCGATGACAAGCGCCGATCTGACGCCATCGCCATCGCCCGCGTCATCTGCATTCTGGGTGTCGTCTATGTCCATGGCTGGACCGGGCTGAACGGCGAAGCGTTGCAGGCGCTGCGCGGCACGGCGCAGGACAATCTGCGCTGGGGCTTGATGGAAATTTTCGGGCGCAGCGCGGTGCCGTTGCTGGGCCTGATATCGGGATGGCTGGTGGCAGGGTCTGGTCGGACACGCGACTGGAGCAGCCATATCGGGCGCAAGGCGCGCACGATATTCTTGCCGATGCTGCTGTGGAACATGCTGGCCATCCTGCTGGTGTCGGGCGCTGCGCTGACGGTCGGCCTGTCCGCACCTGTGCCTGTATCGACCGAATGGGTGATGCAGGAAATTTTCGTCCTGACCCGCAATCCCGACATCAATGTGCAGATGCCGTTTTTGCGCGACCTGTTCCTGTGCATGGTGGCCGCGCCATTGCTGGTGCGATTGCCGCTATGGGGGCTTGCGCTGGTTGCACTGGCTGCCGCAGTTGCGCAGGTGGCGGGCGTGGGACCGCCGCTGCTGATGCGCGCGTCTATCCTCTTTTTCTTCGCTGGCGGGATGATAGCCCGGCGCGAAGGCTGGGCCGAGCGGGCGGTAGTCTTGCCCTTGGCGATTGCCGTTGCGCCATTCATCCTCTTGATCGGGGTGCAGCTTTATGCCGTGATCACCTTTGGTGATGCTTTGCCGGTTCTGACGCGCAACCTGTTGGATATGGTCGTGCGGATGGCCGCTGCGCTGGCCTTCTGGCGGCTTGCCTGGGCGCTGGCGGGCAGCGGTGCGCGCGCCTTGCTGCTGCGGATCGAGCCATTCGCTTTCTTTCTTTTTTGCGCGCACCTGATCCTGATCTGGCTGGGCGGACCGTTGCTGGGGGCGCTATTCGGTCGCATGGGCACGCCGCTCTATCCGCTCTATCTGCTGCTCCAGCCGTTCCTGGTGCTGGCGGCTGTCATCGTCATCTCCACGGGCCTGCGCCGACTTGCGCCGCGCGCCGTCGCCATGCTGAGCGGGGGACGACTATAGCGCGGCGACGGGTGCGGTAATGGCCTGCGCCGCTGCCATGGCAATTGCGAAGCTGCGCTTGCGGGCCTCAAGATCGAAAATCTGGCCGGTGAGGATCACCTCGTCCACTTGCGTGCGGCGTAGAAAGGCGGACAGGTCACGCTCCACGTCCGCCTGGGTGCCGATGCTCGATACGCTCAGTACATCGGCCAGCATCGCCTGCGCCTGTGGCGGCAGGGATTCATAATAGCCGGGGACGGGTGGTTGCAGCTTACCCGGCGTGCCGGTGCGCAATCGCACGAAGGATTGCTGCATCGAACTGGCAAGCAACCGGGCTTCCTGCGCATCGTCGGCGGCAAAGACATTATAGCCCGCCATTACATAGGGATATTTGAGCTGTGCCGACGGGCGAAAGTCGCGACGATATATCTCGATCGCTTCGTCGAGCGCAGCCGGGGCAAAATGCGATGCGAAGGCATAGGGCAAGCCCAGCATGGCGGCCAGTTGCGCGCCGTAAAGGCTGGAGCCGAGGATCCACAGCGGAACATCTTCTCCCGCACCCGGTGTAGCCTGAATATTCAATCGTTCGTCGCCTGCAAAATAGGCGGCAAGCTCCATGATGTCGCGCGGGAACTGGTCCGACCCACCTGACAGGTTACGCCGGATCGCCTGCGCTACCCGTTGATCCGATCCCGGCGCGCGCCCCAGCCCCAGGTCGATACGACCGGGGAACAGCGCAGCCAGCGTGCCGAATTGTTCGGCGATCAGCAAAGGCGCGTGATTGGGTAGCATGATGCCGCCTGCGCCGATGCGGATGGATGCAGTGGCGTGGCCGATATGGGCAAGCACCACGGCCGTCGCGGCGGACGCAATACCCGCCATGCCATGATGTTCCGCCACCCAGTAGCGATGATAGCCCAGCCGTTCGGCATGGGCGGCCAGATCGGCTGCATTGGCAAGAGCGGAAGCGACGCTGTCGCCTCCGCGGACGGGGACCAGGTCGAGCAGGGAAAAGCGTGTCATACCCGCCATATGGGGGCAGGGTCAGTTTTATTTCAAGACGTAAATCAGACGGCGCGGCCAAATCCCGTCGCGGGAGTTTCGGTGCGGCGACCAAAGACGGTCGGGCGGCGGGCGACGAGCGGGTTGGCATCCCGGTCTAGCAGCGCCATCGTTTCGGTGAAACAAGGACGCAGGGCGACGACTGTCTCGATCAATTCGTCCGGTCCTTCATGGCTTTCCACGCAGCGACGGGCGACCATTTCGATTTCTTCCGCCATGGCGCTTAGTCGATAGGCACCGAACTGCGCCGATTCGCCTTTCAGCGTATGGGCAGGCGTGACCAGCGCAACAGCGTTACGCGCGCGAAAGGCTTCTTCGATCGCGCTGATCGATTTGGCGCCATCTTCCCGGAAATAGCCCAGAATGCGGAGAAATGCCGTGCCCAATTCGCCTCGGGTACGAGCGAAATCGGTCCAGTTTACCAGTTCGGCTTCTTGATAAGGCACTTGTGCCACTCCCTGATCCAACGAACCAAAAATAGGGGCAGCATGTAAACAGGCCGTTAAAGCGTAGCGAACCGAAATGGATTATGCATCATAAGGGCGTTCGGTGAGCCAAGGCGAACTGCCCCGGCGCAATCAAGGCGAAATCCCAATCGTGCTGGAGCGCCAGCGACGCCAGCTCGGCCGGGGCGATCGGATCGTCGGCTTCGATGATGATGGCGGCAGCATTCCGCATCGCCCTGGCCGCGCGTAGGGCAGGCCAGGGACATTTCATGCCCCTGGCGTTGACCTGAACCGGCCTGGGTTCATTTGGCAAAGGGATTTTTGGCACTCCGCAGGGTCATCCGCACCGGCACTGCGCCAAAGCCAAGCTCGCGGCGAATGCCATTTACCAGATAGCGGCGATAGCTTTCGGGCAAGTCGTCGAGTCGCGTGCCGAACAGGACGAAGGTGGGCGGGCGCGTCTTGTTCTGGGTAATGTAGCGCAGCTTGATCCGCTTGCCGCCCGGTGCCGGGGGCGGGTTGGCTTCCAGCGCGGTTTCGAACCAGCGGTTGAGGATGCCGGTGGATACGCGTTGCGACCAGGCGGTCCGGGTTTCGAACGCGACATGGATCAGGTCGTCCAGCCCTTTGCCTGTCGCCGCCGACACAGTCATGATCGGCACGCCGCGCACCTGCGCCAACCCGTCGTCCAATGCCTTCTTGATGCCTTGATACAGGGCCGAGCCATGCTCGACCGTGTCCCATTTGTTCAGCGCGATGACGAGCGCGCGCCCTTCCTCCAGCACCTTGTCTGCAATGCGCAGATCCTGCGCCTCCAGCCCGCGTGTGGAATCGAGCAGCAACACGACCACTTCGGCGAAGTTCACAGCGTTCATGCCGTCAGTAACGGCCAGCTTTTCCAGCTTGTCCTGCACCTTGGCATGTTTGCGCATCCCGGCGGTGTCGATCAGACGCACGGGGCGGTCTTCGCCCTCGCGGTTGGTCCACATCCAGTCGACGGCAATGCTGTCGCGCGTAATGCCCGCTTCTGGCCCGGTCAGCAGGCGGTTTTCGCCCAGCAGCCGATTGATCAGCGTGGATTTGCCTGCGTTGGGACGACCGACGATGGCGAGTTTGAGCGGTGCGCTCTCGTCATCCTCGTAAAATTCCTTCTCATGCTCGAATTCTTCGCGCTCAAGATGGGGGAGTAGTGCCTGGAACAGGTCGGCCATGCCCTGCCCGTGCTCAGCCGAAAAGGGAATGGGTTCGCCAAGGCCCAGACTGAAGGATTCCATCACGCCATCGTCGGCGGCCTTACCCTCTGCCTTGTTGGCGACGAGAATGACGGGCGCATCGTTCGCCCGCAGCCAGCGGGCGATTTCCTCGTCCAATGGCGTGATGCCAGCGCGCGCGTCGATCATGAACAGGGCAAGGTCGCAATTTTCGACGGCCGCTTCGGTCTGCATCCGCATCCGGCCGGGCAAGGTGTTGGCGTCCTCATCCTCATAACCGGCAGTATCGACGATGATGAAATCCAGGCCAAGCAGATGCGCCTCGCCCTCCCGCCGGTCGCGGGTTACGCCGGGCTGGTCATCGACCAGCGCCAGTCGCTTGCCAACCAGGCGATTAAAAAGTGTGGACTTGCCCACATTGGGCCGCCCGACAATAGCAACTGTGGGCAGCATGATGTGACCCGTATCCTTGTTAAATGCGCGCCTTAACGCAGCGCGGTCAGCTTGCCGTCATCGGCAAGCACATAGAGCATGTTGTTGGCGACGATCGGTGAAAGCGACATGGAACGATCCATATCCACTTCCGACTGTACCGCGCCAGTCGTGGGATCGACATAGACCATCTGGCCCCGCGTCGAAACGACAATCAGGCGACCACCGGCCAGCACTGGTCCGGTCCAGCGGATCGCCTTGTCCTTTTTCTTTTCCTTCTGCCAGCGGCGCAGCTGGCTGACCCAGCGGATCTTGCCAGTGGCGCGCGCGACGCAGAGCAGGCGCGCATCGCTGGTGACGGCGAACACCCATTCGCCCACGACCCACGGCGTGGAGATGCCCGCAATGTTGATTTCCCACAAACGCTGCCCGCTGGTCAGTTCGTAGGAGGCCATGCGGCCGCCCTGACCGATCGCAAAGACACGGCCACGGTCGATCACCGGATCGGCATCAATGTCGGTAAGCGTCGCGACGGCCGTAGAAATGCTGGTGCGCGACAGGGCGTCGCCCCACAGGGTGCGACCATTTTCGTAGCGATAGGCGTTGATTTCGCCCGAACTATAGCCCGCGATCACCGTTCCCTGCGCAGCGGCAGGGGCCGCGACGCCGAAAATACCCGTGACCTGCAATGTGCCGCTGTCGGTCCATTGCGTTTCGCCATCGGACTGGTTGAGCGCAAAAATCTGATTGTCCTGGCCCATCACATAGACATGGCCATTTTCCACCGTCGGCGCGCCACGCAGCGGCCCGGCCAGATGCTTTTTCCAAAGGATCGCGCCATCTGCCGCATTGAGCGCAAAGACGTCGCCAAGGCCAGTGCTGGCGAACAGCCGGTCGCCCAGCACGCTGACGCCACCACCAAACAGCGCGCGGCCATTGCCCTTGCCTTCGGCGGGCAGGCTGGTCTGCCACAATTTGGCGCCGCTCGCTGCATCGAACGCGATGGCGTGAGCGGCTGCATCGATCACGAACAGCTTGCCGCCCGACACGACCGGCGACGCGGCAAGGCGCGCCTGGGGTGAACTGCCCTCGATCGAGGCGCTCCACACAGTCGCAGGCGAAGCACCCAGCGCGACATGACCCATGGCCTTGGACGGATCACCGCCCGGTTGCGCCCAGTTTTCGTTGACATAGGGCGCGGGCAGGCTGACCGACACATCGGCCAGCGCCGGTTCGACTTCGACGCCCTGTTCGTTGCTGAGGATCGAGACGCGATTGCCGACGACCGGGGTTTTGGGTCCGCCCTTCTTGCCGCCGACGATGCCGCAGCCTGCAAGCAGGGCCAGCATCATGGCGACCGTGATGGCGCGGCCCACTGGCGCACTTTTCTTCATGCTGTGCGTAACCATCCGCTCATTCATCCCTGTACCGGCTCTGCGGGCAATTCGACCGCGTCGATTCCCAATAGTCCCGCCATCTGTCGCGCGCGTGAACGGATCGACTGGGGGACATTTTCATCCTTGGCAATGCCTGCGAACAATGGCCCGGCCAGATCGTTCTTGCCCATTTTCATATAGGCGATGGCGACCAGTTCGCCTGCGCTGCCGAACCATGGCGCGCCCTCGATCGCCAGCGGCTTCAACCGATCGACGATCTGCTGGGGCTTGAGGCTTTCATATTCCAGCGCAGTCTGGCGAATAAGCGCCAGATCGCGATAGGGCTGGTCCAGACTCGTATCAGCGGCGATCGCGCCATAGGCGGCAATCGCGCCCTTGGCGTCGCCCTTGCGCGACGCGGTGCCGGCCTTCACCAGTAGCGCCGAAGCACGGTAGCCCGGTTGGCTGGCCTGCGTCAGCGCGTCGAGTTGCCTGGCATCGGGCGTGCCGCCGCCGGTCGCGGTCGCCAGTGCGGCGTCCATCTGTTCCGACACGGCTTCCGACTGCGTCTTGCTGTAATGCTGCCAATATAACCAGCCGCCAAAAGCGGCCAGACTGGCGACCACGGCGACCAATATCCAGCGGCCATAGCGCTGCCACACGGTCAAAAGCTGGTCCTGGCGGACGGCTTCGTCCACCTCCCGCATGAAGGCTTCGCTATTTTGCGGCGTCAGGGCCACGGGATTCTCCGAGAAATGGATCAGAAATGTCTGCCGGAATCGGCGATCAATAGCGGCGCTTATGCCACAGGCAAATCACTTTTTGGGGCGATACACCTGTTCTTCGGTTGGAAAGGCCCGTGTTCGGACATCGGCGGCGTAGCGTTCGGCGGCAGTTGCGATGGTTTGGGCGATATTGTCGAAGCGTTTGACGAAGCGCGGCACCCGTTCGAACATGCCCAGCATATCCTCCGTCACCAGCACCTGCCCGTCGCAATGGGCCGATGCACCAATACCGATGACCGGCACATCGACGCTGTCGGTCAGCGCGACGGCCAGTTCCTCCATAACCCCTTCCAGCACCATGGCAAAGGCACCTGCGGTCGCCACGGCAGTCGCGTCTGCCATGATTTTGGCATGTTCCTCCTGGCTCTTGCCGCGCGCGCCATAGCCACCCAGCGCGTTCACGGCCTGCGGCGTCAGGCCGATATGCGCCATGACCGGGATGCCGCGCTGGCTGAGGAATGCAATGGTTTCCGCCATCGCCTGCCCGCCTTCCAGCTTGACCGCTGCCGCGCCGGTTTCCGACATGATGCGGCTGGCGCTGGCAAAGGCCTGCTGCGGGGAGGCTTCGTAGCTGCCGAAGGGCATGTCGACGATGACGACGCTATGGTAGCTGCCGCGCACGACGGCGGCACCGTGGGCGATCATCATGTCGAGTGTGACGGCAAGCGTCGAAGGCAGGCCGTAAATCACCTGGCCCAGCGAATCGCCGACCAGCAGCATGTCGCAATGGGGGTCGAGCAATTGTGCCTGCCGCGCGGTATAGGCAGTCAGCATCACCAGCGGCTCTGCCGTCTTTCCCTCAAACTTGCGCCGCTGGATGGCGGGCACGGTCAGGCGCTTCATTGGCGCGGGGGTGGGGTTGGCGCGGCTGGTCGCCGTATCGAGCGTGAAGGTCGTGGACATGGGGGCGCTCTACCGCACCGCGCGCAGAGTCGCAAATATCACAAGAGCGGGAGCGGCATGACCGCCGCTCCCGCTCCTTGCAGGTTGTGCGGGCGAAAGGCCGCCCGCACGGGGTGAGATCGTCAGAACGAGAATTTGATGGTCCCGAACCAGGTCTGCGGATCACCGGGTTGACCGGCGATCAGGCCGACATTGCCCGGCGCCACCTGAAGCAGTTCCATATAATTCACGTCGAAAGCGTTGCGGACCCAACCGAACACGTCGAAGCCTTCGCCCCGGAAACCGGCGCGCACGTTGGTCAGGGCATAGCCGTTGATCCGGGTGTAGATGGAGGGCGAAGCGTTCGATTGGAAATGCGAACGGTAATTGCCATCGACGCCCAGATAGATTTGCCCTTCCTTTGCCAGCAACGTGACCGGCGTGTTGACTTCCGCGCCGTAGGAGAAGGCCCATTTCGATACGCCGGGCAGAGCCTGGCCTGAAATGTCGCACTGGCGCGGGCTAAGCGCGCCGGCGACGCCGGGCTGCGAATAGTCAGGCGTTGCACCGACCGCCTGCAATGTGCCGCCGGACAGTTCGGGCGGGCAGGGGGCGTTGGTGAACTTCTTGTACTTTGCGTCGGTGTAAGCGCCATTGGCATAGGCGCTGAACCGTTCGCTTGGCGCGATCTTGAAGTCGGCCTCTATGCCCTGCGACCGAACCTTGTCCGCATTGGCCAGATAGCCGCGCACCGTGCCGAACTGCCCGCCATTCACCGTCGCCTGGAAATCCTTGATATCGGTGCGGAAGGCCGTGAGGTTGAAGGTTGCCCGGCGATCCCAGAACTGGGTCTTGATGCCGATTTCATAATGATTGACCGATTCCGGCTTCACCGTGCTGGCGGACAGGTCCGGCAGGTTAGTGACGCTGTTCAGCGGCAGGCCGTTCTGGTTGATGCCGACGGTCTTGAAGCTTTTGGCATAGGTCGCATAGGCCAGGATGTCCGGTGCGATCTTGTAATTGACGTTGAAGTCGTAGCTGAAATTCCATTTGCTGACCGAAGGCGACGTGCTTTGCGGCTGATATACGCCGCATTGCGCCGCCAGAACCGATCCTGCGGCCGGGACGGGGGTGCAACTGATGACCTGGCCCTGCCCATTGGTGACGATACGTTCGTAAAAGCCCGACTTCTTGTCATAGTTGAGCCGCGCGCCGGGCTGAATGGTCAGCGCGTCGGTCACTTTCCAGCTGACCTGCCCGAACAGGGCGGCGCTGGTGCTTTTGAGATATTGGGTGTTGGATGCGGTCAGGCCATCGAGAATGCTGGCGTTGGCCGCCTGCGCGCCGGTCAGGCTCCAGCGGCTGGCGTCTATGCCCTGGGATTCTGTTCCCTGCGTGTCGATCCGCTGCTTGAAGCCGAAGGCGCCCAGTACGAAATCGATTCTGTCGCTGGTGTAATTATAGCGCAATTCCTGGCTATACTGATCCTGCTGCGAGGGATTTTGCGACCGGGAAACGATCGAAAGTCCGGTGAAATCGCGGTCATTCTCTGGCTTCCAGTCCCAGAAGCGCCAGGCGGTGACCGATGTCAGCGTGCCAGCGCCCAGATCCCATACTGCCTTGAGCGATGCGCCGCCAATCTTGTTGCCCGCGTTCAAATTGCTGTCGAGATCGGTCAGCCGGTCGTAGGGATTGCGGCTGGGAACCTGATAGGCGCGGCCAGCGGCATTGGCCGCCGCGACGAGTGCGTCATATTGACGGTTAAGCGCACGCTGGGTGCGGCCTACGCGCACGAAGACGGTGCCATAGCCTTCGGGATCCTGCTTGCTATAATCACCCGCCAGCGTGATGCTGAGGTCTTCGTTGGGTTTGAACAGCAATTGCCCGCGAATACCCAGATTGTCCTGCTCGTTGATCCAGCGCTGGCTGGTCACATTGTAGATCGTGCCGCGGCGGGTGGTAGAGGCGATGGCGATGCGCGCGGCGATCGTGTCCGACAGCGGGCCGGATATAGCGGCCTTGGCCTGCTTGTAATTGAGATTGCCCACGGTCAGTTCGGCACGGCCTTCGAAATCGAAGGTCGGCTGGTTGGTTGTGATGTTGATCGCCCCGGCCGTCGTATTCTTGCCATAAAGCGAGCCTTGCGGCCCACGCAGCACTTCGACCTGCGCGACGTCGAGGAAATCGAAGGTCGCGGCGGCGACACGCGAATTATAGACGTCGTCGACATAGATGCCCACGCCCTGTTCAAAGCCGTCGCTGGTCAGGCCGAACGGCACGCCAAGGCCACGGATATTGACCGAAGTATTGCGCGGATTCGACGTATAGACCTGCAATGTCGGGGCAAGCTGTTGCAGCTTGACGATGTTGAAATTGCCCGTCGCTTCGATGCTGTCGCCCCGTATGACGGAGATGGCGAGTGGCACTTCCTGCGCGGTTTCCTGACGACGGCGCGCCGTCACGACGATGACGTCGCCGCGCGGATTTTGCGGCTGGACGGCGGGATCGGCCTGTTCAGGCGCGGCATCCTGCGCAAAGGCGGAAGGCACGGCGAAGGAGGCGCTCGCCACGCTGGCGAGCAACAGAAAACGCGCAATCATGATAGTCCCCTTTTTCCGGATGTCCGGTGGTTTTGTCGATCGCGGCGTTTCCGGTGGTCCGGTCAAAGCCTGTAGAAAGTGGGAATGATAGTGATAGTTGCGGATCATCCCCGGCCGCACGGGTCATGGCGACCCGTTAGTTCTGCGCGCTCCTACACTGCCTGTCAGGCGGTAAGGCGCGTCTTTTCGGTCACGTCGATCTGCACCACACGGGCGTCATGAACGGTCAGCGTGATGGACCCGAAGCGCAGGTCACCAAGGACGCTGCGCACCTTGTCGATGCTGGTCGCGATGTCGGCCCGCTGCGGATCGGTGCGGCCGTTGCGCAAATCATTGGGTCTGGTGTCTGTCATATCTAACCTCTGCCCGCTTATTATCTCAACTTGATTGATAGACAAAAAAGCAAATATAAGGGGCGCGCAAGTTTCTCTTGTCGCGCCCCTTGGAAGGTGAGCTTATCGAGTTGCCGACCAGCTCGTCGGCTTGCGCGCGGACGGGGCCATAGGGATGGCGGGGCGTTGTTGCCGCACGGCCGACGCCTGTTCCTGCGCGTTGTCGATCAACCGTTCCAGCAGCGTCTGGCCCGCCTGCCAAGCGCCTAACCCTGAATCGGCGTTGATATGTCCGGCATGACCTGCATCGACGAACTCGCTGCCCCAATTCTTGCCCATGCTGTGCGCACGTTCAAAGAAGATATAGGGATCGTCGCGGCTGGCCACGATGATCGAGGGGAAAGGCAATTGCACGCGCGGGGTGGGGCCGAAGCCGCCGATGGTTTCGGGCGTTTCCATCCGGTCGCAATCTGGCGGAGCGACCAATAAAGCGCCGGTCACAGGCCAGCCATAGGCCTGACTCTGCAACGCGCCCCACCATGCGACGGCAAGGCAACCAAGGCTGTGCGCGGCCAGAATGACTGGCCCATCCACTTCGCGGACAGCCGCATCGAGCCGGGTTACCCAGGCATTGCGATTGGGGCTGGCCCAACTACCCAGATCCACTCGTTGGCAATCGCCGCGCGTGTCTTCCCACAGGCTTTGCCAATGTCCTGGCCCGCTATTGTTGAGGCCGGGGATAGTCAGCACGACCGGCTGGCGCGTGTCACCCGAAAATCCGAATCGCTCCATGATCTGATCCTCATCCTGCTTGTCGAGGCTCTGACCATAATTCTATTCTTATAGTAGACAATAGGTGCGCGACCAAATGTGTCGGAATATGGGCAGGCGGTTGGTTGGTCGTCCGGCAAGGACGGCGCGGGGCTACGCAGGGCATCTCCGCGCCGTTCAAACTGGTCACCAGGGGTAGATCAGGCCATAATATTTGTAGACGTTGCGGCCGTAGCCATCGTCATAATCCGGGCGCTGGTCTGTGTTGTAGCGCGGCGCATTGTCCAGCACCTGCTTGTCGAGTTCGACCACATAGCCGCCCTGCTGCGTGTCATAGTTCAGCATCGACCAGGGCAGGGGATAATGATCATGTCCCACGCCCAGAAACCCGCCGAACGACAGCACGGCGTAGCGCACCTGTCCACTCGCCTTGTCCACCATGAAGTTCGATATGCGGCCCAGTTTTTCGCCCTGTCGGTTATACACCGCGGTGCCTTCGACGCGATCCGACGCGATCAGGCCGCTGTTGTGGTCATGTGCCAAGTCAGTCATTGTCACTCTCCTGCATCAATGTTCTGATGGGTATGCAACCATGGGGAGCCACGCGGGTTCCCCGACCGTCCTACAACCCGGTTTTACACGGAGCATCGACATGAAAATCAATCGTAGCGGTTCGGCGGCATGGAGAGGCGGACTGAAGGATGGCAAGGGCACGATTTCGACCCAAAGCGGCGCGCTGGATGCCTATCCCTATGGCTTTGCCACGCGGTTCGAGGGCGTGCCGGGCAGCAACCCCGAAGAATTGATCGCAGCCGCGCACGCCTCCTGCTTCACGATGGCGCTGTCGCTGATCCTGGGTGAAGCCGGGCTGACGGCGGAGAAGATGGAAACGAGTGCAGTCGTGACGCTGGAAAAGCTGGACGATGGCTTTGCGGTGACGGCCAGCGCCCTGACGCTCAAAGCGACCATTCCCGGCACCGACGATGCGACCTTTCAGGAACTGGCGGGCAAGGCGAAGGCCAATTGCCCGATTTCCAAGCTGTTGAAGGCGGACATCAGCCTGAGCGCGGAATTGCTGGGTTAACGCCCTGCCTGCCTGGCGCGGACATGTTCGCGCCAGGCGATATAGAGGCCGCTGGCGATGATGAGGGTTGCGCCGATCCATGTCGTCGCCATCGGCCAATCCTCGCCGATCGCCACGCCCAGCAACGTGGTCCAGATGATCGCGCTATAGTCCATCGGCAGCACAACCGATACCGGACCCCATCGCAGCGCGGCGGTCAGGCAAATCTGCGCCACGCCGCCGAACAGCCCGATCAGCAGCAACAAGCCCCAGGTCAGCGGATCGTGCATCTGCGCGAAGAAGGGCATGGCGATACCCAGCGGCAGCATGGACAGCGCCGTGAACCAGAAGACGACGACGCCCGCGCTTTCGGTGCGGCCCAGTTCGCGCAGCACCAGGCTGACGCTGGCGGTCACGACAGCCGCCGCGATGGCAACGGCCACGCCTTGCATCGGGAAATGGCCAGCGTCTGGCCGGACCATCACCAGCACGCCGACAAAGCCCAGCAGCACCGCGCTCCAGCGATGGATGCCCGTGACCTCGCGCAGGATCAGGGCGGACAGGATCGTGCCGAAGATCGGCATGGTGAAACCGATCGTTGCTGCTTCTGCCGGAAGGAGGAGGATGTAGGACAGGAAATTGAGCGTCATGCCCATCAGGCCCAGCATCATGCGGTTGGCGTGAACACCGATGCGGCGGGTGCGCAATGCGCCCAGTCCACCGGCCATCGCGACCCATGCCAGCACGAAGGGTAGGGCCAGCGCTTGCCGATAGAATAGCGATTCGACGATATGGACGCCGCGCTGATTGGCCAGCCGAACGGTCACGAACATGATCGACAGGCAAATCACGGCCGTCAGGCGCAGGCCAATAGCGAAAAAGGGCCGGTGCGGTCGGTCGGAAGGTGGTGGGACGGTCACGGACGTGCCTTAACCCGGTTCCGCCTGTGCGCAACCGGGTTAAGGCGGTGCCGGATTATTTGACCGGCTTGCGGAATTTCAGGGTCATGCGGTCGCTTTCGCCGATGGCGAGATATTTCTCACGATCGACATCCTTGTTGGTCAGCACCGGGGGCAGGGTCCACACGCCCTTGGCCCAGTCGGACATATCCTTCGGATTGGCGTTCACTTCCGACGCCCCGACATATTGGAAGCCGGCAGCCTCCGCGATGCGCCGGATGGTGGAAACCTTGAGATAGCCGCTGCTCTTTTCCAGCGTGCTGTCGCGTGCTTCGGGCAGGCGATGATCGACGATGCCCAATGTGCCGCCGGGTTTCAGCACGTCGAAAAAGGCTTTGAACGTCGCGGCCTCGGTTCCGCCCATCACCATATTATGGACGTTGCGGAAAGTCAGCACGGTGTCGACGCTGGCGTTGGGGACAGCGGCAAGTGGGACAGTCCATGGGACCAGCTTGACCTTGCCATAAGTGGCCGGGTCAGCATCCAGCTTGAGCTTGAGATTATCGAAGCCCTTGCCGGCCGACTGGGCGGCGTAGAAGCTGCCCTTGTCACGCAGCAGGGGGGCGAGGATTTCGGTGTACCACCCTCCGGCGGGCGAATATTCCAGCACGGTCTGGGTCGGTTTGATACCGAAGAACGCCAGCGTTTCCGACGGGTTGCGATAGCGGTCGCGCGCGACATTGGCAGGGGTGCGGGTCGGCGCGGCAATGGCGGCGGCGATCGGGTCGGCGGCCTTGTGCGCGCCATGGTCGGCATGTTGCGCGGCAAGCGGCAGGGCGGGCAGGGCAAGGCCAGTGGCCAACAGCAGCGCGCGGGCGAGACGGTTCATCAGGGATCCTCTCTTCAAAAACGGAAGGAGGATGATGTGCCGTCAGCGGTGACGCGACGCAAGGGGGCTGGAGGGGAAATCCCCGCCAGCCATCATTCCTTACAGCATAGGTTCACAGGCAGGCTTCCAGAAACGGCTGGTCGAAACCGAACATCCGCGCCTTGTCGAGCGTATAGGGGCGCAGGCCCATGGAGCGATAATCGCCCACGATTTTGCCGCTGTCATCCTCATCATGATATTCGAATTTGAACAGTTCCTGGGTGACGATGACGTCGCCCTCCATCCCGATGACTTCGGTTACGTTGGTGACGCGGCGCGAACCGTCGCGCAGGCGCTTTACCTGAACGATCAGATCGACCGAATCGGCGATCTGTTTGGAGATCGCTTCCTTGGGGATTTTGATGTCGCCCATCAGGATCATATTTTCCATACGGCCAAGACATTCGCGGGGGCTGTTGGCGTGGAGCGTACACATGGAGCCGTCATGGCCGGTGTTCATCGCGGCGAGCAGATCGAAACATTCCGCGCCACGAATTTCGCCCAGGATGATGCGGTCGGGGCGCATACGCAGGGCGTTCTTGACAAGATCGCCAATCGTGATCGCGCCATTGCCCTCCAGATTTGCAGGGCGGGTTTCCAGCGGCAACCAGTGGGGTTGTTGCAGACGCAGTTCGGCCGCATCCTCGATGGTCAGCACGCGCTCGCCCGGATCGATCATCTTCGACAGGGCATTGAGCATGGTCGTCTTGCCCGAACCCGTGCCGCCTGAAATGACGATGTTGAAACGGCAGGCACCCGCAATCTTGAGCGCGGTCGCCATTTTGGGCGACATTGCGCCCCAGCCGGCGAGCATGTCGATGGTGATCGGTTTGGCCGAGAATTTACGGATCGAGATCGCCGTGCCTTTCAGGCTGAGCGGCGGAACGATCACGTTGACGCGCGAGCCATCGGGCAGGCGGGCGTCGGCCAGTGGGGTCGTCTGATCGACGCGGCGGCCGACCTTGCTGACGATGCGCTGGGCGATCTGGAACAGATGTTCCTCATCGCGAAACTTGATCGGGGCAATGAGCAGCTTGCCCTTTTTTTCGATATAGGTCTGGTCCGGGCCGTTCACCATGATGTCGGTGATGTCCGGGTCGGACAGCAATTCTTCGAGCGGGCCGAGGCCCAGCAGTTCATCGACCAGCACCTTTTCCAGCGCGAATTGTTCGCGCCGGTTAAGAGTGAGTTTCAGTTCGGCCAGCACTTCCATGATGATCGGGCGGAATTCCTCCGCCAGTTCATCCTTGGTCAGGGTGGCGGCCGCTTCGGGGTCGACTCGTTCCAGCAGGCGGGGAAGCACCTGTTCCTTGATCTTGTGGACGCTGGCTTCAAAGCCCTGCGGCCCGGCGTCGGCCACATGTTCGGCATTGGCGCGGTCCGACAGGCGGTTCATCGCATCGGCATTGCGCTGCATCTGGCTGGTCGGGGCGGCCAGCGGGTCGAAGGTCGATTCGCCGGGGAGCGCGGCAATATCCAGCGGCGGGAATTGATCGCCGCCGCGCAATTCCTCCTTGGGCGCGCCGCCCTGCATTGGCCGGGCAACGCCAAAGCCAGACTTGATGCCGGCAGGTCCATTTTTCCGTCCAAAGGCGCTCATAGCTCTCCGCCTGCATGTCACGACCGGGCCAAATGCCGGTCAGATAGGGTTGATCAAGGTGAATAAAGTGGAAACTTTGACAAATGGCTAATGGCGCACGGCGAATATGGTCGGGAAAAAATGAGAGAATGGGCCACCAAGCGAAGGGCGCATGACGGGCGTGAGATTGCCGATGCAGATCAAGCGGATGCCACGCATTTGGCGACAGCGAGATGGACATAGAGTCGCAAAAACAGCAGCACCCACAATATTGCACCACAGGGCAATATTGTGGGTCATTTTCGCGCTGTTCAGGGCAAAGAAAAGGGGCGCGGAAAGCGCCCCTTGTCGAGAATGTCAGTGATGGGGTGGTGGACGGTCAGCCTGCCTTTTCGGCGAGAATCGTCAGACCCTTTTCATTCACTTCGGCAAAGCCGCCCTGGACCGGCAGAATTTCGGGCACTGCGCCGGCCGTGGCGTAAATCTGGATGCTGCCGTCGCGCACGGTCGACATGAAGGGCGCATGGCCTTCCAGCACGCCGAAATCGCCATCGGTGCCTGGCACCACGACCTGATAGACGTCCTGCGAACGGACGAGCTTTTCCGGGGTCACGAGTTCAAAATGCAGTGCCACTATCCAAGTCCCAGCCCCTGATCGACGGCGAGGCGCCCTGAACGAGAAGGGGGCAGGCCCGCTGCGCGCGCCACCCACCCCTCAATCCCCTCCCTTGAAGGGAGGGGAAGTATCGGTTTTATGCCGCTTCGGCGGCCAGTTTTTTGGCCTTTTCGATGGCTTCGTCGATCCCGCCGACCATGTAGAAGGCGTTTTCGGGCAGATGGTCATATTCGCCTTCGACCACGGCCTTGAACGACTTGACGGTGTCTTCGACGGCCACGAACTTGCCGCTGATGCCGGTGAAGACTTCGGCGACGTGGAACGGCTGCGATAGGAACTTCTGAAGCTTGCGGGCGCGGGTGACGGTCAGCTTATCTTCTTCCGAAAGCTCGTCCATGCCCAGAATGGCGATGATGTCCTGAAGCGACTTATACTTCTGGAGGATCGACTGGACGGCGCGGGCCGTGTCGTAATGTTCCTGACCCACGGTGCGCGGCTCCAGCACGCGGCTGGTGGAGTCGAGCGGATCGACCGCCGGGTAGATACCCAGTTCCGAAATCGCACGGTTAAGAACGGTCGTCGCATCAAGATGCGCGAACGAGGTTGCCGGTGCCGGATCGGTAAGATCGTCCGCGGGAACATAGACGGCCTGCACCGAGGTGATCGACCCCTTGTGCGTGGAGGTGATGCGTTCCTGCAACTGGCCCATGTCAGTCGACAGGGTCGGCTGGTAGCCCACGGCCGAAGGAATACGGCCGAGCAGAGCGGACACTTCCGCGCCTGCCTGCGTGAAGCGGAAGATGTTGTCGACGAAGAACAGCACGTCCTGATTTTCGACGTCGCGGAAATATTCCGCGATGGTCAGGCCCGACAGGGCGACGCGCGCACGGGCGCCCGGCGGCTCGTTCATCTGACCATAGACGAGAGCGACCTTGGACCCTTCGGAAATGGCGTTGCCATCGGCGTCCTTGGCAATGACGCCTGCGTCGAGAAATTCGTGGTAGAGATCGTTACCTTCGCGGGTACGTTCACCCACGCCCGCGAACACCGACGTGCCGCCATGGCCCTTGGCGATGTTGTTGATCAGTTCCTGAATGAGAACCGTCTTGCCCACGCCAGCGCCGCCGAACAGGCCGATCTTGCCGCCCTTTGCGTAAGGGGCGAGAAGGTCGATGACCTTGATGCCGGTGACCAGGATCGAGCTTTCGGTCGACTGTTCGATGAATTCGGGTGCCTTGGCATGGATGGGCGAACGCATGTCGGTCTGCACCGGGCCGCGCTCGTCGATCGGCTCACCGATGACGTTGAGGATGCGGCCGAGCGTGGCCGGGCCGACGGGAACGCTGATCTGCGCGCCGGTGTCGGTGACTTCCTGGCCACGGGTCAGACCTTCGGTCGAATCCATCGCGATGGTGCGGACGGTGTTTTCACCCAGATGCTGGGCGACTTCCAGCACCAGGCGCTGGCCGTTATTGCTGGTTTCCAGCGCCGACAGGATCGACGGGAGCGCATCGGGGAAGGTCACGTCGACGACGGCGCCGATGACCTGTGAGATGCGGCCTACATTGTTGGTAGTTGCCATGACTGCTTCCTTGCGTGCGTGTACTTAAAGCGCTTCCGCGCCCGAAATGATTTCGACCAGTTCGGTGGTGATCGCGGCCTGACGGCTGCGGTTATACTGAATGGTCAGCTTGCTGATAAGATCGCCGGCGTTGCGCGTGGCATTGTCCATTGCGGTCATCGACGCGCCCTGTTCGGATGCGTTGTTTTCCAGCAGCGCCTTGAACAGCTGGATCGCGATGTTGCGCGGCAGCAGCTCGTCCAGGATCGCTTCTTCGCTCGGTTCATATTCGACCGTCGCGCCGATGGCGTTGCGATCAGCATCCGCCGGGATCTTGACCGGGATGATCTGCTGTTCGGTCGGAATCTGCGCCAGCGCAGATTTGAAGCGCGAGTAGAAGAGATGCGCGATGTCGAACTTGCCGTTCAGATACATCGTCGTCAGCTCATTGGCGATGGCCTGCGCCTGATCATAGCCGGGCTGCTTGGCACCGGTGGTATCGAACTGGCCGACGATGGCGCCGGGAAAGAGGCGGTTGATGACCGGGCGGCCCTTGCGACCGATCAGGTAGAAGATCACCGTCTTGCCCTGCCGCGTCAGCTCGTCCGCCTTCAGCCGGGCGGCCTTGACGATGTTCGCGTTGAACGCGCCCGCCAGGCCACGGTCGGAGTTGGCGACGACGAGGAGGTGAACCTGATCCTTGCCGGTGCCAGCCAGCAGTGGCGACGCGCCTTCGCCCGAACCGCCCGCGATTTTCGAGGCGAGCGAAGCGACGACCGCTTCCAGACGGCTGGAATAGGGACGCGCGGCTTCCGCTGCGGCCTGCGCCTTGCGCAGTTTCGCAGCGGCGACCATTTGCTTCGCCTTGGTGATCTTCTGGGTCGATTTGACCGACCCGATGCGGATCTTCAGTTCCTTGAGGCTTGCCATCTCAATCCCGAATTCAGTGTAGGGAGGCCGCCGGTCACCCGGCGGCCTTCATCAAATCACGCGAACGTCTTGCCGAAGCTGTCGAGCGCGGCCTTGAGCTTGCCCTTGGCTTCGTCACCCAGATCCTTGGTATCGCGGATCATGGTCAGCACGTCGGCATGATCGTGGCGCAGATAGGCCAGCATCAGGTCTTCGTAGCGGTTCACGTCCTTGACCGGGATCGCGTCCAGATAGCCGTTGGTGCCAGCGAAGATCGACGCGGTCTGTTCCTCGAAAGGCAAAGGCGAGAATTGCGCCTGCTTGAGCAGCTCGGTCAGGCGCGCACCACGGTTCAGCAGCTTCTGGGTCGAAGCGTCGAGGTCCGAACCGAACTGGGCGAAGGCGGCCATTTCGCGATACTGCGCCAGCTCCAGCTTGATCGAGCCGGACACCTTCTTCATCGCCTTGGTCTGCGCGGCGGAACCGACACGCGACACCGAGAGGCCCACGTTGATTGCCGGGCGGATACCCTGGTAGAAGAGGTTGGTTTCAAGGAAGATCTGGCCGTCGGTGATCGAAATCACGTTGGTCGGGATGTAGGCCGACACGTCGCCCGCCTGCGTCTCGATGATCGGCAGAGCGGTCAGCGAACCGGAGCCGTTTTCCTTGTTCATCTTGGCAGCGCGCTCCAGCAGGCGGCTGTGCAGATAGAAGACGTCGCCCGGATAGGCTTCACGGCCCGGAGGACGACGCAGCAGCAGCGACATCTGGCGATAGGCCACGGCCTGCTTGGACAGATCGTCATAGACGATGACGGCGTGCATACCGTTGTCGCGGAAATATTCGCCCATGGTCACGCCGGTATAGGGGGCGAGATACTGGAGCGGCGCGGGTTCCGAAGCGGTCGCGGCGACGACGATCGAATATTCCATCGCGCCATTTTCTTCGAGCTGCTTGACGATCTGTGCGACGGTCGAGCGCTTCTGGCCGATCGCGACATAGATGCAGTAGAGCTTCTTGCTCTCGTCATCGCCCGCGTTGGCGGCCTTCTGGTTGATGAAGGTGTCGATCGCGACGGCGGTCTTGCCGGTCTGGCGATCGCCGATGATCAGTTCGCGCTGGCCACGGCCGACGGGAACGAGCGTGTCGATCGCCTTGAGGCCGGTCTGGACAGGTTCATGGACCGAGGTGCGCGGGATGATGCCGGGTGCCTTGCGTTCGACGCGCATACGTTGGTCGGACACGATCGGACCCTTGCCGTCGATGGGATTGCCCAGGCCATCCACGACGCGACCCAGCAGACCCTTGCCGACGGGAACGTCGACGATGGTGCCGGTGCGCTTGACGGTGTCGCCTTCCTTGATCTCGCTGTCCGAGCCGAAGATCACGACGCCGACATTGTCGGCTTCCAGGTTCAGCGCCATGCCCTGAACGCCATTGGCGAATTCGACCATTTCGCCCGCCTGGACGTTGTCGAGGCCATGGACGCGGGCGATGCCGTCACCCACGGTCAGCACGGAACCGACTTCGCTAACCTGCGCTTCGGTGCCGAAATTGGCGATCTGGTCCTTGATGACCTTCGAAATTTCTGCGGCGTTGATATCCATGTTCAGCCTTTCATCGCCGTGGCGAGACTATTCAAACGAGTGCGGATGGAGCTGTCGATCATCTGGCTGCCGATCTTGACGATCAGCCCGCCCAGGATCGCGGGGTCTGTCTTTGCATCGACGGCAACCGTGCGGCCAACGCGCGCGCGCAGGTTTTGCGCCAGCGCAGCGATCTGTGTTTCGTCGAGCGGATGCGCGCTGGTCACTTCGGCACGGGCCTCGCCGTTGTGATTCGACAGCAGCGTTTCATAGGCGCGGATGACGGCGGGCAGTTGCGACAGGCGACGGTTCTGGGCGAGGACACCCAGGAATTTCGTCGTCAGCCCGTCTGTCCCCATGGAGGATGCGACGGCGCCGATCGTCTTGCCTGCTGCATCGCGGCTCAACACCGGGCTGTTGATAAGATCCCTGAAATCAGGGGATTGAGCGAGCGCGGCCTTCAACGCAGTAAGGCTTTGCGCCACTGTGTCGAGCGCATTCGCGTCGCGGGCCAGATCGAACAGCGCCACCGCATAGCGGCCGCTGAGGCTGGCTTGAATACCGCTGCTAGTTTCCACGCGCTTGCCGTCCTCCACACTTGATTTGCCGGTCATGCAAAGAAGGGGCGGCGACGTTGCCAGTCCCCCCTGTTGTCGGGCCGGTTAGCAGCGCGATTATGACTATGCAAGTCATGGTGCGCGATTCCATCGTTAGTGCGAAATCGGCGGCATTTGCCTGAGTTTTTATCGCGCCGCGAATCGGCTATTGCGCAGGAGCGGCCAATTGCGCTTCCGGGGCAAGCCGTCCTTTCTGGCAATGATAGACGATCCGTTCATTAGGCTGGGCCGGGACCAGTGCTGCCAGATCGGATTGTAACGCGGCGACGCGGGCCAGATTCTCCGGGTTCGCGCTGCATCCCTGCACGGGTTTTTGTGCGATGAGGGCGCGCGCCTTGTCCATCGTGTCGGCGTCGGGCAGCCAGCGGTCGATCCGCACCATGCCCGTGACGGGGTCGAAATTGCTGGCGGTCAGGTAATTGCCATCCGCCGGGACATGGGGCCGCTGCCACCGCGTGCCGTTAGCCACATATTGGGCGTCACCATTGACGCAGCCGCCCTCCGCCCAGCTAAAGGGGATGTCGCTGGGTTGCGATATGGTCAGGCGGCTGCGGCCCATATCGACCTTGCAGATATTGTCGCCAGCCCAGGCAAAGGCGCTGTTGCCCACGATGCTGCTGTCCTGCGCCACGGCGATGCGTTCGTCGATGCCGGCAAAGCTGGGGCGGAAGAAGAACAGGCCAAGCGCGCCGAACAGGAACAGGCCGCCAATCGAGAACCCCCAGATTGCGGGCTTTTCCTTGCCCTGCGTATAGAGGAGGCCGCCTGCACCGAGGCCCAGCACGGCGATGGCCAGCAGAACCGCCGCGCCAGCCATGGCGTTTTCGCGGGCCGTGATGACGTCGCGCTCCGCTGTGTCGCGGGCGCGGGTGAGGGCGGCTTCGCGGGCGTCGGCGCTGGCGCGCGTCTTTTGTTCGGTCGCCTGCGATTCGCGCTGGGTGATGGCGGCTTCGGCAGCGTCCGCTTCGGCCATGGAGCGGCAGGGGACGATGGTGTGGCGCGAGGCGACGCCGGCCTGCCGCAGGAAGGAGGCGATTTCGCGCCAGGATATGGCAAAGCCGAATTCGGCGTCATTGCCGTCCGACACCGACCCGAAGCTGTTGACGCCCAATACCCGGCCGCAATCATCGACCAGCGGCCCGCCGCTGTTCCCCGCGCCCAGCGGGGCGGTATGCAGCAGCGTGTCGAAGCTCTGGCCGGAGCGGCCCGACGACAGGGTGCCGCTGGTCTTTACCGTGGCGAGTGGTTCGACCATCTGTTTGAGGCCCAGACCCTGCGCACGATCGACCGTGCCGGGATAGCCGATCGCAGTGACATGCGCGCCATCGGTGACTGCTCCGGCGTAGAAGGTAGAGACGGGCAGGCGGCCTTCGTCCAGCTGGATGAGGGCAAGGTCGTTGCCGGGGGAAAAGGCGATGATTCGCCCGCCATAGGTCTTGCGCCCTTCCGACGGGATGACGCCGATGACGAGATTTTTTTCCTCCCGCACCAGTTCCACGACATGGGCGTTGGTCAGGATCTTGTCCGGGGCGACGGCCAGCCCGCTGCCATGGCCGACGAAATAGGCTTCGCTGCCGTCGGTGGCGACCAGCACGACGCGCACGACACCGCGCGCGGCGGCGGCGATGTCCTGCTGTTCGGCGTGAAGGGTGGCTGGCGCAAGCAGCGCGAGAAGCAGGGCGAAGCGGCGGAGAAGGGCGACCATATGGCGCGCATACATATTGCACGGGAGGCGCTGTGCAATCGGGAAATGCCGCAATCGCGTTTGAACGCAAGATACAGGAAGCGTCGCGATCTTTACTAACATAGGCCATATCCATGTATGTGAGTCAGCCCGCCCGTCCCGCGCCCCCGATGCCCGATCCGCAAGCCTGCTGGGCCGCCGTGCTGGCGCGCGACCGGGGAATGGACGGGCGGTTCGTGGGGTGCGTGGCGACCACGGGGATTTACTGCAAACCCAGTTGCGCAGCGCGCCATCCCCGGCGCGAGAATATGACGTTCCTGCCCGATCCGGCGGTGGCGCGGGCGGCGGGATTTCGCGCTTGCCTGCGCTGTCGCCCCGACGATGTGGCGCGCGACGAGCAGGCCGTGGCGGCAGCGATCGCACTGATCGAAGCGGCGGAGACGCCACCCATGCTGGCCGAACTGGCCGCGCATGTGGGCTATGCGCCGCATCATTTTCAACGTCTTTTCAAAGGGTTGACTGGAAATTCCCCGGCGGCGTTCGCACGCGCGTTGCGGACCGATCGGCTGAAGGCGGCATTGGCGCAGGAGGGGCGTGTGACCGATGCGATCTATGCGGCGGGCTATGGGGCGCCGAGCCGGGCCTATGCCGATGCGCAAGGCACGCTGGGCATGACGCCGAGCGCGTGGCAGGCGGGGGGACGGGGTGTCGTCATCCGATGGCGCACCGTGGATAGCAGCCTTGGCCCCGTGCTGGTCGCGGCGACGGACAAGGGGCTGTGCCGGATCAGTTTCGGCGAGGGGGAGGCGGAATTGCGTGCGCGCTTTCCGGCGGCGGAACTTCGGTCCGCCGATGTGGTCACGGACCGACTGGCGGCGGCAGTCGCGGCGCTGGTGGAGGATCCGGCGGCGACGCCCGACCTGCCGGTGGATGTGGGTGGCACGGCGTTTCAGCAGGCGGTGTGGGCCGCATTGCGCGCGATTCCGCCAGGGCAAATGCGCAGCTATGGCGATATCGCCGCCGCGATCGGTCGGCCCGGCGCCGTGCGGGCGGCGGGGACGGCGTGTGGCGGCAACGGGCTGGCGGTGCTGATTCCGTGCCACCGGGTGGTGCGCGGCGACGGGGCGCTGGGCGGCTATGCCTGGGGCGTGGAACGCAAGCGGGCGTTGCTGGCGCGCGAGCGTGACGTTTAGGCCACGGCTTGGCACCATTGCCCGACAAGTTGGAACGATGGCGTGACGAATGGTTGACTTACGGCCCGAATGGTCGGATTTTTACACCCGATTAACTATATTCGGACGGGTTTGGGGCAGAATTTGCGGCATCTGGTGTTTTGGTTGCTGTTGATGGTCCCGGTCGCGGTGATGGCCGCGCCGGTGTTGCGACCTGTGGTCATGCCGCTGGGCGATGGGCCGGACCGCATGGCGACAGGCGCGGCGCGGATGACCGACGCCATATTGGAATTCACCCGCTGGCCGACCGCCCGGCCTTTCGTCCAGCTATGCGTTGCCGGCGTGGCTGACCATGCGGGGCAACTGGACAGCATCACCCTGTCCAATGGCGCGCAGATACAGGTGACGCGCCTGTCTGACCCTAGCGGAGCGACCCGGTGCGACGCCCTTTATATCGGGCGCATGGCCGCGCTGGATAATCGGCGTTTGTTGGGCATGGTGCGCGACGCGGCGGTGGTGACCATTGCCGAAGCCGATGCCGATTGCCGCAGCGGGGCGATGTTTTGCCTGATGTTCGCGCCGGACACGCTGAATTTCCAACTCAATATCGACGCGGTTTCGCGATCGACCGTGCGGATCGACCCGCGCGTGCTGCGTCTGTCGAAAGGGGGGTATTGACGCCATGACCCATCCGGTTCCCCCGGTCATGCCGTCGTTGCGCCAGATATTGGCGCGGGTGCATATGCGCCTGATCCTGTTCGCGGTGTTGATGGCAGGGGCAACTTTGATGGTGGCAGGCGTCGTCGTCATGCGCGGCTATGCCGAACGCAATCTGGCGCTGGTCGCGCGGACCGTGGGCTATACGATCGAACCGGCGTTGCTGTTCGACGACATGGCGGCGGCGCAGGATGGTATCGCCATGGTCGCAGGCGGTCAGGGCGTACGGATGGTAGAGGTGCATGACGATAGCGGGCAGTTGATAATCCGCTGGACCCGGCCCGATGCGGGCATGGTCGCGCGGATGGAGGCGATGGCGGGCGCGCTGTTGTGGCCATCGCCAGTCACTCAGCCGATCCGCCATGGCCGGGACGTGATTGCCCGGTTGACCGTGCATGGCGATGCCGGAGCGATTGGCCGCTATATCCTGTCGGGCGCGCTGATCGCGCTGGCGTGCCTGGGGCTGACGGTCATTGCCGCGCATATGTTGGCCCGGCGGTTGCAAAAGGATGTGACCGGGCCGTTGGCGCAGATGGCGCAGGTGGCCCATGCGGTGCGTGCCGACCGGCATTTCGACCGGCGGGTGCCGGGCGCGCAGATTGCCGAAGTCGATCAGTTGGCGCGCGATTTCAATGCTTTGCTGGACGAATTGCAGCAATGGCACGCCGGTGTTCTGACCGAAAACCGGCAACTGGAACAACAGGCGACGCGCGATACGCTGACCGGGCTTGGCAATCGCGCCATGTTCGAGCGGCATTTGGCAGCGTCGGTGCAGCAGGCGCAGGACAATGACGCAGGCTTTGCGATCATCTATGCCGACGTCAACCGCTTCAAGCAGGTCAATGACGGGCATGGGCATGATGCGGGCGACGTGATGCTGATCGTCATTGCCGCCCGTTTGCGCGTGGCATTGCGCACGGGCGATCTGGCGTTCCGGCTGGGTGGCGATGAATTTGCCCTGATCCTGGCGTCCGGCACGGCGCGCGACGCAGTGGAGGCAGTAGCGGCGCGGATCGACGCGAGCATGGAACAGCCGATCATGCTGCCCAATGGCCAGAGCATCCGGTCGTCGCTGAGCCTGGGCTGGGCGCTATATCCCCAAGACAGCGCCGATGCGCGCGACCTGCTGCGCCATGCGGACGCGGCAATGTATGCCGCCAAGGGGCGGCGGCACGGAACCACCGAATGACGGACTTGATATTATGCGCCAGATTTTTTCCCTGATGATCCTGTCCCTGGCGCTGGCGGGGTGCCAGACCGTGCCGGACCGGAGCGGCTTTACCCCGCGTCAGGTCGCCACGTTGCAGCAAAACGGGTTCGAGCCGGTGGGCGACGGATGGCAGTTCGGGATGGCCGACCGGCTGTTGTTCGCCAGCGACGAAAGCGTTCTGATCCCCGCGCAACATGGCGTGATCGGTGCCATGGCGCGGACGCTGGTCGCAGTCGACATCACCGGCGCGCGGGTGGAGGGGCATACCGATTCGACCGGGACCGCCGCCTATAACGAGGCGCTGTCGCTGAAACGGGCGCAGGCAGTGGCCGACGCGCTGGGCAGCGGGGGGATGGCACCGGGCGCATTGCGCGTGCTGGGCATGGGCGCGCGCCTGCCAGTGGACAGCAACCGATCCGCCGATGGCCGCCGCGAAAACCGGCGCGTCGTCATCATCGTGTCGCCAGCAGACGCCATCCGGCCATGAGGCAAGGGAATTTGGGCTTTTCATCCGTCGCGCGTTTCGTCTGGTCTGGTTTTGGGGTCGCGTTTCGGGGTGAAGGCCTGGGCCGGGCTGGCGATGAGCTTGGCGCTGTGCGGGACTGCGCAGGCGGCGTGGTGGCAGGCCCGGTCGACATGGCGCAGGGCGCGCTGATCGAGGATGAGTTACGGCTGATCCACTAGCCGGGAACCGACGCACTGCCCGGCATCGTTAGCGCCATTCGCGCGACTGGGGTGAAATATCCCGATAGCCTTTTCGCCCCATGCGTCGGACATGCGCGAGGCAGCGATCAGGATGAAGGCGAAGTTCGACGCGCTGGTAGCGAAAAAGCCGAAGGATGGGGCAAAGGCTGGAAATCCTGCACCCGCGTCATGACAGCGGCGCGGGCGGCATCGCCCATGCTGCGCCAGTGGACGATTTCGTCGATGGTGCGGCCGCAGCCGGTGCAGGTGGCGCGCGCGGCGTCGAGTTGGCACAGGTTGCGGCAGGGAGTGACAGGGGGCGTGTTCATCACATGAAGCTGTAGGGATCGACATCCACGGCGACGCGGGTGCCTGATTTCCACACCAGATTGCCGAGCCATTCGCGGATCGCTGCCTGAATATCGACCTGCCGCGTCGCGTGGATGAGCAGGCGGTGGCGGTGCCGCCCGCGCAGGACGGACAGTGGCGCGGGGGCGGGACCATAGACGGCCATCCCTTCGATCACAGGCGCAGATTTGCCGATCAGGCGGGCGGTTTGCGCGGCTTCGTCGGCATTTTCGCTGGAGATGATGATCGCGGCAAAGCGGCCGAAGGGGGGGGCGTTGGCGCGGCGGCGATGTTCGGTTTCGACGGCGTAGAAACGTTCGGTGTCGCCGTCGATCAGCGCCTGTATGACTTCGCTGCCGGGCATTCGGGTCTGAATGAATACGCGGCCCGGTTTTTGCCCGCGCCCGGCGCGTCCGGCGACCTGCACGATTTGCTGGAAGGTGCGTTCGGCGGCGCGCAGGTCGCCCCCCTCCAGCCCCAGATCGGCGTCGATCACGCCGACCAGAGTGAGGTTGGGGAAATGATAGCCCTTCGTCACCAATTGGGTGCCGACGATGATGTCGATGTCGCCGGCCTCCACCGATTTCACGAAATCGGCGACGCGGGCGGGGGAGGAAAGTGTATCGGACGTGACGATGGCGGTGCGCGCCTGTGGCCATAGCGCTTTTACCTCGTCCGCGATGCGTTCGACGCCGGGACCGCAGGCGACCAGGCTGTCTTCCTCCTTGCAATCGGGGCAGCGGCGCGGGGTGGGGACGACATGGCCGCAATGATGGCAGGCAAGGCGGTGGGTCAGCCGGTGTTCGACCATCCATGCGGTGCAATTGGGGCATTGGAAGCGATAGCCGCAATGGCGGCATAGCGTCAGCGGCGCATAGCCGCGCCGGTTGAGGAAGAGGAGGCTCTGTTCGCCCTTGGCCATCACCTCGTCGATCGCCTTTACCAGCGGCGGGGCGATCCAGCGACCGCGTTCGGGCGGGTCGGTGAGCAGGTTCAGCCCCTCGATCTGAGGCATTTCCGCGCCGCCATAGCGGGAGGGCAGCTTGATTTCGCGGTAGCGGCCCAGTTCGACCTGATGGCGCGTCTCAATGGCCGGAGTGGCGGAGGCGAGGATGACCGGGAATTTCTCGATCAGTCCGCGCATCACTGCCACGTCGCGGGCGTGATAATGGACGCCATCTTCCTGCTTGAAGCTGGCCTCATGCGCTTCGTCGACGATGATGAGGCCCAGATTGGGATAGGGCAGGAACAGGGCGGAACGCGCGCCGACGACGACCTGCGCCTGTCCGCTGGCGATGGCGCGCCACGCCCGGCGGCGTTCGGTCTGGCGCAGGCCGCTATGCCAGTTGACCGGGACGGTGCCGAAGCGTTTTTCGAACCGTTCGAGGAAGGGTTCGGTCAGGGCGATTTCGGGGAGTAGCACCAGCACTTGCCGGTCGGCGCGGATGGCGGCGGCTATGGCTTCGAAATACACCTCCGTCTTGCCGGAACCAGTGACGCCGTCGAGCAGGAAGGGCGCGAAGTCGTGCGCGCGCACGGCGTCGGCCATGGTGGTTGCGGCTTCGCGCTGGGCGTCGGACAGGATCGGCTGGGCATGGGCCGGATCGGGCATAGGGAAAGGGGTATCGACGCTGACTTCGATGGGCTGGAAAATGTCCTGCTTGATCAGGCCGCGAATCACCGCGTCGGACACCCCGCCGATCAGCGCCAGTTCGCGGATCAGCCCTTGCCGGTCGCCGATGCGTTCGAGCGCCTGTGCGCGTTGTTCGGTCATACGTTCGGGGACTGCGCCGGTGGCGCGATATTCGATGACGGTGCGTGTCCCCTCCAGCGCGGCCATGGATGCGAGCGCCATGCGCAGCACGGCGGCGGGGGGGGAGAGATAATAGTCCGCTGTCCATTCGATCAGGCGGCGCAGCGGCGCGGGGAGCGGCGGCGCATCCACGACTTCGATCAGGTTGCGCAGGCGGTTGTCGCCCACGCTGTCGACATCGGGGAAACTCTCCTCCTCCCACACTACGCCGACCAGTTGGCGCGGGCCGAGCGGGGCGACGACGATGCTGCCGGGCTGGACCGATATGCCGTGCGGCACGCGATAGTCGAGCGGGCCAAGGGCAGCGTTGAGCAGGAGGACGCGGGCGCGGGACATGGATGATCCTTAGCGGCTCCGGGCGATGGCGCAAACGCCGCCTGCTACATTCGCCAGCTTAACGTCAGCCAAGGGATATGCGCGACGACATCGGCGCGGGCTTCGCGGAACGTCTGTTGCCGCATATAGAGCAACTGCGCGTCCACACCCTTGCCGATCGGGTGACGCAAGCCGATCTGGTGGCGCATCACGGCAAGGCCGGTCTTGTCGCTCGCGCGGGCGCGGTTGAGGTGGAACATGATTTCGCTCGCTGCGATCAGCGTCCATTGTTTTGCGCTGTCGATCGGCACGGCGGCCTGCACCCGCTGGCGCAGGCGCCAACTGGCGGTGTCGGCATTGTCGAAGAAACGCTGTTCCAGCCGTGTGCGGGCGCTCCAGATGCCCTTCGTGAACGTCGCCTGTTGAAACAGGCGCATTTCCTGATCGCTTTCGCTTTTGAGCCAGGCGAGGCCGCCGCCCAGTTGCACGCCCGGCGCGATGGCGTGGTCGATCGCCCCCCGGACGAGAAACTGTTCGCCGCCGCTGGCCGCGTCGGCGCGGGCGCGCTGGCTGGAATCGAGCGTGACGATGGTGGCGGGGTCCGCGCGGATCGTGACGCTTTCGCTGAGCCATGCCTGCGTTTCGCTGGTCGCGGCGTTGGCGGGGGCGGCAAGAACGATGAGGGGCAGGGTGAGGCGGCGGAGCATGGCTGGTCCTTTGGAAAGGTGCCGGTGCCTTAGGACTGTTGCTGGCGCGTTGCCAAGGCTGTTGCGCGATCGGGCGATGGCCAATCGGGCGGTCAGTGGTTAAAGGAAGCCGATTCCCTGTCCCTTTGGAGCCTGCACCCATGAAATTCTTCGTCGACACCGCCGACACCGCCGAAATCCGCGATCTGGCCGCTACCGGCCTGCTGGACGGTGTCACCACCAACCCGTCGCTGATCCACAAGTCGGGGCGCAAGTTTCTGGAAGTGGTCGCGGAAATCTGCGGACTGGTCGATGGGCCGGTGTCCGCCGAAGTCGTCGCGCTCGACCATGAGACGATGATGAAGGAAGCCGAAGTCCTGCGCAAGATCGCCGACAATGTGTGCATCAAGGTGCCGTTGACGATCGACGGCCTGAAGACCTGCAAGGCGCTGACCGACGATGGCACGCAGGTGAATGTGACCTTGTGCTTTTCCGCCAATCAGGCGTTGTTGGCGGCCAAGGCGGGCGCAAGTTTCATTTCGCCCTTCGTGGGCCGTCATGACGATAATGGCTTTGACGGCATGGCGTTGATTCAGGACATTCGCCTGATTTACGACAATTATGGTTTCGACACCGAAATCCTGGTCGCGTCGGTGCGCCACCCCATCCATGTGCTGGAAAGCGCGCGGATCGGCGCGGACGTGATGACTGCGCCGCCCACCGTCATCAAGGCGCTGTTCAACCATGTGCTGACCGACAAGGGCATCGAGGGTTTCATGGCCGATTGGGCCAAGACCGGCCAGACCATTCTGTAAGTCGATACGCCAGCCGGGGCGCGGTGCGTCCCGGCCCATGTCTGTTTGGGTAAGGTGATGGTGACCCCGGCGTGACTCGAACACGCAACATCCCGCTTAGAAGGCGGGTGCTCTATCCAGTTGAGCTACGGGGCCATGTGTGCGGTCCCGATAGCGTCGGTTTGGGCGGCTTGCAATGATGCGGCCATCGTCTATGCCAAAGACATGAACGACGGGGCAGTGCAAAGGGTCGAAGCGGGGGCGCTGGGCGCGCGGCCGCTGCGCTATTATGATTTTTTCATGGCGGCGTTCGTCACCATATTGCTGTTGTCGAACCTGATCGGTGCGGCCAAACTGTCCACGGTCGGCGGCTTCACATTCGGCGCGGGCATCCTGTTTTTTCCGCTGGGCTATGTGATCGGCGACGTGCTGACCGAAGTCTATGGCTATGCCCGCGCGCGGCGGTGCGTATGGGCGGGCTTTGGCGCGATGCTGTTCATGGCGGTGATGAGTTGGGTCGTGGTCGCGCTGCCCGCTGCCGACGGCTGGTCGGGGCAAGACGCCTATGAAGCGGTGTTCGGAAGCACATGGCGGATCGTGTTTGCGTCGCTGCTTGCATTCTGGGCCGGGGAATTTGCCAACAGCTTCGTGCTGGCGCGCATGAAAGTGCTGACGCAGGGGCGGCATTTGTGGATGCGCACGATCGGGTCGACCATCGTGGGGCAGGGGGTGGACAGCCTG
Organism: Sphingobium sp. KCTC 72723; assembly: GCF_014280435.1. Taxonomy (NCBI): domain Bacteria; kingdom Pseudomonadati; phylum Pseudomonadota; class Alphaproteobacteria; order Sphingomonadales; family Sphingobiaceae; genus Sphingobium; species Sphingobium sp. KCTC 72723. The sequence goes on along the minus strand of NZ_CP060388.1, from coordinate 1,904,977 downwards.
ATCTTTTACCCGCTGGCATTTTATGGGGCATGGAGCGACGCGCAGGTGCTGACGGTGATGGTCACCAACTGGGCGATGAAGGTCGGCTGGGAAGTGGTGCTGACGCCGGTAACCTATATGGTGGTCAACGGGTTGAAGCGGGCCGAAGGGCTGGACGTGTTCGACGCGGGCACCAATTTCACCCCGTTTCGGGCGCGGCTCTGAATATTTTACAGATATATTGCGTTGCGGCATCGCGACATAAAGCCTCTGTTTACTCCCTGCGCGCCATGAGGGGGAATGAGCAGGCAGTCGCATCGGCAATTCCTAGAATCGGAAAGCCGCAAACCTTTACCGTCCAATGATCTGACCGCTGAACTCGCGCTCGCGCAGCGCCGGTTCGAGGCAACGTTTCTGCACGCGCCGGTGGGCATTGCCCATGTCGGGCTGGACGGCGCGTTCCTGATGGTCAACCCGCGCTTTTGCGAAATCAGCGGCCATGATGCCGCGACTTTGCTGCGCACCGGGTTTCAGCAGATCACGCATCCCGACGACCTGCATATCGACGAAGACCTGCTGGCGCGGCTGCATGATGGCGAGTTTCCGCGCTATACGCTGGAGAAACGCTATATTCGCGCCGATGGCACGATCATCTGGATCAACCTGACGGTGGCGATGGTGCGGGATGACGATGGGCAGCCGGAATTTTTCGTCGCGGTGATCGAGGATCTGTCGGAACTGCGCCGCGCGAGTTTCGAGGCGGTGCATGATCCGCTGACCGGGCTGCTCAATCGCCGGGGGCTGGCGGCACGGGCGAACGACATATTGGCCGATGCGCGCGGGGGCGAGCAGGGGGTGAGCCTGCTGTTCCTCGACCTTGACGGGTTCAAGCAGTTGAACGACCGGCACGGCCATGCGGCGGGCGACGCCTGTCTGGTCGATGTCGCGCAATTGCTGAGCGCGCATGGCACCACGCGCGACGCGGTGGCGCGGGTGGGCGGCGATGAATTCGTGATGTTGCTGGCCGGGCGGGACGGCGTTGGGGCAGAGGCACTGGCGCAGGATGTGCGTGTGGCGCTGGCGGCGCAGGGTGTCGGGGTCAGTGGCAGTTTCGGGCTGGTCCATGTGACGGCGCCCGATGCGGTGGATCTGGAACGGATGATCGCCTGCGCGGACGCGGCGATGCTGACGGCCAAACATGGGGGCAAGAACCAGTTGCGGGTTGGGGTGTTCGGTTAGGGTGTGGGGCGGGTTGCGGCACAAATCATAGAATGGCGGGCCGTGATTGTGCTATATTCTTTGCCGTTGCAGGAGTTTGCAGAATGGCAAAACGATCATCGAAGGCATGGTTTGCACCCAAGCGGTATGGTTACGGTTCTGGGCTACCCATATCATGGGAGGGTTGGGCTTTTCTTGCGGGATTTTTTCTCATCATTGCCGTGGCTGCAAATCTCCCCGGATGGGGAAAGTTGGTCGTTGATGGTCCAGCGGTGATTGCCCTTATCATTATTTGCGCTTTGAAAACCGAGGGCGGCTGGCGATGGCGCTGGGGCGGCAAATCATAGCGGGCATCCAAGCGTTGGCCGCTTCTGCGGCGATCGGCGACAGGTGCTGGTGCCAATTTAGCTATAGGTTTGCGCCCTATTTTTCATACCCATCACCCGGATAATCGGCGCGCAGGAAATAGAGGCCGTCGGACGGGGCGTTGAGGCCGAGGGCGGCGCGGTTGCGGGCTTCCAGTGCCGCGCGCAGGTCGTCGGCGGTCCAGCGGCCCATGCCGACCATGGCGAGGCAGCCGACCATCGAGCGGACCTGATGGTGGAGGAAGGAGCGAGCGGCGGCGTGGATGGCGATGCGGTCGCCTGCCCTTTCCACGTTAAGAAGGTCGAGCGTTTTGACCGGGCTTTGCGACTGGCAATGGGCGGAGCGGAAGGTGGTGAAGTCGTGCAGGCCCACCAATAGCTGCGCGGCGTCGTGCATCGCGTCGGCGTCCAGCGGCTGAATGACCTGCCATGTCAGCCCTTTTTCGAACGTCAGCGGCGCGCGGCGGTTGGCGATGCGATAGACATAGGCGCGACCAAGACAGGAAAAGCGGGCGTGCCAGTCGTCGGCGACGGGATCGCACGCCAGGATTGCGACCGGGTGCGGGCGCAGCCTTGCGTTGATGGCTCCCATCAGGCGGAAGGGGGCCAAGTCCTTGGCAATGTCGGCATGGGCGCGCATGGCGAGGCCATGGACGCCAGCGTCGGTGCGGCCTGCGGCATGAACGATGGTGCGTTCGCCAGTGACGGCGTGGATCGCGTCCTCGATCGCCTGCTGCACGCTGGGACCATGGGACTGGCGTTGCCAGCCCATATAGGGGCGGCCGTCAAATTCGACGGTCAGGGCGTAGCGGGTCATCGGGCGACAGGCCGACCGGCGCGTTCAGTCATCCACATGGCTTCCGGCGGGCATGGCAAAACCGTTGAGCAATTCGCCCGGCGTCATTGCGCCCTTGCCCGCGCGCTGGATAAGCGTGGGGCGGATCGCGTCATGGCCGCAGCCGATCAGCAGGCTGTCGTCCAGCAGCATACCTGCTTCCCCGCCATGATGTTCGATATGGGCGGACAGGATGCGGAAGCGTTCGCTGCCATAGACGAAGAAAGCACCGGGCGCGGGATTGAAGGCGCGGACCTGCCGTTCGACCTGTTGCGCGCTATGGGTGAAGTCGATCCGCGCTTCGGGCTTGTCGATCTTGGCCGCGTAGGTGACGCCTTCGTCCGGCTGGGCCATCGGTGGATGCAGGGCGATGTCGTCCAGCACCTCGACCATCAGGTCCGCACCCGCCTGCGCCAGTTCGGCGGTCAGGGTGCCGGCGGTCTTGTCCTCGATCGGGGTGACATATTTGGCGCGCATCGGGCCAGTGTCGAGGCCTGCCTCCATGTCCATGATGGTGACGCCGGTAACATTGTCGCCCGCGAGGATCGCTCGCTGGATCGGCGCGGCCCCGCGCCAGCGCGGCAGCAGCGAGGCGTGGATGTTCATGCAGCCATGGCGCGGCATGGCGAGGATCGCGCGCGGCAGAATAAGACCATAAGCGGCGACCACTGCGATATCGGCGTCGAGCGCGGCGAAGGCGGCCTGCACGTCGGCGTCTTTCAGCGATACGGGCGTGCGGACCTCTATTCCCATGTCCTGCGCGCGCTGATGGACCGGGGAGGGGCGCAGCGCCTTGCCGCGTCCGGCTGGGCGGGGCGGCTGGCTGTAGACCGCGACGATGGCGTGGCCCGCCTTTGCCAGCGCATCGAGCGCGGGGACGGCGAAATCAGGGGTGCCCATGTAGATAATACGCATAGCTTGCTCAAACCTCTTGTCGGGACGACTTGCAACCCCCTATCTCGGTTCCATGGCATCCCCAGAGATAGAAGCGCTGACGCAGGCGCTGTCCCGGCTCCCCGGTCTTGGGCCGCGTTCGGCGCGGCGGGCGGTGTTGCACCTCATCAAGAAACGCGACGGCGCGATGGCTCCGTTGCTGCGCGCGCTGGAGGCGGTGAACGAACGGCTGGTGACGTGCGATACATGCGGCAATGTCGATACGGTCAACCCGTGCGGCGTGTGTGCGGACCCGCGCCGCGACGGGCGGGCGCTGTGCGTGGTGGAGGATGTGGCGGACTTGTGGGCGCTGGACAAGTCGCGGCTGTTCCCCGGCCGTTTCCATGTGCTGGGCGGGCGATTGTCCGCGCTGGAAGGGATAAGGCCGGAGGATCTGACCATCGACGCGCTGGTCGCCCGGCTGGAACTGGGCGGGATCGACGAAGTGGTGCTGGCGATGAATGCCACGCTGGAGGGGCAGACGACGGCTCATTATCTGGCCGAGCGGCTGGAGCGTTTTCCCATCCGCCTGACCCAACTGGCCCATGGCGTGCCGGTGGGCGGGGAACTGGACTATCTGGACGAAGGCACGCTGGCGCAGGCATTGCGCGCGCGGCGGCCAGTGGGGTGAAGCCGATAGCTTGAAATGGGGCGGCATTCCGTCTATTTTAGGATGATATGGCTATTCTTCCTATCCTTGAGGCGCCCGATCCGCGCCTGCGCACCATTTCGACGCCGGTCGAGGCGATCGACGCGGACCTGCAACGCCTGATCGACGATATGTTCGAGACGATGTATGACGCGCCGGGCATCGGCCTGGCCGCGATTCAGGTCGGCGTTCCCAAGCGTGTGCTGGTGATGGATCTTCAGGAACCGGAGACGGACGAGGAAGATGCGCCGCCAGTCAGGAAGCCGATGGTGTTCATCAACCCGGAAATCCTGTCCGGGTCGCAGGACATGGCAGTCTATAATGAAGGGTGCCTGTCTGTGCCGGAGCAATATGCCGAGGTGGAGCGCCCGGCGTCGGTCCGTGCCAGCTGGATGGACCGTGATGGCCGCATCCATGAGGAGCAGATTGACGGGCTGCTGGCCACTTGCCTTCAGCATGAAATGGATCATCTGGAAGGGGTTTTGTTCATCGACCATCTGTCGCGGCTGAAACGCGACATGTTGATGAAGAAGCTGAACAAGGCGCGCAAGGCGGCCTGATCTTTCGGGTTTCGGGATAGGGCAACGCCCCGGTCGCAAGGCCGGGGCGTTGTGCGTTTTAGCGCAGGGGCGTCCAGGTCTGGGTCTTGCAGAAGAAGGCGATGCAGCCCTGCACCTTGAGCGTGCCATTGGCGTTGCGGCTGACTTTGGACGTGTAGCTCTTGCCGCTTTCCGGGTCGTAGATCGTCCCCTTCCACAAGTCGCCCGCTTCGGAAAAGCCGGTCAGCAGGCCGAGGCCGACCAGCGGGCGGTCGCGCAGTGCGGGGTCGGCATTGTTGATGTCGGTATGGGGACGGCCCGGCGTTGGCTTTACGATCCGTTCGATCTTGCCACACAATTGTTTGCCGCAGGGGGCGATGTGGACGATCGCCTTGCCATCCACAGTGGACCAGCGACCGGTGACCGGCTGGGCCGCCAGCGCGGGAAGGGCGGTGGTGGCGGCAAATATAGCCAAAGCGAGGGCAGCGCGTTTCATGCGATCCATTCTCCTGTTCTTTGGCCGGAGGATAAGCAGGAAAAAAGCCGCCCGCCACCGCCTTTTTCCGGCGGGGCGGGCGGCTTTCCGGGCGACGCTACGGCAAGCGCGTCGTCCCTCTCTCCAACCTTTAGAAAGCGGTGCTGATCGAACAGGCGGCCGGACCCAGAATGACGACGAACAGGGTCGGCAGAATGAACAGGATCAACGGCACGGTCATGATGGCGGGCAGGCGGGCGGCCTTTTCTTCCGCGCGCATCATGCGTTCGTGGCGAAATTCGGCCGATAGCACGCGCAGCGCGGAGGCGAGCGGCGTGCCGTATTTTTCGGTCTGGATCATGGTCGTGACCACGCCCTTGACCGCGTCCAGCTTGACGCGGGTGGCCAGGTTTTCGAATGCCATGCGCCGTTCGGTCAGAAAGCTGAGTTCGATGGCGGTCAGCTGAAATTCGTCACCCAGTTCGGGGTAAGCCTTGCCCAGTTCGCGGGCGCAGCGGTTGAAGGCCGCGTCGACGGTCAGGCCCGCTTCGGCGCAGATGACCAGAAGGTCGAGTGCGTCGGGCAGCCCCTTGCGAATGGCGGCGGCGCGTTTCTGCACCTTGTTGTCGATGAAGATGTCGGGCGCCTTATAGGCCAGCAGCAGCGCGACAGCGAAGGCGAAAAAGCGCTTGAGCGGACCCCATTCGGGCTGGATGCCCACGCCGTACAGCAGGATCGCCGCCGCGCCGCCAATGACGATCGGCATGATCATGCGACCGAAGATGACGGCGACGGCCATGTCCTTCGACCGGATGCCCGCCTGTGCCAGGCGGATCTGCGCGTCCTTGAGCTGGTCGTCCTGCAACACTTTCAGGCTGGAGAGGAAGGACCGCATATGGTCCGTCGTCTGGTTGCGCTGGACCAGTTTGGCGCGGCGCTTGGCGGTCGATGCGGTGATGCCCGCCTTCAACTGTTCACGCCGGTCGTTCAGCGCCTTGACGCGCTTGGCCATGGGGTCGCGCACCGTCATGACGGCGTAGAGCGCGAACAGCATGGCCAGCGTCGCCAGCGCGGCCAGCAGCGTGCCGAAATCGGTTGCGGTCATGCCGAACAAGGTGCCGGCGGGGGTAGGGGCGTCCATTTTTTCTCTCCCTGCCGATCAGATTTCGAAATTGACCATCTGGGCCATGATGAAGGCACCGATGCCCATCCAGCAAAAGCCCCCAATGCCAATGACCTGCATCAGCGACAGTCCGAAAATCCCCGCCGGATCAGGCGTGTAGAAGGGACTCATATAAGTGAAGTTGATGTAGCTGATCATGCCGAACACGAGGAAGGGCAGCGCGCCGATGATATAGGCCGATGCCTTGGATTCCGAGGACATGGCGCGGATTTTCAGCTTCATCTGCGCACGCTGGCGCAGCACGGTGGCCAGGTTCGACAGGGTTTCGGCAAGGTTGCCGCCGGTTTCCCGCTGAATCGACAGGGTTATGACGAAAAACTGAAATTCCGGCGTGCCGAGGCGATCGGCCGTTTCCTGAAGCGCCTGCTCCATCGTCTTGCCGATCTTGATCCGTTCGGTGATGAGCTTGAATTCCTCGCCCACCGGGCCTGGAATTTCGCTCGACACGATGCCCAGCGTTTCGGCGATGGGCAGGCCGGAGCGCAGGCCGCGCGTCAGCAGTTCCAGCGCGTCGGGGAATTTGGCGTTGAACTTGCCGATCCGCTTCTTGATTAGGCGGCCGACCCACCAGTGGGGCAGGCCAAGTCCGGCGGCCAGGCCCATCATCAGCGCCATCAGAAAGGGAAAGCCGCGCAGCATCAGCAAGGAGGTAATCCCCAGGAACAGCATCGCGCTGCCCGTCATATACTGGCTGAGCGTCCACTTCTTCCCCGTCATCTTGATCCGTTTGGTCAGATTTTCGGGGTTGGGGATCAGCGACACCAGCATCTTGGCCTCGATGCCGGTGGCGCGATTGGAAATCGCCTTGCGCATCCGCGCTTCCAGCAGTGCTTCGGCCGATTCGCTGTGGCGGCCACGGATCATGGCGACGCGGCGCTTGCGCGCCTTTTCCGGCGAAGGACCGGCAAACGCCACCACGGCCAGCCCCAGCAGGGTCGCCATCAGCACCGTTATCAGGATGAAATTGCCGTCCATTTGTTGTCGCCTGTTCCTTGTCGCCTGCCTGCGTATCCGACGGTCCTAGTCGTCCAGTGCGGCCACCTTGTCCTTGCGCCGTGCCGGGATCATCTTGCGGAAGTCGATCTTGCCGAGGAGCGAATCGCCCTTTTTCGCAGCGGCCTTGCCCTCTGGCGCGTCTTCCGCCGCCGCTACCGCCGCGCCCAGCACATGGTCCAGCATCAGGGCGCAGGCCGCGCCGACCTTGCTGCCCTTGGCCGTTTCGGCGAGTGTCTTGCCCAGCTTTGCCGCCTGCGCCGCGATGCGCAGGTCGAACGGAATGAGGATGTCGACCTTGCGCTCGATCGAGGTTTCGAAATCCTTGCGGCTGATTTCCGGCGATCCGGGGTGGACGCGGTTGGCGACCACCAGCACGCGCGACTGCGGGGCATTGCTTTTGAGCCAGGACAGAAGGCGGATGGTGTCGCGTGCCGATGCCAGCGTCAATTCGGTGACGATCAGCGTGACATGCGCATCGGTCATCAGATGCGGATGCTGGATCAGCATGTTGCGCGGCAGGTCGATGACGCTGCATTCGAAGGCGAGGCGGAATTCTTCCAGCAACTGGTAGAAAGCGCCGCCATCGGTCATCATCGGCTGGCTGATCGGTGCTTCGGCCGACAGGATGGCCAGCGTATCGCTGGCGCGCACCATCGCGCGTTCGATGAACAGCCCGTCGATGCGGCTGGGATTTTCGATCGCGTCGGTCAGGCCACGGCCCGGTTCCAGATCCAGCGCCAGCGCGTTGGTGCCGAAATGCACGTCGAGGTCGAGCAGCGCGGTCGGGCGCTTCTTCTTTTCCGAAAGCATCCACGCCAGCGAGGTGGCGATGCTGGACGCGCCCACGCCGCCGCGCGTGCCGATGACGGCAACGGTCATGTGCGGGCGTTCTGGCGCTGCGTCGCGCGGGGCCATGAATACGGCCTGCGCCTGCGCCAGGGCGTCGCGCAACTGGTCCGCGCCAAAGGGTTTGAGCAGATAGTCCTGAATGCCGCTGGCAACGAGATCGCGATAGAGGCGCACGTCATTGACTTGCCCCGCCGCGATGACGACGGTGCCGGGTTCGCACACTTCGGCCAGGCTGTTGATGTCGTTGAGCGGATCACCGCTTTCGGACATGTCCACGAACAGGATCTGGGGCGACGCGGTGATCGACAGGCTCTGGACCGCATTGCGCATCCCGCCCTTGTTCACCTTTTCGGGCGCCCAGCCGAGTTCGGAAGCGACCGCGCGGACCAGGTCGAAGCTGTGGTCGTCGCAGACGAAGGCGTGGAACGGATCGCGCGGACCGCCTGCGCCGGGTTTCCAGGGTGCGTTCATATCATTGCCCTCCTGCGGCGCCGGCGGTGATCTGTTTCAGTTCACCAGCCCCGGTCGGCGTCTTTTCCCGATAGGTGGAAATGGCGCGGTTCGACGTGGCGGTGCGCAGCGCGCTATCATTGCCCTGACCGCGCACCAGATCTTCGGGATTGGCGACCATGGCGGCCAGATTGCTGTTGGCGGCGCATCCGAAATTGGAGGATGTGGCCAGGTTCATGTCGGTTTCCTGCGTGCTGCTCCAGTCGGGGCAGCCCGGCACGCTGGCCGTGGCACGGCGCACGATCAGGCGCACGGCCCCTTGCGGCGCAGCACCGGCAGCAGCCGATCCGTCGTCGCTGACCAGCAGGCCGTGGCGGGCCACGACATCGGCGATGCCTTCGCGGACCGCCGGGTTGTAATAGCCCGCGTCGGATACGATCGCGACCTGATCGCCATAGCCAAGGCCGATCGAGGCGAACCAGTCGTTGAGCCGACGGCCTTCATAGACGGACAGGGTACCGTCCGATCCGGTCTGCACGTCGAACGTGTAGGCAGCGTAGCTGACGACGGGCTGATGCACCGAATCGACGCTGCGGTTGGGCTTGTCGGTGACGCAGCCGCCGAGCGGGAGGGCGAGGATGGCCAGCGGGGCCAGTATTTTGCGGGACAGATAGGTCATGTGGTCGGTCCTTCCGTCAGAAGCTGAAGCCGGGAGCGGCGGCACCCGATTTGGCCGAACGCTTCGCCCCGTCGCGGTTGGCGACGGCGGGCAGGGCGCCGGACGCCTGCGGGCCGGGCGTCACGGGCATGGGCGATCCGGGTGCGCGGGTCGGCTTTGCGCCTTGCGCGCCGCTGATCCCGTCGCTGCCCTGTTGCAGGAACAGCCCCTGGCCGACATTGGCGTTACGATAGCCGTCGGTCGGCAGGCGCACGTCCGATGCGTTCACCGGCTTTACCAGATAGGGGGTGATGACGATGACCAGTTCGGTTTCGTTGCGCTGAAACTGGCGCGATTTGAACAGGCTGCCCAAAATCGGCAGGTTGCCGATGCCCGGCACCTTGTTGATGCCATTGCTGGTTTCATTGTTCAGCAGACCCGCGATCATGAAGGCCTGACCCGAACCCAGTTCCACCGTGGTTTCGGCAGTGCGGCTCTTGAGCGCGGGGATGCTGGAATTGACCGAGAAGTCGAGGCTGGACACGGTCGGGCGGACGCGCAGCGAAATGCGGCCATCGGCCAGCACGGTGGGCGTGAAGGCCAGTTGCACGCCATATTGCTTGAATTCGATGCTGTTACCCTGCGTGCCGTTGCTGACCGTGTAGGGATATTCGCCGCCTGCCAGGAAGCTGGCGGTTTCGCCCGACAAGGCGGTCAGGTTGGGCTGTGCCAATGTGGTGGCAAGGCCGCTTGATTCGGCCAGGTCCAGTGCGCCGGCGACGTCCATGCCCAGCAGACGTGCTACGCCACCCAAGCTATATCCACCGTCAGTAGGGTTGTTGAAGGTCCAGTAGCCGGGTTCGGCATCGGTGCCGCGTGTATAGTCGGCAAAATTCCGGGTGCCGCCGCCGACATTGCCGCCAAAACGAGGGCCATCGACGCTGGCGAAATTCGTGCCGATCTTGTGGCCGATGTCCTTGGTGACTTCGGAAATCTTGACTTGCAGCATGACCTGCAAGGGGGTTGCCGTGCGCAGGCGGCTGACCACAGTCGTTTCCTTGCCGACGAAAGCCTGCGTCAGCCGTTCGGCTTCGGCAGCGTCTTCGGGTGCGGGGATCGTGCCGGTCAGCAGGACCATGCCGTTCATCTTGTTCACCGCGATGTTCGCGCCGGGCATGGCGAGGCGCAGCATGTCGTCGATGCTGGTCAGGTTGTTGCCGACGCGCACATTGCCGGAAAACAGCACCTTGCCATCGGGGGCGGTCGCGAAAACGGTGCTTTCGCCGCCTTTCTTGGCGATCAGGTAAAGCTGGTTCTGCGAACGGACGTGGACGTCCACCACATCGGGGTTGCCGATCACCACGTCGGACATCTTGCCCGACAGGTTGATGACCCGGCTGCCGCCGACCGACATCAGGATCGCATTGTCCTGCTGGCTGGAGGGAGCCGCGTTGAGCGCGGTGCCGGGGACCATGGCAGTGGCGAGGGCCAGGCCGATGGCGATTGCAGGTCCGGCGACCTTGTGCATCCTGTTCATCTTACTTCCCCCCGACCGGAACTTCGGTCACGTTGGTGCCGCGTGCGACGCGGATCACCGGGCCTTTGAAAGCGACCGGCGCTGTGATCTGCGCGCCGGTGGCGGCCATCATCGGTGCGCTCTGTGCGTCTGCCTTGGCGGGGACGGAGCTGCGCTGGTAGCGCGAGACGTCGGCGCCGGTGGAGTAGGTGGAGCCGCGATCGACAGGGCGCGAGGCGAGCTTGGCGATGATCGCCTTTTCCGCGTTCGGGCTGGCGCCATCGGGCAGGTCTACGTCGGTGCCGGCAATCGCCGCATCCAGTTCGGACGCAGTGTCGGCCAGCGACCGCAGCGACATGGACAGCGAGCCGATGGTCTGGGCGACTGCGATCTTTTCGGCGATCTTGGGCGTCACTTCGATCGTGACGTTGGAATAGGTGCGAATCTCCGGCTTGCCGTCCGCGCCCATCGCATCCATGCGCTGATCGGTGGCCAGCACGCGCAGGTTGCGCAGGATGGTTTCGGACACTTTGAGCGCTTCGCCTTCGCCGCCGCCTGCAACGCTTTGCGTCAGGACAAGGTCGATGCGGTCGCCGGGAAAGACGAAGCCTGCGACCGAACTCTGTGCCGAGACAGGGACGGTGACGGCCCGCATCCCCGCGCCAAGCGCCGCCGCCAGGAAGCCGCGATCGCCCGGCTTTACCAGGCCACCCTGCGTCAGTGGCTGGCCAGCCGAAATGGCGGTGCGCACGACGCTGCCCGCCAGTTTCAGGGGATCAGCCTGACCCTTGAGATAATAGGCCTGTTCGATCAGATCCTTGGGCCAGGGCTGGAAGCGGAAACTTTCCGCGTCGAGGATGGTGCCGACCGGCAACGCCTTGGTCGCGACCAGCACATGGGGCTGGTCAGCCTCCACTGGCATCGCCGCAGCGTTCACCTGCGGCGCGCCGGACGAACTCAACATGCTGCGCGCAAGCAAGGCTGTAGTGACCGCTATAATAAGCGCCCCCACCAGCAGCACGATCTTCTTAGCATCCATGACGAAATTCGCCTCCCTCAAGCGGCTACACTGGTTCCAGCATTGGCCTTAGTGCAGCTACTCATTACGCAAATTGGTTAAGATATCGTTCGCCAAGCAGCCACATGGCCGCGAGCGAGATGGCGATGCCATAGGGGATTTCGGGCTGACCCAGCCGTCGGCTCATCCGGTGATGGATGACAGTGACCAGCGTGACCACGCCGCCCAGCAGCGCCATCAGCACGATCAGCGACACCACCGCCTGCCACGGAAACCACAGCGCCAGCGCGCCAAGCAGCTTCACGTCGCCGCCGCCCATCATGCCAATGGCAAATAGCGCGGCGAACAGGACGAATACAGCAGCACCGACCAGCAATTGCACGGCCATGCCCGGCCACAGGTCCAGCCCGCAGGCGACCCACCACAGCGGCGCGAGCGCCGCGATGACAAGGTTCAATCGGTTGGAAATGATGCGCGAACGCAGGTCCGTGATCGCCGCAGCGATCAGCGATGCACCCAGGGCGCAAATCAGCGCCAACCTGAAATAATCCCCCAACATGGCATTGGACCCTAGACCCGATGGCTTACCAAATCGTAACCATGCCCCTGATGGATTCGCCCCTTTCCCCTGACTTTGCCTCCGATATGCCGATGCTGGATCGGCGCGCCTGGCCGATGGGCGGTCGGATGGACTATTGGACCGCGCCCGATGGCTGGCCGATTCGCCGCTACATGTTGGGGGATGGGACGCGCGGGCGGATGTTGCTGCTGGGCGGGCGCGGCGACATGATCGAAAAATATCTGGAGGTGATGCACCATTGGGCGGCGCGGGGATGGGCGGTCACGACGTTCGACTGGCGCGGGCAGGGCGGATCGGGGCGGCTGACCGATGACCCGATGACCGGCCATATCGGCGATTTTGCCGACTGGATCGCGGACCTGAACGCGCTGGCGGCGGAGTGGCGCGGGCAGGGAAGCGGACCGACGGCGATGCTGGGCCACAGCATGGGCGGGCATATGTTGCTGCGCGCGCTGGCCGAAGGAATGCCGCCGCCCGATGCCGCCGTGGCGGTTGCGCCGATGCTGGGCCTGCATAGCGCGCCGTTGCCGCGATGGCTGGCAGTGCTGGTGGCGCGCATGATGGTGCGGCTGGGCCGGGGCGCGCGGCAGGCATGGACGCAGAAGAAGGATTCGGAGCGGCAGCGGCGGATGCGGCAAAAGCGATTGACGCATGACCCGGACCGTTATGCCGACGAATTATGGTGGCGCGACCATAGCCGCGACATCGCGCTGGGTCCGCCAAGCTGGAACTGGGTGCGCCAAGCGCTCGATTCGACGCAGGCGTTGGGCGAGGCGGCGGTCGCGCGGATTGCGGTGCCGGTGCTGATATTGGCGACGCGCGCGGATCAACTGGTATCGACGCCCGCAATCCGGCGGATCGCCGCGCATATTCCCAATGCCCGGTTGCACGTCTATGGGCGCGAGGCAGCGCATGAAATATTGCGCGAGACGGACGGCGTGCGGCTGGACGCGCTGCGCCGGATCGACGCTTTTCTGGATGAGGTTGCCGGTTGAGTTACCCCGATATCGTCATTGTCGGCGGCGGCATCGCAGGGGCCAGCCTGGGTGCGGAGCTGGCCGCCCATGCGCGCGTCGTGATTTTGGAGATGGAGGATCGCGCGGGCTATCATGCCACCGGGCGGTCGGTCGCTTTCTGGGAGGAAAGCTATGGCGGGGCGATCGTCCAGCCGCTGACGAGCGCGTCGGGACCGTTGCTGAGCGCGCCGGACCCGGATTTCCACCATGGCAGTTTCCTGTCGCCGCGCCGCACGCTGCATATCGGGCGGGCGGGGGATGAGGGGCGGCGCGACGCGCTGCTGGCCGAATTTGCGGGCAAGGTGGATTTGCAGCCGGTCGATCCCGCGACGATCGTGCCGGGGTTGCGGTCGGGCTGGACCATCGGCGTGATGGAGGCGAGTTGCCAGGACATTGATGTAGCGGCGCTGCATCAGGCCTATTTGCGGCGCTTCCGTCGGCTTGGCGGGGAAGTGCGGACGGCGACGCGGCTGGACGCAGCGCGGGGCGAGGGCGGCGGCTGGCGCGTGGAGACGCGCGAGGGCGCCTTGTCGTGCGGGCTGCTGGTCAATGCGGCGGGGGCGTGGGCCGATGAAGTAGCGCGGGCGTGCGGGGTCGCGCCGATCGGGATCAGGCCGCTGCGGCGGACGGTGGCGCAGTTGCGGGTGCCGGGGCTGCCATCGCCCGACTTGCCGCTGATCATGGATCTGGCGGCGCAATTCTACTTCAAGCCGGAAGGGGCGGGGCGCATTTGGCTGACCCCGCATGACGAGGAACCGTCGCCACCCTGCGACAGTGCGCCGGAGGAGATGGCGGTGGCGGAGGCGATTGCGCGGTTCGAAAGCGTGGTCGACTGGCCGGTCGCGGCGGTCGAGCATAAATGGGCAGGGTTGCGCAGCTTTGCGCCCGATCGTGCGCCGGTCTATGGCTTTGATCGCGATGCGCCGGGCTTTTTCTGGTTTGCGGGGCAGGGTGGTTTTGGCATCCAGACCGCGCCTGCCGCTGCGTTGCTGGCCGCCGCGCTGATAGGGGGGGAAGCGATGCCGGAAAGCGTTGCGGGGATCGATACGGCTGCTTATTCTCCGACCCGGTTTCGATAGCGGAACGACTCTGGAAGGACCGAAAATGGCGCACAAGTTCGTGATCGAGAAGAACAAGGCGGGCGAGTTCGTCGCCAAGTTCAAATATAATAGCGAAGTGATTTTCTGGACCGAAGGCTATGCCAGCAAGGCAGGCGCGAAGAATGCGATCGAATCGGTGCTGAAGAACGGGCCGGGCGCGGAGATTGAAGAAGCGGAGTGAGGTGGCCCTCAACTGTCACCCCAGCGTAGGCTGGGGTGACAGGCGGTGGCAGCGAGGGTAAGGCGTAGTGCTGCCCCGACGTCGCGCGCTGTCGCCTGAGATGCCAGCCTGCGCTGGCATGACGGATGAATTTTAAGCCCGGAACCGATCCGCCGCTGCGCTGGCGAGGCGGTCGGCACGTTCGTTTTCGGGGTGGCCGGCATGGCCCTTGACCCATTTCCAGCTGACTTTGTGCGGCGCGGCGGCGGCGAGCAGGGCTTGCCAGATTTCGACATTCTTGACCGGCTTGTTGTCGGCGGTGCGCCAGCCCTTTTTCTGCCAGCCGATCACCCATTTGGTGATGCCGTCCATCACATATTTGCTGTCGGTATGGATGGTCACGCGGCACGGCTTTTTCAGCGCGTTGAGCGCCTCGACCGCGGCCATCATTTCCATGCGGTTGTTGGTCGTCTGCGGCTCGCCGCCCGACAATTCCTTTTCGGTTTCGCCAAAGCGCAGCACCGCGCCCCAGCCGCCGGGACCAGGATTGCCCTTGCACGCGCCATCGGTGAAAATATCGACTGTTGGGGTGTCGCTCATGCGCCCAGCAACTCGGCCGGGTTGGCGCTGGCGTAGAAATCGAGGCGGCGCAGATAGGCGAGCGGATCCTTGCGCGTCACCATCGCGTCGGGCGGCGTGTTGATCCAGTCATAGGCGCGGGTGAGCAGGAAGCGCAACGCCGCGCCACGGCACAGGATGGGGAAGGCCGCACGTTCGGCGTCGGTCAGGCCATGCGCCTCCCCATAGCCCGCGCCCAGCGCCGCTGCGCGGTCGGCAAAGAAGGTCGCGCCGTCATTGCTGAATACCCAGGCGCTGTGGGTGACGGCCAGGTCGTAGGCGCGAATGTCGGTGCAGCTGAAATAAAAGTCGATGAGGCCGGTGACCCGATCCCCCAGCATCAGCACATTGTCGGGGAACAGGTCGGCATGGATGACCGATCGGGGCAGGTCGGCGGGCCAGTGCGCGTCGAGATACGCCAGTTCCTGCGTAACCCGTGCGCCAAGGCCGGGCGCAATCTGGTCGAAATCATCGCCGCATTTGCGCGCCAGATCGTGCCAGCCTGCCTTGTCGAGCGTGTTGGGGCGTGTCCTGGCGAACCCCGCCGCCGCGCGGTGCAGTTCGCCCAGCGCCGCGCCGGTCGCGCGTGCCTGCGCCGGGGTGGGTTCGGTGACGGAAATGCCGGTGAGAAATTCGATCAGGCAGGCAGGGCGACCGGCGAGCATCTGGAGTCGCTGGCCATCGCGGTCGGCAATGAAGCGGGGGACGAGGCAGCCGCGCGCGCCCAGATGATCGAGCAGGTCCATGAAGAAGGGCAGGTCGGCCTCATCCACCCGCTTTTCATAGAGAGTGAGGATGTAGCGATGACCCGACCCGTCATGGCCGGTGGTTTCGAGCAGGTAATTACTATTCTCCACCCCCTCGGCAATGCCCTTGGCCGATACGAGGCGGCCAGCATCATAACGGGTGAGGAAAGCGTCGATCTCTTCGGCGGGAACGTGGGTGTAGACGGCCATGGCTCAGGCGGTTTCCAGCCCACGGGGCAGTTTGAAGGAGATATTCTCCCGCGCGGTTTCGACCTGCTCCTCCGTCACAGTGAAGCGAGTGGCGATGGCGCTCACTACTTCGCGCACCAATATTTCCGGGGCGGAAGCACCGGCGGTCAGGCCCAGCGTCGTGACCCCGGCCAGCCAGTCGAAGTCGATTTCGTCGGCGCGCTGGATCAGGCGGGCGGGGGTGCCTTCGCGTTCGGCGACTTCGACCAGCCGCAGCGAATTGGAGCTATTGGGTGCGCCGATGACATAGAGCGCCTGACAGCGTGGGGCGATCGCCTTGACCGAGGTTTGCCGGTTGGAAGTGGCGTAGCAGATATCCTCCCCCTTGGGCGCGGCGATGGTGGGGAAACGGCGCAGCAGCGTGGCAACGATGGCGGCGGTATCATCCACCGACAATGTGGTCTGGGTCAGAAAAGCGAGATTGTCGGGATCGGCCGGCGCAAACGCCTCGGCATCCTCGACCGTTTCGATCAGCGTCATGTTGCCGTCCGGCACCTGACCGAAGGTGCCGATGACTTCGGGATGCCCCTTATGCCCGATAAACAGGATGTGGCGGCCCAGTTCGACCTGCCGTTCGGCTTGGCGATGCACTTTGCTGACCAGCGGGCATGTGGCGTCGAGATAGGAGAGGCCGCGTTCTTCCGCCTTGGCCGGGACCGCTTTTGGCACGCCATGGGCGGAAAAGACCACCGGCACGCCGTCCGGCACCTGATCCAGTTCCTCCACGAAGATCGCGCCCTTCGCCTTCAAACTGTCCACCACATATTTGTTATGGACGATTTCATGGCGGACATAGACTGGCGCGCCATAGGCCTCGATCGCCTTTTCCACGATGATGATCGCGCGGTCGACCCCGGCGCAAAAGCCGCGCGGCGCGGCGATCAGCAGGGTCATGGGCGGGCGGGTGTCGGCAGGCTGGATCATGCCCAGCCGCTTAGGACAATGTCGCGCGCGAAGAAAGGGGGCGATGAAAGCTATGTCCTTGCGGTTGCGCGCGGGGCGGGGGATGGATAAGGAAAGCGCCACGATCCTGGCCGGTGGGCCATGCCAAGGAATAACTGTCTGTGCCAAGGAACATCAGCCTGTCTCGTATCGCCCTGACTGCCATGCTGGCCCTGACCCTGGCGGGCTGTTCGCGCCGGGGCGAAATCGACGCGACCGGCGGCATCGTTGCGGTGCGTTCCGCTTGCCCGACGGCGGCTATCCCCGCGCAGACCGGCGACATCACGTTATTCGACCCCGCGTCCAGCCGCGACGCGGCGGCGATCGACGTGGTCGCCAACATCACCGACCTGCGCTCCACCTGCGCGGACGGGGCGCAATATTATACCGAAGCGACCTTCACCGTCAGCGCGCGCCGTCGTGACGCCAGCGCCGCGCGGCAGGTGACCTTGCCCTATTTCTCCGCCGTGGTGCGCGGCGGCAATGCCATCGTCGCCAAGCGGCTGGGGGAGGTGACGCTGAACTTTGCGGCGGGCGAATATCGCACCAGCACGCAGGCAAAGGCGGGTAGCTATGTCGAGAAGTCGGCGGCCAGCCTGCCCGCCGAGATTCAGCAGAAGATCACGCAGAAGCGCAAGGCCGGTGATGCCGACGCCGCGATTGACCCGTTCGCCCAGCCCGACGTGAAGGCCGCTTTGCAGCGCACCAGTTTTGAATTGCTGGTCGGGTTCAACCTGACCCAGGACCAGTTGCGCTATAACGCGACTCGTTGAAGTCAGCTCGTTTTGTCCGTTCGGGCTGAGCGTGTCGAAGCCCTGCACTTCTTGAAGAAAAGAGCAGCCCTTCGACAGGCTCAGGGCGAACGGGACTTGTAGGAAAGTTCGCCCCGTGTCTCTCTATACCCGTTTTACCGCTCATCTCGACGCTGTGCTGGATGCACTGGAGGTTGATGGCGTCCTGCCTGCTGGCCTCAACCGCAAACCTGTAACGGTCGAGCCGCCACGCGATCCGTCGCATGGCGACATGGCGACCAATGCTGCGATGGTGCTGGCAAAGCCCGCTGGCACCAATCCGCGCGCCCTTGCCGAAGCGATCGTTGCGAAATTGCAGGCGATCGAGGGGGTGGCGAGCGCGTCGATCGCTGGTCCCGGCTTCATCAACATGACGCTGACCGATGCGACATGGCGGGCGGAACTGGCCGCGATCCACGCAGACGCCGCCGATTATGGCCGGTCCGATTTCGGCCAGGGCATCACCGTCAATGTCGAATATGTGTCGGCCAACCCGACCGGACCCATGCATATGGGCCATTGCCGGGGCGCAGTGGTGGGCGACGCGCTCGCCACGCTGCTGGAATATGCCGGGCATAAGGTGATCCGCGAATATTATATCAACGATGCGGGGGGGCAGGTCGATGTCCTCGCCCAGTCGGCGCATCTGCGTTACCGCGAGGCGCTGGGCGAGACGATCGCCATTCCCGAAGGCCTGTATCCCGGCGATTATCTGGTGTCGGTAGGGCAGGCATTGGCCGCCGAATATGGCGACCGTTTCGTCGATGCGCCGGAAGGCGACTGGCTCGTCACCTTCCGCACCTTTGCCGTGGCGAAGATGATGGACATGATCCGCGCCGACCTGGCGCTGCTGGGCATTCGGCATGATGTGTTCTCGTCCGAAGCCGAATTGCAGGCGGCGGGGAAGCCGGAGCAGGCCGAAGCGTGGCTGCGCGCGCAGGATCTGGTCTATGACGGCGTGCTGGAAGCGCCCAAGGGAGAGTTGCCCGACGATTGGGAGCCAGTGGAACTGCCTTTGTTCCGGTCGACCAAATTTGGCGACGATCAGGACCGGCCGATCAAGAAGTCCAACGGCAGCTGGACCTATTTCGGCGCGGACATGGCCTATCATTACCAGAAGGCGCAATCGGCCGACCAGTTGATCGACATCTGGGGGGCGGACCATGCAGGCACGGTCAAGCGCATCCAGGCGGCGGTCGCGGCGCTGACGGAGGGCAAGGCGCGGTTCGATGTAAAGCTCATTCAGATGGTGCGCCTGCTGCGCGATGGCGAGCCGGTGAAAATGTCCAAGCGGGCGGGCAATTTCGTCACGCTGGCCGATGTTGTCGGTGAAGTCGGCAAGGATGTCGTCCGCTTCACCATGCTGACGCGCAAGGCCGACGCGCAGATGGATTTCGACTTTGCCAAGGTGGTGGAAGCGTCGAAGGACAATCCGGTATTCTATGTGCAATATGCCCATGCGCGCATTTCCTCGCTCGGCCGCAAGGCGCAGGAGGCCGGGATTGACCTGCCCGCGCCCGACCTGTCCCTTCTTGGGACGGCGGAGCTGGCCATCGTCAAGCTGGCGGCGCAGTTCCCGCGCGTGGTCGATGGCGCGGCGCAGGCGCGCGAGCCACACCGGATTGCCTTCTATCTCAATGACTTGGCGTCCGCGTTCCATGGCTGGTGGAATATGGGCAATGACGATCCGCGCGCGCGCGTCATCCTGACCGAGGATCCGGCGATCACATCGGCGCGGCTTTTCTTGAGCGCGGGAATAGGGCAGATCATCCGCAACGGGCTGGCCCTGATGGGCGTGGTCGCACTGACCGAGTTACAGTAGAAGGCGGAGTGTTCTGACGATGGGCGACTATGGGCGGGACGGGGGGCGGGACCGGCTCGATTTCGAGGATGAGGATCGGCTGCCCTGGCTGGAACCGGCGGTCGAGGAGGGCGAGGATGATCGCATCTCGCCGTTGCGGCTGCTTGGTCTGATCCTGCTGGGTCTGGTGTTGATCGGGGCCGTGGTCGCTGGCGTGTGGTGGGCGCAGAACCGCAATGGCAACGGCGGCGTGGATGAAGGCAAGATCATCCCCGCGCCGATCGACAATTACAAGATCGCCGCCAATGAGGCCGACGCCAAGAAGTTCGACGGCGAAGGCGACGCCAGTTTTGCTGCGAGCGAAGGCGTGCTGCGCGACGGGCGTATCGACCCCAGCCGCGTGCCTGAAGCGCCGATCACCAAGACCGCGCCTGCGCCTGCATCCGCCAAGCCTGCGGTTCCCGCCAAGCCTGCGCAGAGCGTGACGGCCCATGTCACGGACGAAACCAGTGCCAAACCCGCCGTCGCGGCCAAGGCGGCCAGCGGCGGCGCGATGATCCAGTTGGGTGCCTATGGCAGCGCGTCGGGCGCGAAGGACGCATGGACGAAATTGTCCAAGCGCTTCGCTTACCTTGCGCCGCTGGCCATGACAGTGGAACCGGCCGAGGTTGGCGGCGGCACCGTCTATCGCCTGCGCGCCACCGCCGGGGGGCAGGCCGGGACGATATGCGGCAAGTTGAAGGTAGCGGGCGAGAGTTGCCTGGTGGTCAACTGACGAAGCTGTTTCTCTCTTCCCTTTAGGGGAGAGGGAGGGAGAATGAAAAATCATTCTCAAGACCTTCGACAGGGGGCGCGTGCGTCGCTACCATCACGCGCATGAAACCCGTTATCTTCGGCCTTTCCGGCGAAACCCTGACCGCTGACGAGCGCGCTTTTTTCCGTGAGGCGCAGCCTGCGGGCTATATAATGTTCAGGCGCAATATCGCTGATTGGGCGCAATTGCGGGCATTGACCGATGCGCTGCGCGACCTGCACGGGCGCGACGACTTGTTGATCATGATCGACCAGGAGGGTGGCCGGGTGGCGCGGATGCAGCCGCCGGTGTGGCCCGCTTTTCCGCCGGGCGCTGTGTTCGATCGCCTCTATGATCTTGCCCCGTCCAGCGCGATCGCGGCGGCGCGGGCCAATGCGCGGGCGATTGCGCTGACGTTGGCCGAAGTCGGCATCACGGTCGATGCGCTGCCGTTACTGGACGTGCGGCAGGAGGGCGCGAGCGACATCATGGGCGACCGGACGCTGGGGGCCGATCCGATGCGGGTGGCGGCGTTGGGCCGGGCGACGCTGGAGGGGCTGGCCGATGGCGGCGTGGTCGGCATCGTCAAGCATATGCCGGGCCATGGCCGGGCGCTCGTGGACAGCCATCTGCACTTGCCGGTGGTGGACGCCAACCTCAATGCGCTGGAAACCGACCTTGCGCCGTTCCGCACGCTGAACAGCGCGCCGATGGGGATGACGGCGCATGTCGTCTATACTGCATGGGACGCTGACCGCCCGGCCAGCCTGTCGCCCACGATCATCGAGGAAATTATCCGGCAGCGGATCGGCTTTGATGGGCTGTTGATGTCGGACGATCTGGACATGAAGGCGCTGAACGGCGCTATTCCTGATCTGGCGGCGGGGGTGGTCGCGGCGGGATGCGACCTGGCGCTCAATTGTTGGGGGCGCATGGACGATATGGTCGGCATTGCGCAGGCGTTGCCGGAAATCAGCGCGGCAGGCCGGGCGCGGCTGGACCGGGCGATGGCCAGCGTGGTGCGGGGCGGGGATCAGCCGTTGCTGGAGGAATTGCTGGCGACGCGCGACACGTTGCTGGGGCTGGTGGTGGCTTGAGCGGGGCTACTGAAAAATCCTCCCCTGCAAGGGGAGGGGGACCACGAAGTGGTGGAGGGGTGTTCTGCTATCGAGTGGGCGATACCCCTCCACCACCAGCTACGCTGGCGGTCCCCCTCCCCTTAAGGGGGAGGATGTAAGGTGGACGATCTGTTTGATCCGCCGGCCATTCCTGCCGTCGATACGCTGACCGTCAGTTTCGATAGCTGGGAGGGGCCGCTTGACCTGTTGCTGAGCCTGGCGCGGGCGCAGAAGGTGGATTTGCGTGAGATTTCCATCCTCGCGCTGACCGAGCAATATCTGGATTTCATCGACGGCGCGCAGCAGGTGAAGCTGGAACTGGCGGCGGACTATCTGGTGATGGCGGCGTGGCTGGCTTATCTCAAGTCCGGGCTGCTGCTGCCGCGTCAGGAGCAGGATGAACCCAGCCCGGAGGATATGGCTTTGCGGCTGCAATTACGGCTTCAGCGGCTGCACGCGATGCGCGATGCGTCGGCGCGGCTGATGGCGCGCGACCGGGTGGGGCGCGACGTGTTCGTGCGGCGCAAACCCGAAGGGCTGCGGCTGGTCAAGAAGGCGCAATGGCGCGCCAGCCTCTATGACCTGATCCAGACCTATGGCCAGATTCGCGCGCGCACCCGCCCGGTGGTTCACACTATCGCGCGGCGGCCGGTGATGACGCTGGACGAGGCGATCCGGCGGGTCGGCGCGCTGGTAGGGACGGCGATCGAATGGACCCGGCTGGAAGCGTTTTTGCCCGATCATCTGGACATGCCCAAGGCGAAGTCGGCACTGGCGAGCAGTTTCGTCGCGGCGCTGGAACTGGCGCGGCAGGGGCGGCTGGAAATGCGGCAGGACGAGATTTTCGCGCCGATCTATCTGCGTGCAGGCGATAGCGGGGAGGCAGGGGCATGAGCGAGGAGCCGGACGATTTCCTGCGCGCGGTGGAGGCGGCCTTGTTCGTGGCCGAAGCGCCGCTGGCCCCGGCGGAATTGCGGCTGCATGTCGGCGACGGGGGAAATTTGTCCGCCGCGCTGGCGATGCTGGCCGATCATTATGCCGGGCGCGGCATCAATCTGGTCGAGCGCGGCGGGCGCTGGCATTTTCAGACGGCGGCGGACCTGGCCCACATTTTGCGCCGGGAAAAGGACGAGCCGCGCAAATTGTCGCGCGCGGCGATGGAGACGCTGGCGATCATTGCCTATCATGAGCCGGTCAGCCGGGCGGAAATAGAGGCGATCCGGGGTGTTCAGGTCGCCAAGGGGACGCTGGACGTGCTGATGGAAGCGGGCTGGGCGCGGCCAGCGGGACGCCGCGAAGTGCCGGGCCGTCCACTCATCTACGCCACGACCGTAGATTTTCTGTCACATTTCGGGCTTAGCAGCCGCCGTGACCTGCCGGGAATCGACGATCTGCGCGCCGCCGGGCTGCTGGACCCCGTCGATTTGGCGCTGGAGGGTATGGGCGGCCAATCCGTTCTGGAAAGTGACGAGGATGTAGCCTAGATAGGCTGCCTTACTGGAGTATATTATCATGGGTTCCTTCTCGCTGATGCACTGGGTGATCGTACTCCTGGTCGTCATGCTGCTGTTTGGCGGCGGCCGGATTTCCGGCCTGATGGGTGACGTGGCCAAGGGTATCAAGAGCTTCAAAAAGGGCATGGCCGACGATGACGACGTGACGCCGGCCAAGCCTGCCACGCGGATCGAGGGTCAGCGCGTGCCTGAACAGGATGCCACGACCACGACCGAAGAAAAGACCAAAGCCTGACATACAGAGCCGGTTGGTAGTCGCCCATGTTTGGCATCGATTCGTCCGAATTTCTGGTCATCGTGATCATTGCGGTGATCGTGATTGGTCCCAAGGATTTGCCGCGCGCGCTTTACAAGGTGGGGCAGATCGTCGGCAAGGCACAGGGCATGGCCCGGCATTTTCGCACCGGGCTGGACGCCATGGTGCGCGAAGTCGAGCTGGAGGAACTGGAAAAGAAGTGGGCGGCGCAGAACAAGCGGATCATGGACGAGCATCCGCCTGAAACGGCCAACGCGACGATTGCAGACGGTGCCGCGCCCGCGATGGAAGCATTGCCGGACGCGACCGAGCATCCGCCCTATGTCGCCCAATCCGCGCCGGTGGAGCCTGCGCCGGTAGAGCCTGTTTCGACCGAATCGGTCCCCGTCGCGGCGGCGGACGGCCCGCCCTATCTGAGCGGCAAAGGCGGGGCAGCGGCATGATCGGCGATATTGACGAGAGCAAGGCGCCCTTGCTCGATCATCTGATCGAATTGCGTGGCCGCTTGCTCAAATGCGTCTATGCGCTGGTGCTGACGGGCGCAGTCTGTTTCTATTTTTCCGAACAATTATTCGCCATCCTCGTCCATCCGCTCAAGGAAGCGTTCGGCGATGGCGGGGGCAAGCTGGTCTATACCAAGCTGTACGAAGCCTTTTTCGTGCAGGTGAAAATCGCGTTCTTCGGGGCGTTTTGCCTGTCCTTTCCGATCATTGCCAACCAGCTATGGGCGTTCGTCGCGCCGGGGCTATATGCCAAGGAAAAGAAGGCGCTGCTGCCCTTCATCCTGGCCACCCCCTTCCTGTTCGCGCTGGGGGCGAGCCTGGCTTATTTCGTCGTGATGCCGATGGCGTTTCACTTCTTTCTGGAATTTCAGGGTAACAGCAGCGGTTTGCAGGTCGAGGCGCTGCCCAGCGCCGATGCCTATCTGGGGCTGGTGATGCAGTTCATTCTGGCGTTCGGCATCTGCTTCCTGATGCCGGTGCTGCTGATGCTGCTCAACCGTTCGGGCTTCGTGACGCGGGCGCAGTTGATCGGGATGCGGCGGTACATGATCGTGGCGGCGTTCATCCTGGCCGCCGTGCTGACCCCGCCCGATGTCGTTTCGCAGCTGATGCTCGCGATTCCCTTGCTGCTGCTGTACGAAATCACCCTGATCGCGATCTGGTTCACCGACCGGCGGCAGGCGAAAGTCGCGCGCGCGCAAGACGATGCGGACGGGGACGAGGTCGCTGCCTGAGGCATAAAAAAAGGCCCGCCTTTTGAAGGGCGGGCCTATGCTAGGGAGGGGTCGTCTATATTCGTGCGGCGGCTGTTAGTTGCCGACTTTTTCGACAGCCTTGCCAGCGCTCTGCACGTCGCGGCCAGCGCCTTCGACCGTGTTGCACGCCGCTACCATCAGCGATCCGGTGAGCAGCAGAGCGGTCAGGATTTTCTTGGTCATGGATTATCTCCTTCGAAAAATTCATTGGCCGACATGGACGCGCCATGTTGGCGACAAGGGGAAAACCCATCGTGCGCAAAAGCGTTCCGCGTGCGAAAATATAATGATTTCAGGATGAAGCGGCCCCAAAAAAGTCTGAGCCCGGAACGTGTCGGGGGGGAAGCGTTCCGGGCTCATATATGTGGATAGCAAAGAGCGGGGGGCAAAAGATTTGCTATCCGAAGTGTAGAACCCATGATCGGGCGATGGGTTCCCGTTCTTCCGCGAAAAAACCAGAAATTTTAATCTGGTTCGAATCAAAAGACTTAGCCGAAAGGGGCTGTCAGATCAGCGGACGGCCGCTGTTGCGATATTCCGGGCGGATCGTCGATTGCGGCAGATCGTCGTCGCGGTCGGACGCGGCGCGGCGCGGCGCTGGCGGGGTCCAGCCGATCGCTGGCGTAGCTGGAACAGTATAGGGTGCGGCGATGGCGTCCACTGGCACGACCGGGCGCGCGGGCCAGACGCGCCGCGCAGGGCCGGAAATCATTTCATGCCCCAGATAGGCCGCGCGAAAGGCCGCCGGGGTGCCATTAAAGCCGGGGTTGCGGTAAAATATATGCGCGCCGATGACGGCGACCGGCGACAGGCTGGACGACCAGACCGGGCGGACGGCCAGCGTGTGATAATGGGTGGCCAGGCCAACGGGGGCATAGACCTGGCCCGCCAGCGCATCCTGCGCCACGCGCCGCGCCCGCGCCCATAGCGCAGGCGCTGGCATCCGCGCCATGGCGCCGTCGCAGCTGAAAGTGAACTGGCATTTATAGTCGGTGCGTTCGGACCCTTCATAGACGACACCGCACACCGTGTCGGGCCAAAGCTGGCTGCGCACGCGGTTCAGGACGACCTGCGCCACGGCGCGCTGGCCCTCGTCCGGTTCGTTCCCGGCCTCATAATAGACCGCCGATGTCAGGCAATTGAGCGCGCGATAGCTGTCGAGGCTGGTCAGGCCGCGAAATATCGCGGCGGGCGCGGCTTTGACGGCATCCAGGCCCAGCACATGCTGGCTGCGCACGGTTTCCACGCCGGGGACGGGATCGAACGCGCCCTGCGCATAGAAGAAGGCAGAGCCGGGGAAGTTGGCGGCAGCGTCCTCGGCCGGATCGTCCTGCGCCGGGCTATCCATGCCGTCGAGCATGTCGAGCGGCGCGGCGGTGATCAGGCGCGGCGCGACGAGCGCGAACAGGGCAAGCGCGCCGATCGCGCTACGTCCTTTCCACCCCATTGCCTGCATCATACGTCCTTCATTTGCCGCGAGTATCGCCCTTAGGGCAAATATCTTTCCACTTCCTCCCCGGATTTGGGGCTGTGCCGGGATGGGACGGGTGGCGGGGGAGAGGTTAACGGGGTGGGTTGGGGTGGGCGCTGTCGCAAAAGAAACTCGCCCTTTTGGCCGCGCATCATTCCCTTGCTTGGCAAAGGCGCGTGGCGTCCGCTATGCGTGGGCCATGCTGCTTCACCAAGATAGTCTCGCCCTGATCGGTAACACGCCGATGGTGCGCCTCGCCGGGCCTTCCGACGCCACCGGCTGCGACATTTTCGCCAAGTGCGAATTCGCCAACCCCGGCGCATCGGTCAAGGACCGCGCGGCGCTGTTCATCGTCAACGATGCCGAGGAAAAGGGGCTGCTCAAGCCCGGCGGCACGATTGTCGAGGGGACGGCGGGCAATACCGGCATCGGGCTGGCGCTGGTCGCCAATGCCAAGGGGTATAAGACGATCATCGTCATGCCCGAAACCCAGAGCCGCGAGAAGATGGACACGCTGCGCGCGCTGGGGGCCGAGCTGGTGACGGTGCCAGCCGCGCCCTATTCAAACCCCGGCCATTTCGTTCATACGTCCCGCCGGATCGCGGAGGAAACGGACGGCGCGATCTGGGCCAACCAGTTCGACAATATCGCCAATCGCAAGGCGCATATCATCGGCACGGCGGAGGAAATCTGGACCCAGATGGAAGGGCGGATCGACGGCTTCACCTGCGCGGCGGGGACGGGCGGGACGATCGCAGGCGTAGGGCTGGGCCTGAAAGCTAAGGATGAGGCCATCACCATTGCGCTGAGCGATCCGCATGGCGCGGCGCTCTACAGCTATTATGCCGACGGCGAATTGAAGGCCGAAGGGTCGTCGGTCGCCGAAGGGATCGGGCAGGGGCGGATTACCGCCAATCTGGAAGGCGCGCCGATCGACACGCAATTTCGCATTTCCGACGCGGAAGGGATGGAGTGGGTCCGCCGGTTGCTGGCCGAGGAAGGGCTGTGCCTGGGGCTGTCGTCGGGCATCAATGTGGCGGGCGCAGTCGCGCTGGCGCGGCAATTGGGGCCGGGCAAGCGGATCGTGACGATATTGTGCGATACCGGATTCCGCTATCTTTCGACGCTCTACAACCGGCAATGGCTCGAATCGAAGGGCTTGACGGTCTTCCCCTGGCTGGCGCAGACTGCGTGATCGCTGACACGGGTCGCAGCGACGAAAGCAATGGCGTTATGGCGGAAACACCCCGACGACAGGAAGGGTTACAGCGCGTCCAGGTCGGGCTGACCGGGCTGGCGGGTATCGTGTTGCTCGTTGGCCTTGCCAATATCGTCATCGACAAGGCGCGGATGGACGATGCCGCGCTGCCGCCGCCAGTGGTGCCGACGCTGTCGGCCAATGCCGTGTCGCCCAAGGATCCGCTGGCCGAACTGGGCGTGCAGCCCGCGCCCGAACAGGCACCGATCGTGCCGGATTTGCAGCCTGACCCCAATCTGCGCAAACCGATGGACCGCGACCCGGCGCAATCGCGTTAAGCATCCGGGGGGATGGCCATGCGCCGGCGCCTCTTGCTGTTTCTCGTTCTGATGCTGCCTGTCGTTGCCGCGCTGTTGGCGGGGATCGCCCGTGCCTGGCGATCCGGCGGGCAAGCGGACCCATGGAGTTGGGCCTTGCCCGCTGCATTGGTGCTGGCGCTGATGGGGCGGATATTGGCCCGGTCGGCGGGGGTTCTGATCGTCTGGATCGCGGTCGGCGTGGTGGGGGCGATACTGGTGTTTTGCGCAATTGCGGCGGGACGCTGGCCTGATCCGCTTGCCGCTATCGGCCTTGCGCTCGCGACGCCTTTGGCGGGTATCGCGAGCATGTTGCTCTATGACCGGCAGAAGCGGTTGTTGGGGGCGGGATTGCTGGCGCTGGCGGCGTTGGTCATATGGCGGGGTCCGGCGCAGGAGATCGCGCCGGTTGCCGACCGGCCTGCACTGGCGGTTATGACGGCGCTGCCCCTGTTCTGGGACGAGAAGGGGCAGGGTAAGCAGGCCGATGCGCCGATCGTCACGCTGCTGCGGACGCGCTTTACGATCATGCCGGTGGATGACGCGCGCGCTTTGGCGGCGTCCGGGGCGGGGCGGTTATTGCTGGCGCAACCGCGCGCGATGACGCCCGAACAATTGGTGGCGGTTGACCGCTGGGTACGGGATGGGGGCAGGGCGGTGGTGCTGGCCGATCCGCTGTGGCGCTGGCCGTCAGCCCTCCCGCTGGGGGATCGCCGCCGTGCGCCTTCGGTCAGCTTGTTGGGGCCGTTGCTGGCGCATTGGGGTGTCGTGCAAGGGCGGATGGTGGCGGGTGAGACGCGGCATTTTTTGCCCGATGACACGCTGGTCACGTTGTCGGACTTTGCGCGGCTTGGCGGGTGCAGGGGGGATGGCGTTATGGTCACCTGCGCCATCGGACGGGGGCAGGCAGTCGTGGTGGGCGATGCCGATTTGATCGATGACCGGCTGTGGCTCGCCAACCCTGCGACCCCGCGCGATCCGCGTGCGTGGAGCGCGGATACGCCTGCGCTGGTCGCGCGATGGCTGGGGGCGTCGATACCGGGCGACCGGCGCTGGATGCGGGATCAGGCGGACGTGGTTCTGGGGCTGCGCTGGGCGCTGATCCTTGGGACAATCTGGGCGGTGCTGGGAAGCCTGTTTCTGGCGCGACATGGACAGCGAGATAGACAGTGTAATGCAAAAGAACAAAAGATGAATATTGGCTGGAACAGGGATTGAAAAACGGTTAAACCCATTTACGAACAGCTTTTCCCACCTCCACCCGAATTTTCCCTTTTCACTGACCCCCATGCTTGGTAGGTAAACCGGCATTGGGGTTCATCAGGCGTTGATCAGTCCTGTTCACCCGGATTCGCATGTGCGGTTCCGGAGACGGGGAGTCTGTGCCCCATGGAAAAGGGGCCACTTTTCGCCGTGTCGGATGTCATTCTCTATTCGGGCAACGCATTCAGCGTCGCGGACGGCAAAGGCCGGTTCGTGCTGCCCCTGGAGATGCGCAAGCTGGTCAAGCACGCCAGCGGCGGCGACAATCGGTTGTGCCTGTCGGTCCATATGGACAATGGTTGCGCCACCGGATTTGGCCTGTCGCACAAGCAGTTTCTGTTCGACGAAGTGGCGGAACTGGAGCGGCTGGCGCGTGAGGCGAACCGTCCCTTCAACGGCGATCTGGAACGCGAAAACCGGCTCGGCACGATCGAGGACGTGAATTTCGACGATGGTGGCCGTTTCTTCCTGCACCCCGATATCAAGGAAGAAGCGGGCATTACCGACGTGGCGTTTTTCTATGGCGTGGGCCTTTATTTTCAGATCTGGAAGCCGGAAGCGCTGATCGAAAGCCCCGACCGGCCTGCACTGATCCGCAACAAGGTGAAGCGCTGGCTCGACGCGCGCGCGGCGGAGGCGGGGTAATGAACGAGTCGCAGGTCGCCCCGCATATTCCCGTCCTGATCGACGAAGTGCTGGCTGCGCTGGCCATCGCGCCGGGCGAGCGCCATGTCGACGGCACGTTCGGCGCGGGCGGCTATTCGCGCGCAATGGCGATGGCGGGGGCAAGCGTGTTCGCGCTCGACCGTGATCCCGACGCGATTCGCGAAGGACAGGCGCTGGCCGACACCCATCACATCACGCTGATTCCGGGCGAATTTTCGCGCATGGCGCAATTGCTGGCCGAACGCGGGATCGAGAAGGTGTCGGGCATCACGCTCGACATTGGTGTCTCGTCGATGCAGCTCGACCGTGCCGACCGGGGCTTTTCGTTCCAGTCCGATGGCCCGTTGCTGATGACGATGAGCCAGGACGGCATGAGCGCCGCCGATTTCCTGAACAATGCCGAGGAAGAGGAGATCGCCAACGTCCTCTACCGCTATGGCGAGGAGCCGCGTTCGCGCCGGGTTGCCCATGCGATCGTGGACGCGCGCCCGCTGGAGCGGACGGGGCAGTTGGCCCATGTCATTCGCCGCGCGCTGGGCCACAAGCCGCATGACAAGAAGGATCCGGCGACCCGCGCGTTTCAGGCGATCCGCATCCATGTGAACCGCGAGCTGGAGGAGCTGGAGCGCGCACTGGAAGCGGCCGAGGCGTTGCTGGAAGAAGGCGGGCGGCTGGCGATCGTGAGTTTCCACAGTTTGGAGGACCGCATCGTCAAGCAGTTCCTGCGCAACCGCAGCGGCGGCGATGGCGGTGGTTCGCGGCATATGCCTGAAAAGACGGCGCAAGCCGCGCCGACATTCGGCAAGCCCGCCAAGGCGGTGCGTGCGAGCGAAGCGGAACTGGCGCGCAACCCCCGCGCCCGGTCCGCCACGCTGCGCAGCGCCGTGCGCACATCTGCCCTCGTTTCCGCCCCCCGGAGTGTCCGCCCATGATCGCCGTCAAAAGGTTGCAGAGCCTGATCTGGGTCGTGCTGGTCGCGCTGGGTGCGCTGGGTGCCTATATGGTGTCGTTGAAGGTGGCGACCGAGCGCAACGAGTTGATGCGGGTGCGGATGCAGATCGCGCGGGCGCAGAGCGACATTCGCTACCTGGAAACGGAATTCAGCGCGCGGGCTTCCATGCGTCAGCTGGAAAGCTGGAACCAGCATGACTTTCTATACAGCACGCCCACATCCGGCCAATATCTGGCGGGCGAGCGCGCGCTGGCGCAGTTGGACGGGGTGCAGCCCAACGGGCCGGACTATGTCGCGCCGCCGGTGATGGTGGCGATGGTCGAAACCCCCGCCGACCTGCCGTCCGCGCCGCAGGCCGCGCCCGCCAGCCCCGCCGCGACTCAGATCCGCAGCGAAATCGCGGTGATCCGGCAGGCCCATGCCGCCGACAATGTCGAAAAACTGGCCAGCCCTGCCAAGCCGACCCCGGCGATCCGCGCGAAAGTGGATGCCGACGTGTCGAAGCCCAACCCGGTGGCGCGCAAGGCGGAACGGATGGCAATGCTGGACGCCAAATTGCTGGACGACAGCACGCTGGGCGACCTGAGCGCCACGGCGGCGCGCGAGCGCAAGAAGGGAGCGCGCTGATATGGCGACGATCATCGTCCAGCCCGGTGGCGCGCGGGCGGGGCGGCAACGGGTCAGCCTGACGGCGATTGCCCATAACCGGCTGATGCTGCTGCTGATCCTGTTCATGGCGGTGACCGGATTGTTGATCGGGCGGATGTTGTGGATCGGCATTTTTACCGCAGGGGCGACCGGCGACGATGCGCTGGGCATATTCCTGCCCGCGCGGGCCGACATTGTCGATCGCAACGGGGTGCCGCTGGCGCGGACGATGGAAGCCTATTCAGTGGCGGTGCGCCCGTCCAAGCTGATCGGGCAACCAGCGGAACTGGCGCGCAAGTTGCACGAGATTTTCCCCGATGAAGCTGAGGCGGCTTTCTACAAGAAGCTGACCGGGCGGGGATGGGCCTATCTGCGCCGCCGCGCGCTGCCCGAAGAAGTGGCGGCGGTGAATGCGCTGGGCGAAATCGGCATCGAATTTCCGCGCGAAAAGGAACGGCTCTATCCGCAGCGGACGCTGGCGGCGCATGTGCTGGGCTTTGCGCCCGATGCCAATGGCGTGGGCGGCATGGGCGTGGAATCGGCGTTCAACGACCAGCTGATCGACCCGGCGACACGGGGCAAGCCCTTTGCCCTTTCGATCGACGCGCGGGTGCAGGGTGCGCTGGAAAGCGAACTTTATGCGCAGTTGGTAGCGCAGAGCGCCAAGGGCGCGGGCGGCATCATATTGGACGCGAACACAGGCGAAGTCGTCGCCATGGCATCCATTCCGGTATTCGACCCCAACAAGCTGCAAAATTATGCGGGCAAATCGTGCGGGGAATCGCCGCTGTGCAACCATATGGTGCAGGCGCGTTACGAACTGGGTTCCGCGTTCAAGCCGCTGTCGATTGCGGCGGCCATGGACAGTGGCGTCGTGACATCAATGGCCAAGCGTTATGACGCGACGGCACCGCTGGCGGTGGCGGGCTTCCGCATCAAGGATGACCATGCGCTGGGCCGCTGGGTTAATGTGCCGGAGATTCTGGTGCATAGCTCCAACATCGGCACGGCGCGCATCGCCGACGAAATGGGCGCTGCGCCGCTGCAAAAACTGTTCCGTGCGCTGGATTTCGACCAGCGCGCGCCGATCGAGCTGAAGGAACGCGCTGGGACGCTGTGGCCCGCCAACTGGGGCCGGATCACGACGATGACGGTGTCCTATGGCCATGGCATCGCCGTCACGCCGCTGCACCTGGCCAGCGCCTACGCCGCGCTGGTCAATGGCGGCACCTGGCGTCCCGCGACCTTGCGCAAGCTGCGCGCCGAAGATGTGCCGGAGGGACGGCGGGTGTTTTCCGCCGCGACCAGCGCCCGGATGCGCCAGCTGTTGCGGATGATCGTGTCGGAGGGTACAGGTCGCAGCGCCGATGCCAAGGGTTTTCGCATCGGTGGCAAAACAGGTTCCGCCGAAAAACCCGAAGCGGGCCGCTATAACAAGAGTTCGCTGGTGACGACCTTTGCGTCCGCATTTCCGATGGACAATCCCCGCTATGTCGTCGTCGTCATAATGGACGAAGCGACCGGCGCGTTCGGCCTGCGCACTGCGGCATGGACGGCGTCGCCGGTGGTCAAGCGGGTCGTGGAGCGGGTCGGCCCGATGCTGGGCGTGATGCCCGACGAGCGGCGCGACGTCGATATTTCGGACCTGATGCCGCTGTTGTGGAAGCCCAAGGGAGAGAGTGAATGACCCGGCTTTCTTCGCTGATCGAAAGGCTGGATGCGACGATTGGGCAGGACGCTGACCTGAACCAGAACGTAACCGGATTTGCCATCGACAACCGCAAGGTCGCGCCCGGCACCATTTTCGGTGCGTTTCAGGGGCTGCGTGTCAATGGCGAGGATTATATCGCGGACGCCGTGAAAGCCGGTGCCATCGCCGTGGTCGCCCGGCCCGAAGCGCGGGTCGAGGGTGCGATCCATATTGCCCATGCCAATCCCCGTCGGCTGTTCGCGCAACTGGCCGCACGCTATTTCACGCCTTTCCCCGATGTGACGGTCGCCGTCACTGGCACCAATGGCAAGACATCCACTGTCGAATTGACCCGGCAATTGTGGCGGATGATGGGGCATCACGCTGCGTCCATCGGCACGCTGGGCGTCACCACATCGGTCGATCAGGTATCGACAGGGCTGACCACGCCGGACATTGTGACGTTTCTGTCGAACATGTCGGGCCTGCGCCGTGAGGGCGTGACTCATGCCGCGTTCGAGGCGTCGAGCCATGGGCTGGCGCAATATCGCACCGAAGGGCTGCCAGTGATGGCGGCCGGCTTCACCAACCTGTCGCGCGACCATCTCGACTATCATGGCGACATGGACAGCTATTTCGACGCGAAGATGCGGCTGTTCGATGAAGTCGTCGGCGCAGATGGCGCAGCGGTGGTGTGGGCCGACGATGCCTGGTCGGACAAGGTGATCGCGCGGGTCGCTGCGCGCGGGCTGCGGCTGGTGAGCGTGGGCGAGAAAGGCGATGCGCTGCGCCTTGTCACGCGCACGCCAACGCAGTTGGGCCAGACGCTGGGCATCGAGGCGGACGGCAAGACCTATAAGGTCAACCTGCCGCTGATCGGTGCTTATCAGGCGGCCAATGCGCTCACCGCTGCTGGGCTGGTCATTGCGACCGGCGGCGATACCGCCAAGGTGCTGGAATTGCTGGGCCGGGTTCAGCCGGTGCGCGGGCGGCTGGAGCGGGCAGTCATCAGCGCGGCGGGTGCGCCGGTCTATGTCGATTATGCTCATACGCCCGATGGGCTGCGCGCCGCGATCGAAGCGCTGCGCCCGCATACGAAGGGCCGCCTGATCGCGCTGTTCGGCGCGGGCGGGGATCGCGATGCGGGCAAGCGGCCTTTGATGGGGCAGGTTGCGGCGGAACTGGCCGATCATGTCATCGTCACGGACGATAATCCCCGTTCCGAGGAGCCGTCCGCGATCCGCGCGGCGGTCATGGCGGGCGCGAAGGGTGCGCAGGAAATTGGCGGACGTCGCGCGGCGATTGCCGCCGCCATTGCGCAGGCGGGGGCGGACGACATTGTGCTGCTGGCGGGCAAGGGGCATGAACAGGGCCAGATTATCGGCGACCGGGTGCTGCCCTTTGACGATGTGACCGTGGCGCGGGAGTGCGCGGGTTGAGTGATCTGTGGACATCCGCCGAAATCGCCCAGGCCACAGGCGGCGCCGCGTCGGCGCCGTTTGCCGTTTCGGGCGTCGCTTTCGACAGCCGGGAAGTGACGGACGGTGACCTGTTCGTCGCGATGAAGGGCGATGCGACAGACGGGCATCAATTCATCGACAAGGCGTTCGGGCAGGGCGCGGCGGGGGCCATCGTCAGCGAAGCAGTGGCCCATCCCCATATATTGGTGCCGGACAGTGCCGCCGCGCTGGAGGCGCTGGGCCGGGCGGCGCGTGCGCGCATGGGCGGCAAGGTGATCGGCGTGACCGGATCGGTCGGCAAAACCGGGACCAAGGAAGCGCTGTTCCAGGCGCTGGACCGCGCGCATCCGGGGCAGGTGCATCGGTCGGTCAAAAGTTACAACAACCATGTCGGCGTGCCGCTGAGCCTGTCGCGGATGCCGCGCGATGCGGCGTTCGGCATATTCGAGATGGGGATGAACCATGCGGGCGAACTCGCCGCGCTGACCCGGCAGGTGCGGCCCGATGTGGCTATCGTGACGGCCATCGCGCCCGCTCATATCGAATTTTTCGGCACCGAAGAGGCAATTGCGCAGGCGAAGGCGGAGATTTTCGAGGGGCTGGAACCGGGCGGCACTGCGATCATCCCCTATGACAGTCCGCATGTCGCCGCGCTGTATAATAAGGCGGAACGGCACGCCGCCCATATCCTGACATTCGGCATGAGCGCCGATGCGGACGTCCATGCGCGCGACACTGTGCCGGCGGCAGGTGGCGGCACGCTGGTCACGGCAAAGCTGCCCGACGCGGAACTATGCTTTACCGTGGCGGCACCGGGCGACCATTGGGTGTCCAATGCGCTGGCGGTGTTGGCGGCGGTTCATGCGGTGGGTGGTGATCTGGCGGCGGCGGGGCTGGCGCTGGCGGAGATGCCCGGCCTGCCGGGGCGGGGCGCGCGCCATGTCGTGCCGGTGGGCGCTGGGCAAGCGCTGGTGATAGACGAAAGCTATAATGCCAACCCGCTGTCGATGGTTGCGACGCTGAAGCAGCTGGGGCGCGAGCGGGCGGACAGGCGCGTTGCCATATTGGGCGGGATGCGCGAACTGGGCAGCCGCAGCGCGGAATTGCACGCGGGCCTTGCCGATGCGCTGGTTGCGGGGGAGGTCGATCAGGCGATACTGGTTGGCGTTGAAATGACGCCGCTGGCCGATGCGCTGAACGGCGTCCTGCCCTATAGCCATGTGCCGGACGCCACGAGCGCCATCACGTCAATCACCACCGAAATACGCGCGGGCGACGCGATATTGGTCAAGGGTTCCAACGGCATCGGGCTGTCCCGACTGGTCGCGGCCCTGACCAACGATGCCCGCGAAGGAAAGTCATAACAGATGCTTTACTGGCTGGCCCAGACCATGGATTTTGCGGGGGTTTTCAACCTCATCCGCTATCTGTCCTTCCGCGCGGGTGCGGCGATCTTTACCGCGCTCATCATTGGCCTCGTCATCGGTCCCAAATTCATCGGCTGGCTGCGCGTGCGGCAGGGCAAGGGGCAGCCGATCCGCGAGGACGGGCCGCAGACGCATCTGGCCAAGCGCGGCACGCCGACCATGGGCGGCCTTATGATCCTGACGTCCATGGTCATTTCGGTGCTGTTGTGGATGGACCTGTCGTCCACCTATGTCTGGGCCTGCCTGTTCGTGACGCTGGGCTTCGGCGCGATCGGCTTCATGGACGATTATGACAAGGTGACCAAGGCCAGCCACAAGGGGCTGTCGGGCAAGGCGCGGTTGCTGGCGGAGTTTCTGATCGCGGGAATCGCGGCGTGGATGATCGTCCACCAGCATGGCAATACCGCGCTCTATGTGCCTTTCTACAATGGCCCGGCGATCGAGCTGGGGCCGTTCTACTTCTGCTTTGCCGCCTTCGTCATCGTGGCATTCGGCAATGCGGTGAACCTGACCGACGGGCTGGACGGACTGGCGACGATGCCGGTCATCATCGCCTGCCTCGCGTTCATGCTGATCGTCTATCTGGTCGGGCGCGCGGATTTCGCCGAATATCTGGGTATTCCCCATGTGCCGGGGGCAGGCAACCTGACGATATTGTGCGGGGCGATCATTGGTGCGGGGCTGGCGTTTCTGTGGTTCAACGCGCCGCCTGCCGCCGTGTTCATGGGCGATACCGGATCGCTCGCGCTTGGCGGGACGATTGGCGTGATCGCGGTTACGGCGCATCATGAAATCGTGCTGGGTATCATCGGCGGGCTGTTCGTGGTCGAAGCGATGAGCGTCATCATTCAGGTGTTCTTCTACAAGCGCACTGGCAAGCGGGTGTTCAAGATGGCGCCGATCCACCATCATTTCGAGCAGCTGGGCTGGGCCGAACCGACCGTGGTGATCCGTTTCTGGATCATCGCTTTCGTGCTGGCGCTGGCCGGGCTTGCCACGTTGAAGCTGAGGTAAGGATGATCGTTTCGGAGGCTTTTGCGGGCAAGACCTACGCCGTGCTGGGGCTGGCACGGTCGGGGCTTGCCACCGTCGAGACGCTGCTGGCGAGCGGTGCGCGGGTCGTCGCATGGGACAGTCAGGAAACGGCGCGGGCGCAGGTCGAGGGACGCGCGGAACTGGGCGATCCGATGGAAATCGACCTGTCCGGCTTCGACGGCATCGTCGTATCGCCGGGCGTGCCGCTGAACCGCCACCCGATCGCGTCGCGGGCGAAGCTGGCAGGGGTGCCGGTCATTGGTGACATCGAGCTGTTCGCGCTGGCGCGGCCGACTTTGCCGCCGCACAAGGTCGTCGGCATCACCGGCACCAATGGCAAATCGACCACGACGGCGCTGATCCACCATATCATCGAACAGGCGGGCTATCCGACGGTCATGGGCGGCAATATCGGCCTGCCGGTGCTGAGCCAGCCGCCGCTGGAACCGAACCTGCATGGCGTGGGCGTCTATGTGCTGGAGCTGTCGAGTTATCAGATCGACCTGACTTATAGCCTGGATTGCGACGTGGCGGTGTTGTTGAACATCACGCCCGATCATCTCGATCGTTATGACGGGTTTGCGGGCTATATTGCGTCGAAGATGCGTCTCTTCACTTTGCAATCAAACGAACATGTTGGCTTAATCGGTGAAGATGATCGCGAAGCCGATGATGTTTTTTACAAACTTGAGCATAATTTCGGACGTTGGGAAAATATGCGGCAATTCAATGGTCTGTCGATAGACCCTGCCGATCAAGTCAACTGGCCCGCGTTGCAAGGGCCGCACAATGCACAGAACGCCGCCGCAGCTACCGCTGTCGCCAAAGCGCTGGGCATCGACGAAGCCAGCATTGCAAATGCCCTCGCCAGCTACGCCTCGCTCCCTCACCGGATGCAGGCCATTGGTACCCGCAACGGCGTGCTTTACGTCAACGACAGCAAGGCGACGAACGCGGCGTCCACCGCGCCTGCGCTGGCGGCATGGCCGCCGGTCGATGGGCGTCCGCGCATCCACTGGATCGTCGGCGGGGTCGCCAAGTCCGACAATCTGGACGAATGCGTCCCCCATTTCGGCAATGTCGCGCACGCCTATACCATCGGCGAAGCGGGGCATATGTTCGCTGACCTGCTGCGTCCCGCTATGGCGGTGGACGACAGTGAAATGCTAAGCGCCGCCGTCCGCCGGGCCGCGCGTATCGCACAGCCGGGCGATGTCGTGCTGTTGTCACCCGCCTGCGCCAGTTTCGACCAGTTCCGCGATTTCGAGGCGCGCGGCGATGCCTTCGTGGCGGCGGTCGCGGCTCTGGAGTAAAGACGGACAAGGTACGGGGGCATGAGTAGAAAAGGGGCGACGGCGATGTTCAGGGCAGGCGAATTGGTGAAGGGCTTCAAGACCCGCACCGTGCCGCGCGAACGCACGGCGCTCGCCATCTGGTTCTGGGAAATCGACCGGGTGCTGTTGTCGCTGATCGTCGCGCTGATGGCGATCGGGCTGGTGGCGGTGGCCGCCGCGTCGCCGGTGGCGGCGATCGACCGTTCGACGGCGACGATTGCGGTCAATCCGCTGCTCTATTTCTGGCGTCAGTTGATGTGGGTGTTCATCGGCCTGCCGATCATGCTGGTCATTTCCATGCTGCCCCGGCAACAGGCGCGGCGGCTGGCGACGTTTGGCGCGGTATTCTTCTTCGTCATGTTGTTGTTCGTGCCGGTGCTGGGCAGCACGGTGAATGGCGCGAAACGCTGGATCGACCTGCCCGGTTTCCGGTTCCAGCCGTCCGAGTTCCTGAAGCCTGTCTATGTCGTGACGCTGGCCTGGCTGCTGTCGCTGCGCGGCAAGGATGAAAATCTGCCCGTCATTCCGCTGACCGGGGTGATGACCGCGCTGATTGGGCTGGTGCTGATGCGCCAGCCCGACTTTGGCCAGACGGTCATTTTCTGCGCCTGCTGGGGCGTGTTGCTGCTGCTGTCAGGCGTGTCGATGCGCTTCATCGGCGCGATGGGCGGGCTGGCGCTGGTGGGGCTGGTGGCAGTCTATATGTTCTACGAAAACGGTCGCCAGCGCGTGAATGATTTTCTGGGCATCGGTGTCAGCCTGGATAGCGGACCGGACCAGACCGACCTGGCGTTCCGCACCATCACCCATGGCGGCTTTACCGGCGTGGGACCGGGCGGAGGACAGCATAAGTTCCGCCTGCCCGAAGCGCATACCGACTATATCTTTTCCGTGATCGGGGAGGAGTTCGGCCTGCTGGCGTGCATCGCCATTGCCTGCGTCTACCTGGCCATCATCGTGCGGGTGCTGCTGCGTCTGCTGGATGAGGAGGACAGTTTCATCATATTGGCGGCGGCGGGCCTGACCACGCAATTGGGGGTGCAGGCGATCATCAACATGGGCGTCAATGCGCAGATATTTCCGTCAAAGGGGATGACGCTGCCCTTTATCAGCTATGGCGGCTCCTCTATGCTGGCGCTTTGCATCGGCGTCGGCCTGTTGCTCGCCTTCACGCGACGCAACCCCTTCATGGGTCGGCACACGGTCGTCAAATGGAGTGGTCGATGAGCATTTCCCGGCATTTCGTCCTCGCCGCCGGTGGGACGGGTGGTCATATGATCCCCGCCCATGCCGTGGCGGAGGAGTTGATGGCGCGCGGTCATCATGTCGCCTTGGTCACCGATGCGCGTGGCGCGAAGATCCCCGGCATATTCGACGCAGTCGATGGTAACAGGGCGCAGGTCCATGTCCTGCCCGCCGGGCGGATGACCAAAAGCCCGGCAAGCTGGCCCGCCGCGATCAAGGGCATATTGGCAGGCCGCGCGATGGCGCGCCGATTGAACGAGACGTTCCGGCCGACTGCCGTGGTCGGCTTTGGCGGCTACCCTGCCATGCCCGCGCTGCTGGGCGCGCTGGCCGATGGCATCCCGACGGCGGTGCATGAACAAAATGCGGTGTTGGGCCGGGTCAACCGTCTGCTGGCCGGGCGAGTCGATGCGATTGCGACTGCCTATCCGGGGGTGGAGCGGTTGAAGCCCAAATATGCGGGCAAGGTGCATCTGGTCGGCAATCCGGTGCGCGAGGAAGTCAAGGCGCTGCGCGAGGAGGATTTCCCCGCGTTGACCGACGAGAGCGTGTTTCGTGTGCTGGTGATCGGCGGCAGTCAGGGCGCGACGATATTGTCGAGCATAGTGCCGGAGGGGCTGTCGATGCTGCCCGTCGCGCTGCGCCGCCGCTTGCAGGTGACACAGCAATGCCGGGCCGAGGATATCGACCGGGTCCGTAAAACCTATGCAGAGATGGAAATTCCCGCTGATCTGGCGACCTATTTCAACGATGTGCCGGAAAAGCTGGGCTGGTCGCATCTGGTGATTGCGCGGGCCGGCGCTTCGACGCTGGCGGAACTGACCTGCGCGGGCCGCCCGGCGATCCTGATCCCGCTGCCCAGCGCGATGGACGATCACCAGACCGCCAATGCCCGCGAAATGACGCAGGCAGGCGGCGCGCGGACGATCAGCCAGGCGCGTTTTACCGCCGTGGAACTGGCCAAGCAGATGCAGAAAATGGCGATGGAGCCGGGCGCGTTGCAGAATGCGGCGAAGCGCGCGCGAGGCTGCGGCCGTCCCAATGCTGCGCGTGACATGGCGGACTTGCTCGAAAGCATCGGCCAGGCGCCGATCGTCAACGATCCGGTACGAGTCGGGCCGACGCCGACCAGCCTCAATCTGGCGGGGGTTCCAGCGTGAGCTGCATGTTCCTTCGTCATCCCAGCGAAAGCTGGGATCACCCTTCTTTTTCCCCGGTCGCTCTTAAAGATAAGAGAGATCCCAGCCTTCGCTGGGATGACGGTGTAGTTTTGGAGTTTATCGCATGAAGGGTGTCGGCACGGACATCGGCACGATCCATTTCATCGGCATCGGCGGCATCGGCATGTCCGGTATCGCCGAGGTGATGCACAATCTGGGCTATGACGTTCAGGGGTCGGACGTGGCGGAAGGCTATGTGGTCGAAGGGCTGCGGGCCAAGGGCATTCGCGTGATGATTGGCCATAGGGCGGAAAATCTGGGCGATGCGGCCGTGGTCGTCACGTCCACCGCGATCAAGCGCGACAACCCGGAAGTCGAACTGGCGCTGGAAAGCCGCGTGCCTGTGATCCGCCGGGCGGAAATGCTCGCCGAACTGATGCGGCTGAAATCCACTGTCGCCATCGCTGGCACGCATGGCAAGACCACGACGACGTCGATGGTTGCGGCGCTGCTGGACGCGGGCGGGGTGGACCCGACGGTCATCAATGGCGGCATCATCAACAGCTATGGTTCCAACGCACGGTTGGGCAATAGCGACTGGATGGTCGTTGAAGCCGATGAGAGCGACGGCAGCTTCTTGCGGCTGGACGGCACGATTGCGGTCGTCACCAATATCGACCCCGAACATCTGGACCATTATGGCAGCTTCGATCGGGTGAAGGACGCCTTTGTCGAATTTGTCGGCAATGTTCCCTTCTATGGCGCGGCCTTG
The DNA here is from genome assembly GCF_014280435.1 of Sphingobium sp. KCTC 72723. NCBI lineage: Bacteria > Pseudomonadati > Pseudomonadota > Alphaproteobacteria > Sphingomonadales > Sphingobiaceae > Sphingobium > Sphingobium sp. KCTC 72723. Next base: position 1,863,695 of record NZ_CP060388.1, on the reverse strand, counting down.
CTGTGCCTCGACCATCCCGAAGTGCAGGCGATTTTGCCGCGCGTGCAGGACCGGCGGATCGTCACCTATGGCTTTTCGGCGCAGGCGGACATTCGTGGCGACAATGTCGTCAGCTTCCCCGGCGGCAACCGTTTCGACATACAGGTGCGCGAGCGAGACGGTTCCACCCGCAAGATCGAGGGGATCGAAATGCCGATGCCCGGCCGTCACAATGTGCTGAACGCGATGGCGGCGATCGGCGTGGCGCTGCACATGGGCATTGATGACGCGACGATCCAGACCGGCTTTGCCAAGTTTGGCGGGGTGAAGCGGCGCTTTACCAAGGTTGGCGAGATTGTGGTCGGGGCAGGCGCGGCGACCGTCATCGACGATTATGGTCATCACCCGGTCGAGATAAAGGCCGTTCTCGCCGCCGCGCGGGAGGGCGCGCAGGGGCGCGTGATCGCCGTGGTCCAGCCGCATCGATTCACCCGGTTGCGTGATTTGATGGATGAGTTCCAGCAGGCGTTCAACGACGCGGATATCGTCTATGCCGCGCCCGTCTATACCGCTGGCGAACAGCCGATCGAGGGCGTGGACAGTGCCGCGCTGGTTGCTGGCCTCAAGCGCCGGGGCCATCGCCACGCCTCCACCGTGGCGGACGCCGATGCGCTGGCGAGTGCGCTGGCGGCGGATATTCAGGCGGACGATATGGTCATTTGCCTGGGGGCGGGCGACATCACCAAATGGGCGGCGGGGCTGGCCGTTGCCGTTTCCGCCAAGGTCAAGGAAACCGTCTGATGTTCGAGCTGTTCGCCGTTGGGCTGGAAATGCAGAAGCGCATGATCGACGTGCAGATGCAGGGCGTGGAAACGGCCCGCGACATGATCGACACGGCGCAGCGCAATGTAGAGGCGGGCATGGCCGCCACGCAGGCGAACGAAGCGGGGCTGAAGGCAATGAAAAGCTGGATGAACCTGTGGGGGATGCGCGGTTGAGCGTCACGATGGCCCTGCCACCCGTGCGCGGCACGTTGAAGGCGGATGCGTCGCTGGCCCCGCTCGTCTGGTTCAAGGCGGGCGGCGCGGCGCAATGGCTGTTCGAGCCGAAGGATGCGGACGATCTGTCCGACTTCCTTGCGATGCTTGACCCGGCGGTTCCAGTGATGGCGCTGGGGCTGGGATCCAACCTGATCGTGCGCGATGGCGGCGTGCCGGGCGTGGTGGTGCGGCTGGGCAAGCCCTTTGCGACGGTCGAGAGGCTGGACGAGACGACTTTGGTTTGCGGCGGCGGGGCTTCGGGCATTCTCGTGTCATCGACCGCGCGGGATGCGGGGATTGCGGGGCTGGAATTTCTCCGCTCCATTCCCGGCACGGTCGGCGGGTTCGTGCGGATGAACGGCGGCGCTTATGGGCGGGAGACGCGCGACATTCTCGTTTCATGCGAAGTCGTGCTGCGGTCGGGCGAGCAGGTGACATTGTTGAAACGCGACCTGGCCTACACCTATCGCCATTCCAACCTGACCGACGGCGCAGTGGTGGTCAGCGCGACATTTTTTGGGAAACCGGGCGAACCGGCTGCCATTCAGGCGGAAATGGACCGCATCGCCACCGCGCGCGAGGAAAGCCAGCCGCTGCGCAGCAAGACGGGCGGTTCGACCTTCAAGAACCCGGACGGGCATAAGGCGTGGCAGCTTGTGGACGAAGCGGACTGTCGCGGGTTGCAACTGGGCGGCGCGCAGGTGAGCGAAAAGCACACCAACTTCCTGCTCAACACCGGCGATGCGACCAGTAGCGACATCGAAGCGCTGGGCGAAGAAGTGCGGCGGCGAGTGAAGGACAAGAGTGGCGTGGAGCTGGAATGGGAAATTCAGCGGGTTGGGGTGAGCAAGTGAACTGCCTTCCAACTCCGTCATCCCAGCGCAGGCTGGGATCTCACTTTTCTTTTCTCGCTGCGTCAGAAGGCAGAGGGATCCCAGCGTTGGCTCACGCCGCCCTTCGGGTCGCTGGGATGACGGTGAATATTGTTTCGGAGTGTTGCGCATGACCCACGGTCCCTGGCATGTTGCCGTCCTGATGGGCGGCTGGTCGGCGGAGCGCCCGGTGTCGCTGTCGAGCGGGGAGGGCGTTGCCAAGGCGCTGGAATCGCGCGGCCACACAGTCACGCGGATCGACATGGACCGGGACGTCGCGGCGCGCCTCTCCGAAACGAAGGCGGACGTGATCTTCAACGCGCTGCATGGCGTTCCGGGTGAAGATGGCACGGTGCAGGGGATGATGGACCTGATGGGCCTGACCTACACCCACTCCTGCCTCGCCACATCGGTCATCGCGATCGACAAGCAGTTGACCAAGCAGGCGCTGGTGCCGCACGGCATCCCCATGCCCGGCGGGCATATCGTGACAAGCGAGAGCCTGTTCGCGGGCGATCCGCTGCCGCGCCCTTATGTGTTGAAGCCGGTCAATGAAGGCAGCTCGGTCGGGGTCGCGATCGTCACGGCGGAGGGCAATTATGGCAATCCCATCGGCCGCGATAGCGTCGGCCCGTGGCAGGACTTTCCCGAACTGCTGGCCGAATCCTATATTCGCGGGCGTGAACTGACCACTGCCGTGCTGGGCGATGAAGCATTGCTGGTCACCGAATTGCGCCCCAAGAGCGGCTTTTACGATTTCGATGCCAAATATACCGACGGCATGACCGAACATGTCTGCCCCGCGGAGATACCGGACGAGATTACGCAGGCGTGCAAGGCGCTGGCGCTGCGGTCGCACCAGTTGCTGGGTTGCAAAGGCGCGTCGCGGGCCGATTTCCGCTGGGACGACGAACAGGGGATCGCGGGGCTATATCTGCTGGAGGTCAATACCCAGCCGGGCATGACGCCGCTCAGTCTGGTTCCCGAACAGGCGGCAAAGCTCGGCATTGACTATGCCACGCTGGTAGAGACTATTGTCGCAGAAGCGCTGGGCCGCGCCGGAGGAAACACGCATGGCTGAAGCACGGATCAGGCGCGGCGGCACGGCACGGCTGAGCAGCGCAAAGGGCAGGGCGACGAAAGGCGGGCGTGGCCGCGCGCTCAAGCGCCAGTCCGCGCTCGACCGCTTTTTCGAGGCGCTGCCGATCAGCGAAGCGACGCTGCAACGGCTGGCCAGCTGGGCGATCGTCGGCATTTTCGGCGCAGTCCTCATTGCCCTTGCCATGATTTTCGGCCTGCCCGCCATGGCGCAGAAGCAGGCGGCGGAACTGGCCGCGCGTGCGGGCTTCGAAGTCGACAAGGTCGAAGTGCGCGGCGTCGAGCGAATGGATGAACTGGCGGTCTATAATATTGCGCTGGGGCAGGTGGATCGCTCCATGCTCTCGCTCGACCTGCCAAAGGTGCGGGCCGAAATGCTGAACCTTGGCTGGGTGAAGGATGCGCGAATTTCGCGCCGCCTGCCCGACACGCTGGTGGTCGACATCGTGGAGCGTGATCCGGTCGCGGTGTGGCAGCATGGCGGGCAATTGCATCTGATCGACGTGGCGGGCGTGGTGCTGCAACCCGTTTCGGCCAGCGCAATGCCGGACCTGCCGCTGGTGGTCGGTCCCTTTGCCAACCGGCAGACGGCGGGGCTGAACCGGTTGATGGAAAATGCCCCGGCTTTGAAGCCGATGCTGGCGGGTGCGACCTGGGTCGGCAATCGCCGCTGGGACTTGCGTTTCCAGTCGGGCGAGACACTCTCGCTGCCCGAAGGAGACAAGATTTCCGCTGCCGCGCTGGTCAATTTTGCGCGGATGGACGGGGTGAACCGGCTGCTGGGCCGGGGTATCGTGAAATTCGACATGCGCGATCCCGACCGCTTCGTCCTGCGCCTGCCGCAGGGCAAGGTCGATGAAAAGCCGATGGATAGTGGCGACGCATCCGTTGGCGCCAAACCCGTCGCCGGGGAAGGCTGAACACCGCCATGGCGCAGCCCAAGGTCGAAAAACTGATTACGGCGATCGACATCGGATCGTGGAAAGTGTCCGCGTTGATCGCGGGCCGGACCGACACGGGCGAACTGGCTATCCTTGGCACTGGCCAGCGGGAGAGCCGGGGGGTGCGTCGCGGCTTCATCGCCGACATGGAGCGCACCGAACTGGCCGTGCGCGAAACCGTGGAGCAGGCCGAACGGGTTGCCGGCACCAATATCGAGGATGTGTGGGTCAGCTTTTCGGGCGGCAGCCTGGTCAGCGATGTCGTGACGGTCGAGCGCGACATGGGCGGGTATCGCATCGAACAGCCCGATATCGACGATCTGCTGACCACCGGACAGCAGGGGATCGACCCAGATGGCCGGGTGGTGCTGCACGCGCAGCCGACCTGCTTCACCATCAATGGCAAGGTGCCGGTCAAGAAGCCGCTGGGGATGCACGCCGATTTGCTGGGCGTGGACATTCATGTCGTGCTGGCAGATGGCGCGCCGCTCGCCAATCTCGACCTGTGCGTGCGCGGCGCCTATCTCAACGTCAACTCCATCGTTGCTTCGCCAATCGCCACGGGCCTTGCCTGCCTGTCGGAAGAGGAGCGCGATCTGGGCGTGGCGCTGGTGGAAATGGGAGCGGGGGTGACCAATGTGTCGCTCTATGCCGGTGGGATGCTGGTGGGGCTGCATTCGATTCCCATCGGCGCGTCGGACATTACCGATGATATTGCGTCGGCTTTCGGTATTCGACGCAGCCAGGCGGAACGGATCAAATGCTTCTATGGCTCGGCGATGCAAAATCCCCGTGATTTCCGCGAGATGATCGAGATAGCGCCGCCCCATGGCGATGTCGCGGTGGCGGGTCAGGCGGCAGGGCCAAGCGCGGAAGGCGGCAAGATTACCCGCGCCGCGCTGGTCGGGGTCATTTGCGAACGGCTTAACATGGTGATGAGCGAAGTCAGCGCGGCGCTGGCGGGCATGGGGTTCAACACGCCGACCGGGCGGCAGGTCGTGCTGACGGGCGGCGGCGCGGAAATGAAGGGCATTGCCGACTATGCGCAGGGCGCGCTGGGCCGTGCGGTGCGGATCGGGCGACCAAGGGGCTTGTCCGCCATGCCCGAAGCGCATAGTGGCCCCGCCTTCGCTACTTTGGCGGGTCTGGCGCTTTACGGTGCTTCCAACCCGGTTGATCTCCGCACGATGGCGCCTGCGCCGCAAACGGTGCATCGTCTTGGCACGCCGCTATGGTGGCAAAGGATGATGCGGGCGATGAAGACCAATTATTGAATGAAATGACAAGAAGACGAAATTAGCTGGTGAAATACTCCAGTTTCTGGTGTTAACATTTAAAGTCAGTTGTCGCTTCCTGACGAGGAAGCTGAGGGAGCAGAATTTATGAGCATTGAGATCAGCCCGCCCCATGTGGACGAACTGAAGCCGCGTATCGCGGTCATCGGCGTCGGCGGCGCGGGCGGCAATGCCATCGCAAACATGATCGCCGCGCATGTCGAGGGCGTGGACTTCATCGTGGCGAACACGGATGCGCAGGCGCTCAACGCATCGCCCGCCGAACGCCGTATCCAGCTCGGCCCGCAGATCACCGAAGGCCTGGGCGCAGGATCGCGGCCAGAAATCGGCAAGGCAGCGGCGGAAGAAACCATCGCCATGGTCGAAGCGGCGCTGGAAGGCGCGCATATGTGCTTCATCGCCGCTGGCATGGGCGGCGGCACCGGCACCGGCGCTGCGCCCGTCATTGCCAAGGCTGCGCGCGACAAGGGCATATTGACCGTCGGCGTCGTGACCAAGCCCTTCACCTTCGAAGGCAATCGCCGCATGAAGTCGGCGGAAAGCGGCATCGATGAACTGCAAAAGCATGTCGATACGCTGATCGTCATTCCCAACCAGAATCTGTTCCTTATCGCCAACCCGAACACGACCTTCAAGGAAGCGTTCCAGATGGCCGACGAAGTGTTGCAGCAGGGCGTGCGCGGCATTACCGACCTCATGGTCATGCCCGGCCTCATCAACCTCGATTTTGCCGACGTGCGTTCGGTGATGGGCGAAATGGGTAAGGCAATGATGGGCACCGGCGAAGCGGAAGGCGACGGCCGCGCGCTTCAGGCAGCGGAAAAGGCGATCGCCAACCCGCTGCTGGACGGCGTGTCGATGCGCGGCGCGAAGGGCGTGATCGTTTCCATCGTCGGTGGCGAGGATATGCGCCTGATGGAAGTCGACGAAGCCGCCAACCATATCCGCGAACTGGTGGACCCGGACGCGAACATCATCTGGGGCAGCGCGTTCAACGATAATCTGAACGGCAAGATTCGCGTATCGGTGGTCGCCACTGGCATCGACAGCGAAATCGGCCAGAATGCTGCACCGATGACTCAGCCGTTCAGCTTCGCCAGCCGCCCGGCCGTGTCCGTGCCGCAAGGTGCAGCGGCTCGTGCCGCTGCCCCTGCGCCCCAGCCCGAAGCGCTGGAACTGGATGTGCCTGAAGCGCCTGCACCAGCCCCGCTCAGCGCGCCGGTGGAAGCACAGGCGCCCGCGCCTTTCGCCGCCCCACGCCCCGCCGCTGTATTTTCCGATGACGGCGCGGATGAGGATGAACTGGTTCTGGGTGCGGAAAGCGCGCAGCCTGAGCCTGCCGCACCTGTTCCACCTGCACCCCGTGTCGCATCGGGCGGGACATTGTTCGAACGGATGGCGGGCCTGACCCGTGGCGCGGAAAAGACGCCGGGCGCTGCCGAAGAAGGTACGTCGGGCCTCGACATTCCGCGCTTCCTCAACCGTCAGAATAATCAGTAATCCAAGACGATCAGGGCAGCGCACCCGGTGCGTGCGCCCGTCACAGCGCGCCGTCGGTCGTTCAAGGCGACCCGGCGCGCTTTTTCGTTCCGGCAATTTCCCATTCATGCCGGTATCGGCTAGGTCGAACGTCGTTTCCGTTCTCGATTCATGCGACGGTCCTTCGGGCAGCCTGACCGGCCTTCGCTTTAAGGCGCTGCTGTGAAACTCTTTTTCCCGTCGTTCCTGTGTGGCTTGCTGCTGGCTTCGGGCGCGCAGGCGCAAACCGATCAGTCGCAACTGGTCCGACCGCTGGGTGCGGCGGACCTCAATGCCAATCTGGCGCGGCTGGCGGGCAATCCACGCGATGTCACCGCGCTGATCGGGGCAGGGGAAGCGGCGCTGGCGCTGGATGATCCGCGCGCTGCCGCGGGTTTCTACGCGCGTGCCGACGCGATCGAAAGCGGCAATGGCCGGATCAAGGCCGGGTTGGCGCGCGTGAACCTGAAACTGCAAAATCCGGCCGAAGCGCTGCGCCTGTTCGACCAGGCGGGCCGGCTTGGCTATCCCGACGCGACTCTGCTGGCCGATCGCGGGCTGGCGCGCGACATGACCGGGGATCAGGCCGGGGCGCAGCGCGATTATCAGGCGGCGTTGCAAAAGACGCCGGACGATGCCGAACTGATCCGTCGTTACGCCGCGTCGCTGGGTATAGCCGGTCAGGTCGAGGCATCGGACAACGTGATGCAGCCTCTATTCTACAAGAGCGACCGGGCGGCGTGGCGATATCGCGCCTTCATTCTGGCAATGAACAACCGGCAGGACGATGCGCGCAAGATTGCGGTGCAGACGATGCCCGCGCAACTGGCCGCTGCGATCACCCCCTACATGGCCAAAATGCCCTATCTGACCCCCGCGCAAAAGGCAGCGGCGGTGCATTTCGGCCATTTCCCGACGCAGATCGGCACCAGCATCGCGGCAGTCACGCCGACTGCGCCCGCGCCGGGCAATGTTGCGCCGGTCGTGGCGGCAGCCCCCGTCGTGGTGGCCGCTGCGCCGACACGCCCTGCACGCGGGGAAACGATGCAGGATCGCCGCGCCCGCCGCGCGGAAGAGCAACGCCTGCGCCGCGAAGCGACACGGGTGGCGCGGGCGCAGACGACACCCGCCACACCTGTTGCAGCGCCCGTGCAAACGATCGCCCGCGCGCCCGCGCCGCAGCCTGCATCGCTAGCGGCAACCGCAGTTGCGCCCAGGCCCATGGTTCAGCCCACGCCAGCGCCCACGCCTGCTCCTTCCCCCGTGCCGCCGGCGACGCCGCCTGCGCAAACCGTCCAGCCGACCCCAGCGCCGGTCGATCCGGTGCGTCAGGCGATGGCCCCCAGCGGCCCCGTGCAGGGACCGCCCGCGCCCGGTTTCGATTCGGTCGATATGCCGCCCGCTTCCGCCCCTGCCGCCAGCCAGCCCGCGCCCGCTCAGGCGCTCAATGCCATCACGCTGGCACAGTCATCAGTCCCGGCATCAGTCCCGGCACCCGCCGCAACGCCGCCCGCGCAGGAAACCGCCGCGCCTCCGCCTGCCGCCGCGCCGCAGCCTGATCCGCAGGCGACCCGCACTCTGGCCGACATCATTCGCGCGATCGACGTGCCGGATGCCGAACGGCAGTCGAGTGTCGCGGCGGTAGACCTGACCGAAATCGCCGCCTTGCAGGCTGCCCGCCGCGCCGAACGCCAGAGCGCGGCGGCACTGGCCGCTGATAAGGCGAAAAAGGCTGCCCTTGCCAAGGCCAAAGCGGAAGCCGATGCCAAGGCGAAGAAGGAAGCCGAGGAGAAGAAGAAACTGGCCGCCAACCCGGCGCGCAACTGGCTTCAGGTCGGCACCGGGGCCAGCAAGTCCGGCCTGTCCTTCACGATGAAGGCGCTGCGCAAGAAATATGACAGCCTTTCCGCGCAGGACGGGTGGAGCGCCAGTTGGGGGCGCACCAACCGCCTGCTGGTGGGGCCATTCCCCGGCTTCGCCCGTGCCAAGGCGTTGGAGGATAAGATCAAGGCGGCGGGCGGCGACGCCTTTGCGTGGAAAAGCGATGCGGGAGAGGTGGTCGAACGGCTGGGCGGCCAGTAAGAGGGCGTTTGATGACGATCCTTGCCTCCTATGCCAGCCACCCCGCCGCCAGCCGGGGCCGCCTCCACCCCGAACCGGGCGGGGAAGTGCGCGGCCCGCGCGACATGTTCCAGCGCGACCGGGACCGGATCATCCATTCGATCGCGTTTCGTCGCTTGCGCCACAAGACGCAGGTGTTCGTGTCGCCCGATGGCGATCATTTCCGCGTCCGCCTGACCCACAGTCTGGAAGTCGCGCAGATCGGCCGCACCACCGCGCGCACGCTGGGCCTGAACGAGGATCTGACTGAGGCGTTGTGTCTGGCGCACGACATCGGCCATCCGCCGTTCGGCCATGCAGGCGAAGATGCGCTGGAAGCGGCAATGGAGGCGCATGGCGGGTTCGATCATAACGCCCATACGCTGCGCACGCTGATGCTGCTGGAAAGCCCCTATCCGCGTTTTCGGGGGCTGAACCTTAGCTGGGAAATGCTCGAAGGGCTGGCCAAGCATAATGGGCCGGTTGCCAACCCCGGTTGGGCGATGCGCGAACTGGACGCGATGATGCCGCTTGATCTGACCAGCCATGCCTCGCTGGAGGCGCAACTGGCCGCGATTGCCGACGACATCGCCTATGACAATCATGACATTGACGATGGCCTGCGCGCCGGGTTGCTGACGCTGGACCAGTTGCTAGAGGTGCCGTTCGTGGCGCGATGCTGGGACCGGGTGCGGGCGCGCTATCCCGATGTCGCGGCGGACAAATTGCTGCGCGAACTGGTGCGCGAACAGATTGGCGTGATGGCCAATGACCTGATCGCATCGACCCGCGACAATATCGCACAATCGGGCGTCGAAACGGTGGAGGATGTGCGCGCTCTCGGCCGCACGCTGGTCGCCTTCTCGCCCGAACTGGCGGCGCAGGAGCGCGACCTCAAGCGCTTCATGTATGCCACGCTTTATCATCATCCCGAACAGTTGGCAGCGGCCGACCGGGCGCGGGTGATCGTCACCGACCTGTTCGCCGCCTATCAGGCCGATCCGTCGCGGATGCCCGGCGAATGGCGCGACGATTGCGGGGCGCAGGAACCCGCGCGCAGCCGCCACATCGCCGACTTCATCGCCGGCATGACCGACCGCTACGCCGAAAAGCGCCATGCGGAAATATTTGGGTCAGATGCGCTCGCGGCGCTTTCCGCCGATTGACGCGCCCCGTCGTTTGACGCAATGCAAAGCCAGTCTCCGGTGACGAGGATTCGTCAGCGGGCACGATGCGGGAGAGCATGGGCGGCCTTTCAGGCCAGGCCCGTCGCCGAAGGAGCAACCGCCCCGGAATCTCTCAGGCCAAAGGACCGCATCGCGCGCAGGCACTCTGGAAAGCGGACGGATCATGCCGTCCCACCGAAGGGGTAAGCCATGGGACCGCAAGGTCGCTGGTCAAAGCTCTCAGGTTCCGTGACAGAGGGGGTAACGAACAATATGGTCCGGTTCGGGCCGGACTGCGCGTTGCCATGCCCTCTTACGGAAAGGCCGTCCGATGACCGCCCCGACTAACGATGCTACCGCTCCTTTCGAAGAGGCTCCGCTCGACACGCTGCCGCTCGACGCCTGGCACCGCGCCCGTGGCGCGCGGATGGTCGGTTTCGCGGGCTATCACATGCCTATCCAATATGATGGCATCATGGCCGAACATAGCTGGACCCGCGAACATGCGGGGCTGTTCGACGTCAGCCATATGGGGCAACTGACCTTTTCGGGCGAAGGCGTGGATGACGCGCTGGAAACCCTATTGCCAAGCGATATCAAGCGATTGAAACCATTTCGGCAGCGCTATTCCATGCTGCTGGACGCTGATGGTGGTATCCTTGACGACCTGATGGTGTCGCGTCCCAATGTCCCCGGCGAAACGGGTGGCGCATTCGACGACGCGGCGATCTATATGGTCGTCAACGGCGCGACCAAATATGACGATATCGGCTGGATGATCGAACATCTGCCCGATGACGTCACCATGAACCATATGGCCGATCAGGCGCTGCTGGCGTTGCAGGGACCGCAGGCGGGCGAAGCCATGGCGACGCTGATCCCCGACACCGCCGACCTGCTTTTCATGCAGTGCGGGGCGTTCGATTGGGACGGCGTGCCGCTGTGGATCAGCCGTTCGGGCTATACTGGCGAGGATGGTTTCGAAATCAGCCTGCCCGGCGACGCCTGTGTCGCTTTCGCCGATGCGCTGTGCGCCCTGCCGCAGGTCAAGCCGATTGGCCTTGGCGCGCGCGATTCGCTGCGGCTGGAGGCGGGGCTGCCGCTCTATGGCCATGACCTTAGCCCTGCGGTCAGCACGATTGGCGCGGATCTGGGCTTTGCCATTCAAAAGCGGCGGCGCGAGGAAGGCGGCTTTATCGGCCACGCCCGCGTCATGAAGGAACTGGCCGATGGTCCGGGCGCCAGGCGCGTGGGTCTGCGGATCGAAGGGCGGTTGCCCGCGCGGGAAGGGGCGTCCATCTATGCCGGTGACGTGTTGGTCGGCGAAGTCACGTCCGGCGGGTTCGCGCCCAGCGTCGGCGCGCCGATCGCCATGGGCTGGGTAAGCCTGCCCCATGCGGCGATCGACACGGCGTTGGACATCGAAGTGCGTGGCAAGCGGATTGCAGCTGTGGTTGCGCAAATGCCGTTCGTTCCCCATCAATATCGCCGCAAAGCCTGAGCTTTCGAATTTTCAAGCACATCACTCCGAGGGGAGAATATCATGAGCCGTTATTTTACCGACGAACATGAATGGATCGACGTGTCGGGCGACATCGCGACCGTCGGCATCACCGATTATGCGCAGGAACAACTGGGCGACATCGTGTTTGTGGAATTGCCCGCCGAAGGCACGACCTTCGACAAGGGCGACGACGCCGCCGTGGTGGAATCGGTCAAGGCCGCGTCCGACGTGTTCGCCCCGATTTCGGGCGAAGTGGTCGAAGCCAATGGCGCGCTCGAGGATGAGCCCGCGCTGGTCAACAGCGACGCCGAAGAAGATGGCTGGTTCTTCAAACTGCGCATCGCCGACACCAGCGAGCTGGAAGGGCTGATGACCGAAGCAGCCTACAAGAAGTTCGTGGCCTCGCTTTAATCAATCATAGCCCCTCCCTTTCGAGGGAGGGGGGAGTTTTGGAAATGCGCTACCTACCCCTTACCGACACTGACCGGCAGGATATGTTGTCCGTCATCGGCGCGGCGACCATCGACGACCTGTTCGTGGATGTTCCGCTCGAAGCTCGCCTGACCGACAAGATTGCCGGGCTGCCCGATCATGCCAGCGAAATGGCGGTCGAACGCCATATGGCCCGGCTGGCGGCGAAGAATCTGTCGGCGGGGTCCGCGCCTTTCTTCCTGGGGGCGGGTGCGTATAAGCATCATGTTCCCGCCAGCGTCGATCATCTGATCCAGCGCGGCGAGTTCCTGACCGCCTATACGCCCTATCAGCCGGAAATCGCGCAAGGCACGTTGCAGGTGCTGTTCGAATTTCAGACGCAGGTTGCGCGCCTGCTGGGCTGCGACGTGGCGAACGCCTCCATGTATGACGGGTCGACTGCCTGCTGGGAAGCGATCGGCATGGCGCGGCGCATCACCAAGCGGGGCAAGGCGATCCTGTCGTCGGGCCTGCACCCCCATTATGTTTCGGTCGCCAACACGATGGCGAAATTCACCGGCGATATGCTCGTGCATGAAGCGCCGACGCTGGACGCTGCCACCGACATCGACGCGCTGATCGGCGCGATCGACAAGGATACGTCCTGCGTCGTCGTCCAATATCCCGACATTCTTGGCCGCATCGCCGACCTGACCCCGCTGGCCGATGCGGCCCATGCGGCAGGCGCGCTGCTGGTCGCGGTCGTCACAGAGCCGGTTGCGCTGGGCGCGATCAAGGCACCCGGTGCGATGGGCGCAGACATTGTGGTGGGCGAAGGTCAGTCGATTGGCGTCGGCCTGCAATTTGGCGGTCCCTATCTGGGACTGTTCGCCTGCAAGCAGAAATATGTCCGCCAGATGCCCGGCCGCCTGTGTGGCGAGACGGTGGATGCGGCGGGCCAGCGCGGTTTCGTGCTGACGCTGTCCACCCGCGAACAGCATATCCGGCGAGAGAAAGCGACGTCGAACATCTGCACCAATTCAGGACTTTGTGCGCTGGCGTTCAGTGTTCACATGACCCTGCTGGGCGAACGGGGCTTGCGCGAACTGGCGGAATTGAATCATGCGCTGGCCTGTCAGGCGGCGAACCGTCTGGCCAAGGTGCCGGGCGTGACATTGCTCAACGACAGCTTCTTCAACGAATTTACGCTGGTCCTGAACAAGGATGCGCGTGACGTCGTCCGCACGCTGGCGGACAAGGGCGTATTGGGCGGCGTGTCGCTCGGTCGCCTGTTCCCGCACGCCCCGGCGATCGGCAACGGACTGATCGTTGCAGTCACCGAAACGGTTACGGCGGAGGATATTGAAATCCTGGCCAACGCGCTTGAGGAGGAACTGGCATGACCATGTTGAAGGAAGGTCGCCCGACCACCCCCGAACCCGTCAGCCATGCACATATGGCCCCGGCGACGGCCACCGGCAACCGCGCGCTGATGCTGGAAGAAAAGCTGATCTTCGAAATCGGGTCGACCGACACGACCGGCGTCGATTTCGCGGCCGCGCCTGATGTCGCCAGCCGTCTGGGTGGCCTTGCCCGCACGGATCGCATCGGCCTGCCCGGCCTGTCGGAACAGGAAACGGTGCGCCATTATACCCGCCTGTCGCGCCAGAATTATGCCATCGACCTGGGCCTGTTCCCATTGGGCAGTTGCACGATGAAGCACAACCCGCGCCTTAACGAAAAGGTCGCGCGGATGCCCGGCTTTGCCGACCTGCACCCGCTCAGCCCGCAATCGACGGTGCAGGGTGCGCTGGCGGTAATTCATGAGCTGGCCGAGTGGCTCGTTACGCTGACCGGGATGCACTCCGTCGCGATGTCGCCCAAGGCAGGCGCGCATGGCGAATTATGCGGACTGCTGGCAATCCGCGCCGCGCTGGAAGCACGCGGCGACGCGCGCTCGGTCGTGCTGGTCCCCGAAAGCGCGCATGGCACCAATCCTGCCACAGCGGCCTTTTGCGGCTATAAGGTCGAGGATATTCCCGCCACGCCCGAAGGCCGGGTCGATCTGGCGGCGCTGACCGCTCGCCTTGGTCCCGATGTCGCAGCAGTGATGATCACCAACCCCAACACTTGCGGCCTGTTCGAGCGGGATCTCAAGACGATTTCCGACGCGGTCCATGCTGCGGGCGCGTTCGTCTATTGCGACGGCGCGAATTTCAACGCCATCGTCGGCCGGGTCCGCCCCGGCGACCTGGGCGTCGATGCGATGCACATCAACCTGCACAAGACCTTCTCCACCCCCCATGGCGGCGGCGGTCCGGGTTCCGGCCCGGTCGTTCTGTCGGAGGCATTGTCGCCCTTCGCACCGCTCCCCTTCGTGGAAAAGCAGGGCGACCAGTTCGTCCTGATCGAGGAGGAGTCAGCGCAGGATCATCATGCCGGGACGTTCGGCCGCATGGTCGCCTTCCATGGCCAGATGGGCATGTTCACCCGCGCATTGGCCTATATCCTCAGCCATGGGGCGGACGGCCTGCGCCAGGTGGCGGAGGACGCGGTCCTTAACGCCAACTATATCCTGCGCAGCCTGGACGATGTGCTGGACGCACCCTTCGGTCCCAGCGGGCCGTGTATGCACGAAGCGCTTTTCAGCGATAAGGGGCTGGCCGACGGCTTCACCACGCTCGACATCGCCAAGGGGCTGATCGACGAAGGCTTCCACCCGATGACCATGTATTTCCCGTTGGTCGTCCATGGCGCGATGCTGGTCGAACCGACCGAAACGGAAAGCAAGGCCGCGCTCGACCAGTTCATCATGGCGCTGCGCAGCCTGGCGGAACGCGCCAAGGCAGGTGACGAGTTGCTGAAGGGCGCACCCTATCACGCCCCGCGCCGTCGCCTGGACGAAACGCTGGCGGCGCGCAAACCCGTGCTGACATGGAACGAGCCGGCACTGGCGCAGGCGGCCGAGTGACTCTGTGGATTCCGGGCGAAGCGGGGGCGGGGGTCGATATGCGGCGCCATGCCCCCGCTTCGCTGCGGGCTACTATTGTGCCTGAGCGCCTGACGATGCGCTGAGTGCCAATTCCCCCGAATTTGTCGCGCGGTAACCGACGGCCTGTTCGGCTGCTGCGTTGCGGGGATACCATCTGAACTTCAGATCGCTGTTGGTTTGTGCGTTGACCACGGTGCCGGGCGGGATATGCGCGCTGGTGCCGTGGATCAGAAAACCGAGTGGTGAAATCAACAGGATCGTCGCGAATGAGGCGACCGTTCCGCTCTTGCCCTCATCATTGGCGGCACCGGACAGCGACACCGGACCATTGGGCGTCATCGCCTCTATCAACCGTATTTCGATCTTGCCCTTTTTACCGAAATGGCCGTTGCGCTGTGTCGCTGCCACTTCGGCAGTGACCGGCGATCCAGCCGGTATGACGACCTGATCGCGAAAGAGGACGCTTTCGGCGACTTCAAGATAGATGCGGTCGCCCGGCTTGTTGTCCTTGGTGGAAACCTGCGTTCGTGTTCGCAACGTAACGGGATGTCCAGCTGGCAGGAAGTAGCGCTCACCAGGCCCGCTGGCACTTTCCGGCGCATAGAAATGATAGATATTCTGCGCCTGAGCAGGAGCAGTCGCGGCAATTGAAAGTAAGCCGATCCAAGCGTAAATCTTCATGGGACCCCCCCTGTGTAGAGCCTATACATAGGAACAGGGGATGAAAGCCTGGTTTGCACGGATGGTTAAAGCGCTGCAAATTCAGCAATGACTTGAACGATGAAGTCGAAAAGTCGGTTGGTTCAGATCGGGCATGAAAAGCCATGCTTTTGCTTTTTTGAGCAGAAAAGCAATTCCCACTTTTCTGCGCGATGCTCTAAGGCGTTTGGCGATGCCTGAAACCTTGCTCTCGCTCGTCACCGCTGAACTGACCGCCCCCGCCGATCCCCGCGCAGCGGCGATGGCCGGGGCGCTGGCGGCTCAATATCCCCAGGCCGCGCGCGCCGTGCTATTCTACGGCTCCTGCCTGCGGGAGGCGAACCTCGATGGGTTGATGCTCGATTTCTACCTGATCGTGTCGGATTATCCCGCAACCTATGGCAAAAGCTGGCTGGCGCGGGCCAATCGGCTGATCCCTCCCAATGTATTTCCGTTCGAACATCAGGGGCTGATCGCCAAATATGCAGTGCTGTCCGAAGCCGACTTTGCCCGGCTGAACAGCGCGCAAGCGGACAATGTGTCGCTATGGGCGCGCTTTGCCCAGCCGTCACGCTTGTTATGGGCGGCGGACGATGTGTCGCGGCAACGCGCCGTTGCGGCGGTGGCGCAGGCCGCGCCGACTTTGCTGTCGCTGGCCCGGCCCATGAGCGAGGAAGGCGACGTGCTGGCGCTGTGGCGCACGGGCTTTACGCTCACCTATAATGCCGAACTGCGGGCCGAACGGAAAGGGCGGTCGGTGTCGATCGTGGATGCGGACCCGGACCGCTATCGCCGCTTCGGGGATGCCGCGATGGCGATGGGACTGTCTACTTCGCTGTCGCAGCCGCAGGCGCACTGGCGCGCGCTGCAACGACGCGGAAAATATCTGTCGGTGATGCGCCTGGCTAAGGCCAGTTTCACCTATGCGGGCGGGATCGACTATCTGGCGTGGAAGATCAACCGCCATGCGGGGACCGCGATCACGATCAAGCCTTGGCAGCGGCGCTGGCCGCTGCTGGGCGCGGTCACTCTGCTGCCTGCGCTGTTCCGGGGTGGCGCGATCCGCTGAGCGCGGTGGACAGGGCATTGCCCAGCGCCAGCAGCGTATAGGGCTTGCGCAACACGTCGTGGCCCGCAAAGTCGGCACTGTCCATACTGTCGCCCGCATAGCCGGTGACGAACAATACTGGCAGGTCGGCATAGGCGGCGGGCAGCGCCTTGATCATTTCCGGCCCGGTCATGTCGGGCATCAACACGTCGCTGATGATCAGGCTGATGTCGGCATTATTGTCGAGCAGCCGCGCCGCCTTCGATGGATGGTCGCAGGCGATGGGCAGGTGACCCAGTTCGCCCAGCGCCGCCATCGTCTGGTTCAGCACGCGCGGATCATCCTCCACCACCAATATGCGGGTGGGCGGGTGCCGCACCGGCGCGCGTTCCGTGCCGGTCGCACGGCTGGTCACGGCATCCGCTTCGACTGCCCGGCGAGGCAGGTAGATATGGACGCTCGTGCCTGCGCCCGGCGTGGATTCGATACGGATTTCCCCGGCACACTGGCGCACCAGCCCGAAAATCTGGCTGAGGCCAAGCCCAGTCCCCTTACCTACCGGCTTGGTGGTGAAGAAGGGTTCGAACACGCGGGTCAGCACGTCCGCGCTCATGCCGCATCCGTCATCGCCAACGGTCAGCATGACATAGTCGCCCGCCGCGCAATCGCCGACATCGCCCGCCGCCAGTGTCGCCTGACCCGTTATGATGGTCAGATGGCCCCGCCCGTCCATGGCGTCGCGCGCATTGACGCACAGGTTCAGGATCGCATTTTCCATTTGGTGCTGATCGACGAAAATGTGCCAGCCGCTTGCTTTATGCTCGAACGCGACCTTGATCTGGTCGCCGATCGTCCGGTCGATCAGGTCCGCCATGCCGGTCAGCAAAGCGTCGGGATCGACAGCGCTGGGCAGCAGCGGTTCGGCCCGTGCAAAGGCGAGCAGGCGGCGCGTCAGTGCAGCGGCGCGATTGGCCCCGTCCATCGCATTGTCGAGGTGGCGGGCAGCATCCTGCGGTTTCAGGCGGATATTGCGCTTCGCCAGTTCCAGCCCGCCGACCACGACCGCGAGCATATTGTTGAAATCATGCGCGATGCCGCCGGTCAACTGACCAACGGCGTCCATTTTGTGCATCTGCCGCAGATTTTCCTCCGCCGCTGCCCGGTCGGTCGATTCCTGCTGCAACTGTTGATAGGCTTCGCTCAGTTCAGCGGTGCGCGCGCGGACGGCTTCGTCCAGTCGGTCGGCCCGTTCGGTTTCCATGTCCGCCAGCCGCCGCGCGGTGCGCCGGTCCTTGTAGGCGATATTGGCAAACCATGCGGCGAACAGCACGCAGATCAACAGTGCCAGCCCCAGCAGGCGCGACGTCTTGCCCACAAATTCCGTGCGGTCACCTGCCAGCGTCACGGCCAGGCTGCGTTCGCGCAATCGCGCATTTTCCGCCTGTATCACCTGGTCGAGCAGCGCAGTGATGCGACGCAGATCCTGCGAACTGCCCGCCTGATGGAAGCGGCCCAGCGCCGACATCTTCTGGTCATAGGTAGTGCGCAGGCCGATTTCGTTCAGCGTCTTGCCGCGCTGCTCGAACGCATATTGCAACGCTTCCACATTACCGCGTTGCCATCCGGTCGACCGAGTGGCGTAGGTCAGCGTCTTGAGCAGCGTGGCGGCGGACCGCCACTGGTCCTGAAACAGGCGGCCAGTGTCCGGGTCCAGGCTGATGACATAGCGGGCCAGCGTCACTTCGGCGCGGGCGGTGCGCGCCTCGAACGCGCGTGCCAGCACGATGATCTGGAAACTGCGCCGCTGTTCGGCCAGAGCGCGATCATGGTCCTGCGACGCGCTGCTGGCGCTGTAGAGCAGCGCGCCGAGCGATCCGATCAGCAGGATAACGATCAGCAACGGCAACAGGCGCCGCGCCGCTGCGCGCCACCCTTTGTCGTCACCATCCATGCTGTCGCTGTCTGCCATCGTCCTTCACACTATCCCAGCAGCCATCAAGACGAAACAGGGTCGTTGAAAAGTTCCATCAGCGCACGTTGATCCCGCGCGCCACGGATTCAGCCAATCGCACCCGTCGCCTTGCCCGCCGTTTCGAACATGCCGATAATCTGTTCGACCTGCTCATCGCTATGGTCCGCGCATAGCGAGCAGCGCAGCAGGAAGGTGCCGGCCGGGGTTGCGGGCGGGCGGGCCATGTTGACGTACAGGCCCAGTTCCAGCAGCGTCTGCCAGATCGCGACCGCCTGTGCCTGATCGGTCAGGATGACGGCGATGATCGCCGATTGCGGCGTGGCCGTCCCCAGCTTGAAGCCCAGATCGGTCAGCCCCTGATGCAGCCGCTTGCTGTTCTTCCACAGATGCGCGCGCTTTTCGCCTGCGTGCATCAGCTTGCGGATGCTGGTCGCGGCAGTCGCGACGACGCTGGGCGGCAGCGACGCGGTGAACACATAGGGGCGGCAGACCAGCCGCAATATCTCGAACTTGGGATGGTTGGAGACGCAGAAACCGCCGACCGTGCCGACCGATTTGGAAAAGGTGCCGACGACGAAGTCGACATCGTCCTCGACGCCCTGTTCCTCATAGACGCCCCGGCCATTGGCACCGAAAAAGCCCATGCCATGGGCTTCATCGACAAGGATCATGCAATTGGGATGCTTGCGGATCGCCGCGACCATGGCGGGCAGCGGGGCAATGTCGCCCAGCATCGAATAGACGCCCTCCAGCACCACCAGTTTCAGCGCGTCGGCGGGCAGGCGACCCAGCCGCTTGTCCAGATCCTCGACGCTGTTGTGACGAAAACGCACGATGTCCGCGTCGCCCAGGAAGCAGCCGTCATAGATGGACGCATGGCTGTCGGCATCCAGCACGACATAGTCGCCCTTGCCCGCCAGCGTCGAAATGACGCCCAGATTGGCCTGATAGCCAGTCGAAAAGACCATCGCGCCGCTGGTGCCGTAAAATTCGCGCAGGGCGGTCTCAACCTCGGCATGGCCCTGATAGGTGCCGTTCAGCACGCGGCTGCCGGTCGTGCCAGCGCCATAATCGTCCAGCGCCAGCTTGCCCGCTGCGACCACATCCGGGTCGAAGGTCATGCCCATATAATTATAGGTGCCGAGCAGTATCGTTTCCTTGCCCTTGATGATTGCGCGGGTGGGCGACAGCACCTGTTCCATCACGATGGCAAAGGGGTCGCGCACGCCGGTCGCCAGCAACGCTTCGCGCTCGGCGATCAGGGGATCGAATTTGGAGAAAAGGTCGCGGGTCGGCGTGGCGGCGTCGGTCATGATCTCATTTATCCCAAAACCGTTCGGGCTGAGCGAAGTCGAAGCCCTTGTCCGAGCGGAGCCGAGGCTCTTTGCTTCGCCTTCGCTCAGCGATGCCCTTCGACTTCGCTCAGGGCGAACGGGTGTTGTTCTTATTGTTGCGTTTTCAGCTTGGCGACAGCATCGACCAATTGGCCGACGGTTTCGATTTCCGCCTGCATGTTCATGGTGATCAGAATGTCAAATTCGTCTTCGATCGCGGCGACGAAGTCCATGACGGTCAGGCTGTCCCATTCCAGGTCGCCGGCAAAGCTGGTGGCCTCGGTCAGTTCGACGCCCTTCTTGTTGAAGGGAGCGACTTGCGCCGCGATGCTGTCGAAAATTTCGGTGCGATCCGTCATTTGTACTTCTGTCTTTCCGCCAAAGCACGGCTTTTGCCGCTCAAGGCGGCTCTTTGGCAAGGGAATAAGGCAGTAATCGGGCAGCATCGCGCCCGAAATTGCACCATGTTGGCGTGCCGTTACCGGAAGTTGTCGGCGTAGGCCTGCAATTTCAGCGTTTTGGCGGGGGTCGCTATGACGGTATAGGCAATGCCCTGTTTGTCGGCATAGGCGATCGCCGCGTCCTGCGACGGGAAGCTGAGCTTCACCTGTTGCTGCGTATCGCCCGAACCGGCCCAGCCGGTCAGCGGGTCGGCCTGCTTGGCTTCCGCAGGCGCATATTCCAGCACCCATTTATGGGTCAGTGCCTTGCCCGATTGGAGGGCGTTCTTCTGGTTCTGGTATATGCGCGCGGTCATCGCGATGGGACTCCGTAAATCGTCATGCTGCGTTGCACCAGCGGGCGCGGTCAAGTCAAGAGCGGGTCCGGGCATCGGCGTTTTTGGTGCGCAATGTCGCGCTGGCCCCGGCGGGATCGTCGGGCCAGGGGTGGCGCGGATAACGCCCGCGCATTTCCTTGGCCACGTCGCGCCAGTTACCTGCCCAGAAGCCCGGCAGGTCGCGGGTCGTCTGGATCGGGCGTCCGGCGGGGGAGGTGAGGGAAAGGACAAGCGGGATGCGTTCGCTGCCCACGGTGGGGTGGTCCGACAGGCCGTAAAGCGCCTGCACCCGCAATTCGACGCGCGGGCCGCCTTCGGCGGCATAATCGATGGCGTGGGTGCTGCCAGCGGGGGAACGGAAATCGGGCGGGGCGAGGCGATCGACCTGTTGCTTGCCGTCCCAACCGATCAGGCCGTCCAACACGCCGGACAGTTGCGATCGGTCGATGTCGGACAGGCGGCGCTTGCCCGCCAGCAGGGTGGGGAGCCAGTCGTCGAGCGTGGCGATCAACGCATCGTCGGACAAGGGCTGGAAGTTCGCAAAGGTCGCCCTTATGCGCAATGAAAGGGCGGCGTCCGACCAGGGCAGCAGGCCAAGGCCACCCTGCCGCACGCCGTCGATTAGCGCGGTGACCACGGCGTCGGGATCGGGCCGGTCGTCGGAGCCGGAGGACAGCCGCACCGCCCCCAATCGCCGTTCGCGCAGCGCTTCGATGCCGCCATTGGCGGGGCGGAAGCGGACGGTGCGAGTCGTGGCGATACGGTCGGGAAACAGCGCCAGCACGTCGGCTTCGGCGATCGGCGCAGCGGACAGGATGCGCGCGCCCGCCGCGCTGCCCTGCACTTCGCCCACGGCCAGCCATTCCTCCTGCGCCAGTGGAGAGAGCGGATCGAGCCGAAAGCCGCGCCCGCCCACGCTGGCCCAGTCCGCGCCATCGGCGGAGCGGCGTTTGGCCACGCGATCGGGGAAGGCGAGCGCGAGGCAGAGGCCGGTATCCTGCGTCACGCTTTGCGGCGACGCTCCCCCGACGAGGCGCGCCCAGCGTTTCGCCAAAGCCCGGCCCGCATCCGCCCGCTTGCCGCTTTCGCGCCGCCAGCGTTGCAGGCGCAGCGTCAGGTCGGTGTCCTGTCCGCCGATGCCGCGTTCG
Source organism: Sphingobium sp. KCTC 72723 (assembly GCF_014280435.1). NCBI lineage: Bacteria > Pseudomonadati > Pseudomonadota > Alphaproteobacteria > Sphingomonadales > Sphingobiaceae > Sphingobium > Sphingobium sp. KCTC 72723. Next base: position 1,841,800 of record NZ_CP060388.1, on the reverse strand, counting down.
CCCAGCAACACCGCGACTTCCGCCGCCGTCTGCGCCATGCCGCGTTCGCCCGCGCGCACCAGCATATGGGCGATACGCGGCGACAAGGGCAGTTTCGCCAGCGCCTTGCCATGCGCCGTGATGCGTTCGTCATCGTCCAGCGCCTCCAGCACGGTCAGCCGCGCGCGGGCTTCGGCGATGGCGGCGGCGGGTGGCGGGTCGAGCCAGCGCAGCGTCGTCGGGTCGCTTACCCCCCATAAGGCGCAATCGAGCAGCAGGCTCGACAGGTCGCTTTCAAGGATTTCGGGTGGGTCGAACGGGAGCATCCCCGCATTGGCCGCCGCTTCCCACAGGCGGTATGCGACGCCGGGCCGTTGCCGCGCGGCGCGGCCCGCGCGCTGTGTGGCCGATGCCTGGCTGGCGCGTTCGGTCACCAGCCGGGTGACGCCCGCCGCCCGGTCATAGCGGGGCCGCCGGGCAAGGCCGCTGTCCACCACGATCCGCACGCCATCGATGGTCAGGCTGGTTTCGGCGATGCTGGTGGCCAGAATGACTTTCCGTGCGCCGGAGCGGGCGGGGCGGATCGCAGCCCGCTGCGCGCCGGGGTCGAGCGAGCCGTGCAGCATATGGACCTCGCAGCCGCTGCCTTCGATTCGTTCGGCGGTGCGCTCAATTTCGCGCACGCCGGGCAGAAAAGCGAGCAGGTCGCCCGTCGCTTCTTCGCTTAGCGCGCGGCGAATGGCGGCGGCCATTTCATCCTCGATCTTCTTCTCCGCGTTACGACCGATGTGGCGCAATTCCAGCGGCTGGATCCGCCCCTCGCTCTCGATCACCGGCGCGGATCGTTCGTCATTGGCAAGCAGTGCGGCAAAGCGCGCGCCGTCCAGCGTCGCCGACATCGGCACGATGCGCAGGTCGGGGCGCAGCGCTTCCTGTGCGTCCAGCGCCAGTGCCAGCCCGAAATCGCTGTCCAGGCTGCGCTCATGCACTTCGTCGAACAATACCGCCGATACGCCCGAAAGCTCCGGGTCGTCCTGTATCCGCCGCACGAAAATGCCCTCGGTCAGCACCAGCAGGCGGGTGCGCGCCGACATCTTGCTGTCCATCCGCGTGGCATAGCCGACCGTGCAGCCGGGCTGTTCGCCCAGCATTTCGGCGATGCGTTCCGCCGCCGCGCGCGCGGCGAGGCGACGGGGCGAAAGCAGCAAGACCTGCCCGTCGCACCATGGCTGGTCCAGCAATGCAGGCGCGACCGCCGTCGTCTTGCCAGCGCCCGGCGGGGCGACCAGCACGGCATTGCTGCCTGTGCGCAACGCGGCGAGCAGGTCGGGCAGCACGGCAAGGATGGGAAGCGCGGTCATGGCCTTCCCTGTCGCGCCATTGCCCGAAAATCGCAAGCGGCGGGAATATCTGGTTGCCGGGGAAACAGTTGCAGTTTCGGACGTTACGCGCACAACATAACTATCGGTCGGCGCCCCCGTGCGAAGGACGACAAGCGGACAGCGCAGCGGGAGAAGGCCGGGAATGTCGGGTTTGACGGGAAGCGAAGACGCCTATCGTGCGCTGTTCGAGACGATGGACGAAGGTTTTTGCATCATCGAATTTTTCGATGGGCCGCATGGACCACTGAGCGACTATATCCATGTCGAGGCGAATGCCGCCTATGAACGCAATGCCGGTATCCCCAATGTCGTCGGCCAGAAATTGCGTGAGATGGTGCCGGACGAAGCCGATGGCTGGGTCGAATTTTATGGCAGCGTGCTGCATAGTGGCGAACCGATCCGGTTCCAGCGCGAACTGGTGGCGACGGGCCGTTTCCTCGAAGTCTCTTCCTTCCGCATCGGTGCGTTCGAAGACAGGAAGGTGGCTGTCCTGTTCAAGGATGTGACGGACCGTATTCGCGCGGAAAAGGCGCTGCGCCTGTTGAACGAAACGCTGGAAACGCGAATCGCGCAGGCGCTGGAGGAGCAGGAGGAAGTGCAGGCCGCGCTGCGCCAGGCGCAGAAGATGGAAGCTGTGGGGCAGTTGACCGGCGGGCTTGCCCATGATTTCAACAATCTGCTGGCAGGGATTTCCGGCGCGTTCGAAATGATCGGGATGCGGCTGGCGCAGGGGCGGGCGGCGGATGTCGAACGCTATCTGGCGGCAGGGCAGGGGGCGACGCGGCGCGCCGCTGCGCTCACGCACCGGCTGCTGGCCTTTTCCCGGCGCCAGACGCTGACGCCCAGGCCCATCGTCATCAACCGGCTGCTGACCGATTTCGCCGAACTGGTGCGCCGCACGGTCGGCCCACAGATCGAGGTGCAGACGATCGCGGCGGGCGGCCTGTGGCCCGCGCTGGTGGACGCCAACCAGTTGGAAAATGCGCTGCTCAACCTGTGCATCAATGCGCGCGACGCGATGCCGGACGGCGGCACGATCACCGTCGAGACGGCCAATCGCTGGCTGGATGAACGCACGGCGCGCGACCATGGGCTGGTGCCGGGCCAATATGTGACTGTCTGCACCAGCGACACCGGAACGGGCATCGAAAAGGCGATTCTCGACCGGGTGTTCGATCCCTTTTTCACGACCAAGCCGATGGGGCAGGGGACGGGCCTTGGCCTGTCGATGGTCTATGGCTTTGCGCGGCAGAGCCATGGCCATGTGCGCATCTATTCCGAAATCGGGCAGGGGACGATGGTGTGCATCTACCTGCCGCGCCACCGGGGCGATGAGGAGGAGGATGTCGCCGACATTGCCGATCCGGTCGCCGAAGCAGAAGCCGGGCAGACCGTGCTGGTCATCGACGACGAACCGTCGGTGCGGATGCTGATGGTCGATGCGCTCAGCGACATGGGCTATGCCTGTCTGGAGGCGGGTGACGGGCCGGCGGGGCTGCGCATTTTGCAATCGCGCGCGCGGATCGACCTGCTGGTTACCGACGTTGGATTGCCGGGCGGGCTGAACGGGTGGCGGATGCGGCGCGGACGCTACGCCCCGGTTTGCGCGTGCTGTTCGTGACCGGCTATGCGGAAAATGCGGTGCTGAACCACGGGCATATCGAACATGGGATGGAAGTGCTGACCAAGCCGTTTGCGGTGGACGAACTCCATCGGCGTGTGGCCAATCTGGTGCAGGATCAGCCCCACAGATAGATGTGGATCGGGTTTTTCGGGTCGATCAGCATCTTGGCCGTCAGCGCCAGCGACATGACGATCAGCAACGGTTTGATGAGGCGCGATCCAAAGCGCATGGCCAGGTGTGACCCCACCTGACCGCCGACGATGCTGCCGATCGCCATGGTCAGGCCCGCGATCCACAGCACATGACCGCCCGCGACCATGGTGAGCAGCCCTGCGACATTGCTGGCGAAGTTCGCCGCCTTGGTCTGGGCCGTGGCGCGCAGGATCGACAGGCCGCCCAGCGCGAGGAAAATGGTGGTGTAGAAAGCCCCTGCACCCGGCCCGAAGAAACCGTCGTAAAAGCCGATGACCCCGACCAGGCCCGAAAGCCCGGCGATGCCAACGCGGGCGTGCCGGTCGGCATCGCCCAGCTTGGGTGAAAAAGTGAAATAGGCCGCGATGGTGATGAGCAGCGCAGGCATCAGCCCGGCAAGGATCGACGGATCGACTCGCTGGAGCAGCCATGCGCCGCCGACCGATCCGACAAAGGCGGCAATCACCGGACCCTTGTAGGTTTTAAGGTCCATGTGTCCGCGCCGGGCATAGGCGACACATGCGCCGAACGTGCCGAAACAGCTTTGCAGCTTGTTGGTCGCCACAGCCTGCACCGGGGGGATGCCCGCCGCCATCAGCGCGGGCAGGGTGATCAGGCCACCGCCGCCCGCCATCGCGTCGATACAGCCCGCCATCAGTGCGGCGGCCATCAGGAAGCCCAGAGTTTCGGGGGTCAGTATCATGCGACTACGGCCTATTCATTCCCGTTCGACACGCTTCGCCCGAACGATGAGGGGAACGAAGGACGTAACCGATATCCTCAATAAGCGCGGGCGGTGGCGAAGGCGACGGCTTCGCTCAGCGCCGCTTTTGCCGCGCCATCGTCGAACATAGCCAGCGCGTCGATCGCCTTTTGACCATAGAGGCGCGCGCGTGCCAGCGTGTCGGCGATCGCGCCGGTGCTGCGCAACAGGCCAGTGGCATGGGCCAGATCATCGTCGCTGATGCGGTGGCCCGTGATGGCGGCCTTCCAGAAGGCGCGATCCTCGTCCGACCCGCGCGCATAGGCGAGGATGACGGGCAGCGTCACCTTGCCATCGCGGAAATCGTCGCCCGCGTCCTTGCCCATGGTCGCGCCGTCCGATTCATAATCGATCGCATCGTCGATCAGCTGGAACGCGATGCCCAGATTATGGCCATAGGTGTCGAGCGCCTGTTCATGCGCGTTGTCGCGGTCGGCGACCACGGCGGATATGCGGCAGGCGGCAGCGAACAAAGCCGCCGTCTTGGCCCCGATGATGTCGAGATATTGGGCTTCGCTGGTGTCGATGTTGCGCTGGGCAGTCAGCTGGTTGACTTCGCCCTCCGCGATTACCGCCGATGCGTTGGCCAAAATCTTGAGAACCTTGAGCGATTGCGCTTCCACCATCAGCTCGAACGAGCGGGAGAAGAGGAAATCGCCCACCAGCACGCTGGCGCTGTTGCCCCAGATGATGTTGGCGGTCTTGCGGCCCCGGCGCAGGCCCGATCCGTCAACCACATCGTCATGCAGCAGCGTGGCGGTGTGGATGAATTCGACCGCAGCGGCCAGGATATAGTGGCTCGACCCGCGATAGCCGACCAGGTCGGCGCAGGCGAGCGTCAGCATCGGCCGCAATCGCTTGCCGCCGCCCGCGATCAGATGCCCGGCCAGTTCGGGGATCAGGGGGATGCGCGACTGCATCTTGTCCAATATCACGACATTCACCGCATCCATGCCATCGGCGACGAGCGCCATGATGGGGTCGAGCGAGGGCGCAGCGATCGGCGCGTCGGGCGCGCGGGCGATGGGGTGGACGTTACCGGGGGCAGGTGCTGTCATGACCTGCGTCCCTTGGCCGGACAAAATGCAGATGGCAAGCGGGAATGGCTTGCGCGCGCCGCCGGATGGCGCAAAAAGCGCGACGATCGACCGGAGGACAAGACGTGACCGATACATTGCAGCGCTATCGCGAAAGCATCGACAATATCGACGCGGCGCTGGTGTTCATGCTGGCGGAACGGTTCAAGGTCACGCAGGCGGTGGGCGAGTATAAGGCGACTCACAGCCTGCCTCCCGCCGACGCAGGGCGGGAGGAGCGCCAGATCGCCCGCTTGCGCCAACTGGCGCTCGACGCGAAGCTGGACCCCGATTTCACCGAGAAATTCCTGCGCTTCATCATCGACGAAGTGATCCGCCATCATGAACGGCTGCGCGACGCCTGAATTTTTAGGCTGGCTCGGTAGTGTCGGGCTTTTTGGCCTGGGACCGGCCCAGCAGCACGCCGCCCAGCGCCAACGCGAAACCGATCAGTTGCACAGCGCCCAGCCGTTCGCCAAACAGCGCCCAAGCCTCGATCGCGGCGAGCGGCGGCACCAGCAACAGCAACATGGACATACGGGTCGGCCCTTGATGGCGCACCAGCCAGACCAGCAGGCTGAGGCCCGCAACCGACAGGCCCAGCACCGACCAGCTTAGCGCAATCCACAAAATGGGCGAATTGTCCCAGCGCCATTCGCCGATGACCAGCGTCGCGCAGATGGCGACCAGCGCGCCGCCCAGATTTTGCACCGCGCCCGACACCAATATCGGGTCGCCCGCCAGCTTGCCCCGCTGGATCAGCGTGCCGCCGGTCATGCCGATAATCGCGACGACGCCAGCGATTGCCGGGATCAGGCTGATCGACCCGGCGCCGGTCCGCGCGATCGCGGGCAGCAGAACGCAGGCGACGCCAGTAATGGCGATGGCCAGTCCCGCCCAGCTGCGCCCCGGCAGTCGTTCGCCCAGCAATCCGACGCTGGCGACCGCGACCATTAGCGGCTGGGTCGCGCCCAGCAGCGACATGATGCCTGCGGGCATCCCATGGCTGACCGCCCACCAGCTGACGGTCAGATAGACGCCGTGCAGCATCGCGCCCGCCGCCAGATGCAGCGCAAGCCGCTGGCCACGCGGCCATGCCTGCCGCGCATAGAGCGCCGCGCCCGCCAGCAGCAGCGTGCTGAGCGTCATGCGGATCGCCAGCACCAGTTCGGGTGTGCCATGCGGCACGACCGCGCGCGCCACGATGAAGCCGGTCGACCAGATGAGGATGAACAGGACAGAAGCGATGATGCCGATCATGGCGCTGCCTTTGGCGGAAGGGCGCAGCAATGTCGAGGCAGGCGAAAGGCGGAAGCCGCCGCGCTATTCCCGCCCGGCGCGGATCGCGGCCCCGCCCGCAAAGGGGGTTATCGCAACCAGCAACAGGGAAGCGGCACCCAGAAATTTGAACGCAGCCCCGCTGCCGTCGCCCAATGTCCCCGCGCCGAATATCAGCAGCGGCACCGCCAGCGGCAGCGCCAGCAACCCGGCCAGCGCGCCGCTGGACCGCAGACCCGCCGTCAAGGTGGCGACCAGCAGGCCGAGCGCGGCGAGCGCGGGCGTGCCGATCAGCAGCCCGGCCTCCAACGTCCATATCGTCGCCCCATCCAGCTTGAGCAGCGCAGCGGCAGGCAAGGTGGCGATCATCAGCGGCGGGCCGAATCCCAGCCAGTGCGCGATCAGGCGGGCGATCACCACTGTCTCCTCACTGATGCCGCGCAGGGCGATCTGGTCCAGCACGCCTGCGTCCCGGTCCGGCGCGACGAGTCGGTCGACCGGCAACAGGCTCGCGAGCAGCGCGGCGATCCACAACATGCCCCCGCCCGTGCGGCGCAGCAGGGCAAGGTCCGGTCCCACGGCAAAGGGATAGAGGCTGGCGACGAGCAGCAGGAAGGCGACCGGCAGCCACAGGCCCGCCGATCGCCATGCCTGATCCAGATCGCGCAGGGCGAGCCGCCAGATCATGCTCATGCCGCATCCTCACGGGCGTCGGGCAGATAGTCTGCCAGCGCGATCGTCACCGGCGCGACAATCGGCAGCGGCTGGTGCGATGCTGCGACGACGATGCCGCCCGCCGTCAGATGCGCGGCGACGGCCCGGCCCAACAGGTCAGTGGAAGCGGTGTCGAGGCCATTGCCCGGCTCGTCCAGCAACCAGAGGTCGGCACCGCTGGCAATCACCCGCGCCAGCATCGCGCGCTTGCGCTGCCCGGTGGACAGCATCCGCACCGGCACGTCGGCCAGTGCCGAAAGCGCCATCGCGTCCAGCGCCGCGTCCACTGCGCCGCTGCCAGTGCGATCCAGTTTGGCCCAGAAATGCAATGCTTTGACCAGCGGCGCTTCCATGTCGAGCGCCAGCCGCTCGTCGGTCATCGCCACGCTGCCCTGCCGCTCCACGGTCCCGGCAAAGGCCGGCAGCAGCCCGGCGATGACGCGCAACAGACTGGATTTGCCCACCCCGTTCGGCCCGGTCAGCAACGCGCCGCCGCCCGGCTCCAGCGTCAGCGACACGCCCGCGAACAGCATCCGCCCACCACGCAGGCAAGCGACGTCGGTCAGGCGCAACCCCGCCCGGTTCATGACGCAACCATATCCTCCAGAACGTGCATGTCGATGTCGGACAGGCCGAAATGATGGCCGATTTCATGCACCACGACATGGGTGATCAGCGCGTCCAGTGGCACTCCGGTTTCGATCCATTCGTCCAGCAGCGGACGGCGGAACAGATGGACGGTCGGCGGCGCGTCCCCGGTCTGCGCCTCCTGCCCCACGGGGCGGCCGGAATAGAGGCCGGTCAGGCCGAAGGGATCGTCAATCTCCATCTCCTTCAGCACATCGGCATCGGCAAATTCCTGCACGAACAGCACGACATGGGCCAGATGATCCCTGAACGGTTCGGGCAGGCGGCCCAGCGCTTCGAGCGCGAGCGTCTCGATTTCCTGGGGCGTGGGGGCGAAGCGGGGCAGTTGACCGGGGTGCGACATGGCTGTCACATAAGCCAAAGCCTTTGACAGGAACAGAGACATGATTGGTAAACTGGACGACGAAGCGCGCGCCCTCGCACTGGCCGATTTGCCCGAATGGACGGTGGCGTCGGAACCGGACGGGATTGCCCGCCGCTTCACCTTCCCCGATTTCGTCGCTGCCTTCGGCTTCATGACGCGCGTGGCGATTTTGGCGGAAAAGGCGGACCACCATCCCGAATGGTCGAACGTCTATAACCGGGTGGACATCCTCCTCACGACCCATGACGCAGGCGGCCTGTCGCAGCGCGACATAGATTTGGCTCATGCGATCGAGGGACTGCTGCGATAAGCGTCAGTCGTCGTCGCGCCCCTCGATCCGGTCCTCATAGCCATGCAGCGCGGCTATGACCGACGGGTCGTTACCATAGCGGCGGCGCAGCATCGCCAGCGTTGCGTCGGAACCGTGGCACAATATCGCGACATTTTCCGCGATATAGGCGCGGCGTTCCTCGTCATAGGGTTCCTCACCGCGAAAATGGTCGCAACTGTCGCGGCCGACCATGAAGCGAGTGACTTCGCGCGGGAAGGGTTCCGCCGCCGCTGCGTCATCGGATGGCGGCAGGTCCATCGGGAAATCGGGCGCGGGCTGCGCGCGCACCGTGACCAGTGGCGCGGCGGCAGCCACAGGCGTAGCGGCGGGCATGACCGGGGCGGGCGGCGAAGGAGCAGCGGCAGGGACCGGGGTCATCATCGCGCTTTGGGGCGGCATGGTATCATTGTCGGCCTGCGCCGCTTCGTCGGACGCGCGGCATCCGGCGAGCAACGCCGCCATCATGACCATCGGAACCAGAACGCAACGCCTGCTCAACCGATTTCCTCCCGCAAGCCGGCGATCAGGTCCGCGACGTGGGTGAGCCGCGACTCTTCCTCGTCCAGGATCGCCAGAAAAGCCGCCCGCCTATAGGCGGCAATGCGATCGGGCGAAAGGCGGGTAGCGGCGGGCATGGCCGAAATCACGATGTCCAGAAGCCGCTCGACCCCGTGCAGCCGCCCCCACAAATAGTCGTTTTCGCGATAGACCCTGCTAAAGAAGGCACCGAAATTATTGAATTCAATGCCTTTCAATGTCGCTTCCGCTCCGCCCGCGCGGATCGCCGAACAATCTTCGGGCGAAATCCGGTCGACCTTGACCGGATCATATTCATCGGCACTGTCACCCTGAAGCAACGGTAGGGTGGCGATGTCGTAGAAGGGGAAGCCCAGATAGGCGAGCAACATGGTTCGCCTGCCCGCCTTGGGAAGGGCGGCAAAGGCATCGGCGAGCAGGCGATCGGCGGCGTCGTCGCGCGCCTGTAGCCCGCGTTCGCGCGCAACGGCGGCCAGCGCAACGGCAGCGTCCGTCGGCACTTCGCGCGCCGCGTCCGCCACCCCCGCGCCATGAAACTCGCTATCCTCGCAGGCGGCATAGAGCGCCAGCGCGGTGTAGATGGCGTCGTGCATATCCTGCGCGCCGCTATCCTCGCCCGATCCGTCGCTTTCCAGCGTTTCGGCCAGCCGCCGCGCCAGAAAGCGCAGGCGGCGGATGCGGAAGGCCAGGTCATGGGTACGAAAGAAAGTGACCGGGGCAGCAGCCGACCCATCCTTTTCGCTCAACTGGTCCGCGCCATCGGCCCGCACCTGCGCCCAGATCGCCTGCCGATAGCTTTCGCGCAGCATCGGGCTGGTTTCGCCCGACAGGCGGAACAGCAGGTCGGACAGGGATTCGACTATGCCCGACAATTTGAGATGACCATAAGCGGGAAAGGCAAAACCGGCCGATCCCGCCGCGCGTGCCTGCGCCTTTGCGCGCCAGGCGGACAGGCGGGCGGGCGTGGGGCTGTCCAGGAAGAACATGCCCCCGATCGCGCTTTCCACCTCCGCCTCGATGCCGGGGCGCAGCGCGTCCAATATCCGCCGCATCCGGCGGATACGAGTCGAATGGCGGTCGATCGCCTCCAGATTGTCGCGGATCGGCTGTTCGCGCGGAATGTCCGACAATGCGCCGAAGATGGTGCGGAAAAATCCGGGGAGCGGCGCGTCGGCCCCGGTCGGCGCATCTTCCTGTTCGCCCTGCTTGTTCAGGCGGATGGAGCGATGCCCCGGCTTGGGATCGATATAGACGAAGCGCCGGTCCACTTCCCGCCGCGACGGGCGGTTGCGCAGCGCGCCGATGGCCTGTGCAAAGGGAGCGTTGGCCAGCACCGATCCGTCGATCAGCACAGCGTCCTCCGCCGTGCCGCGCGCCGCATGGCGGGGCAGGGCGCGGGCCAGAAAGCGGTCGCGCGTGGGCCAGTGGCGGTGGCGGCGCTTCAACACCCGGTCCAGTTCGCGCACGGTGAAGGGGGGGAACGCTCCGGGGAAGCTGGCCGTGGCGCGTGCGGCGAACACGAGTTCGGCCGGATCGGCAAAGGCGCGCGGCTGGCCATCCTGACCCCGGCCCCGTGCGCGAAAGCCGATCGAGAGGCGATGTTCCGTTTCCACCACCTGCAACGGGCTGTTGAGTGTCAGGCTTTGGGGATGCCCTTCAAAATCGGTGACGGTGACGAACAGGTCGAGCGGGTGGCCGTCGGGCAGCAGCGGCGGGCCGCGCTCGCTGGCGGCCATCGCGTCGAGCGCGTCGATCAGCATCGTGGAAAATATCTCGCCCCCGAATGGCGGTTCGAACCAGCGCGATCGGATGAAGCGGGAGAGTTTCATCCGCACTTCTTCGCGCGTGTCGGGCGCGACGGTGCGTTCGACCGCGTCGCCGGGTCGGCGCGCGGCCATCCACACCAGCGGGGTCGCCCAGAATTTCGTCATCGCGCGGGCGGGGCGGGCATCCGGGTCCAGCAGGCTGTCGACATCGGCATTGTCCAGCCACAGCGCGGTCAGCGGTTCGAGCGACTGTCCCGTCTCGATCGCCTGCGCCAGAAAAATGCCGTTGATCCCGCCCGCGCTGGCCCCGGCGATGATGTCGGGCAATATGCGCAACCGCACGCCGCTTTCCGCCTCCATGTCGGCGAGCAGGCGGCGATAGACTGTTTCGCTACCGTCCGGGCTGGGTGTGCCATCATGGAAAGCGCGGCTGGCACGGGCCAGATGCCATACCTCCTTGGTGATGCCGTGCATATAGATCGCCAGGCTGATCCCGCCATAGCAGACCAGCGCCAGCCTGAGTTCCCGCTCCTTCATCGGCCGAACGTCGCAGAGCGCGGGGACGTTGTCGAGGGCATGTCAGAGAGTAAAATCGGCCCAGATCGGCAGATGGTCCGACGCGCGGCGGGCGGCGGCGCTTTCATGCACACCGCAATCGGTCAGCGTGAGTTGCGAACAGTGCATGATCCGGTCCAGCCGCGCGACCGGGCGCTGCGCATGGAAACTGCGCCCGCATCCGGCAAAGCTGTAATGGCGGGCAAAGTCGGCCAGGCACCCCCGGTTGGCGCTCCATTCATTGAGGTCGCCCATCAGCACGGTGGGCATCGCCGCGCCCTGCTGCGCCGCATGGATGACTGCTGCTGCCTGCCGCCGCCGCCACAGGCCAGACAGGTCGAGGTGCATCCCGAACACGCGCACGTCCACGCCGTTCAGTGTGACTTCCGCCATGGTCGCGCCGCGCGGCTCCAGATAGGGCAGGTGCAGCACGTCATGCGCACCGACCTCCGCGCCCTTGCGCACCAATATCGCGTTGCCGTGCCAGCCCATCGAATCATGCTGCACGTCCAGCGGCACCGGCTTGTAATCGCTCAGCCTTTCCATCAGCGCGGGGGGAATGGCGGCGGACCGCACGCCAAAGCGCCGGTCGGCCTCCTGCAAGGCAATGATGTCGGCATCGACCTGCCCCAACACCTCCAGCACCCGTTCGGGCATCCGTCGCCGGTCGGTGCCGATGGCCTTGCGGATATTATAGCTGGCGACGCGGATTTTCTTCATCCGCCGATCAATGCCTGAGCGGGGGCGATGTTTCCAGTGCCGCACGGATGTTCTTGCAATGTTCGCGCGCCATCGGCATATCCGTGTCATGGCCAAGGCAAAACGCAAATTCGTCTGTCAGCAATGCGGCACCGTGGCGGCGCGGTGGCAGGGCCAGTGCGAAGATTGCGGCGAATGGAACAGCATCGTCGAGGAAGCGGGCGAAACCGTCTTTTCCGCGCGGCACGACCTGCAAAATGGCGGGCGGGCGATCCAGCTTGTCGGGCTGAACAGCGAAGTCAAACTGCCGCCGCGCACCAGCACGGGCATAGCCGAATTCGACCGGGCGCTGGGCGGGGGCATCGTCGCAGGATCGGCGATATTGATCGGCGGCGATCCGGGTATCGGCAAATCGACCCTGTTGTTGCAGGCGGCGGCACGGGTCGCCTCGCGCGGCCTGTCGGTCGCCTATATCAGTGGCGAGGAAGCGGCCGATCAGGTGCGGCTCCGCGCGCAGCGACTGGGCCTTGGCAATGCGCCGGTGATGCTGGCCAGCGCCACGTCGGTGCGCGACATATTGACGACATTGGGGGAAGGGGAGCCGCCCGCCCTGCTGGTCATCGATTCGATCCAGACGATGCACAGCGACCTGATCGAAGGTGCGCCCGGCACCGTGTCGCAGGTACGCGCGTCGTCGCAGGAACTGATTCGATTCGCCAAACAACGCGGCACCGCGCTGATTCTGGTCGGCCATGTGACCAAGGATGGCAGCATCGCGGGGCCGCGCGTGCTGGAACATATGGTCGATACGGTGCTGGCGTTCGAAGGGGAGCGCAGCCACCAATATCGCATCCTGCGCGCGATCAAGAACCGCTTTGGCGGCACCGACGAGATCGGCGTGTTCGCGATGGTGGCGGAGGGGCTGGAGGAAGTCACCAACCCGTCCGCCCTGTTCCTGACCCATCGCGACGAAAGCGTGACCGGCGCGACGGTGTTCCCCGCGCTGGAGGGGACGCGGCCGGTGCTGGTCGAAATTCAGGCGCTGGTGGTGCGCCTGTCGAGCGGGGCTACGCCGCGCCGGGCTGTCGTGGGCTGGGATAGCGGGCGGCTGGCGATGGTGCTGGCGGTGCTGGAATCGCGTTGTGGCCTCAGCTTCTCGACCTGCGAAGTCTATCTGAACGTCGCGGGGGGATACCGCCTGTCGGACCCGGCGGCCGATCTGGCGGTCGCGGCTGCATTGATTTCGGCGCTGACGGAAAAGCCGGTGCCAGCCGACATCGTGCTGTTCGGCGAAATTGCGCTGTCGAGCGAGATTCGCCCTGTCGCGCACAGCCCGTTGCGCTTGCGCGAGGCCGCGAAACTGGGCTTCAATCGCGCGTTCGTCCCGGCCTCCGCCGCTGACGGCGTGAAGGGGATTGCGGTCAGCGGCTTCCGCACCCTGTCCCAATTGGTTGACCAGATGCTGGGACGCGGATAGCCAGCCAAGCGATGAACGCTATCGACATATTCGTCCTGCTCGCCATTGGCGGTTGCGCCGTGCTGGGGCTGCTGCGCGGTTTCGTGCTGGAAACCCTGTCGCTGATGGCATGGGTGCTGGCGATCTTTGCCATCCGCCTGTTCCATGCGTCGGTCGCCGATCTGCTGACCGCTTTTGTCGGCACCGCCAGCGGGGCGGCCGTGCTGGCGCTGGTGCTGGTGTTCGGCGTCACGTTCGGCGCGGGCAAGATGATTGCCCACGCCATTGGCAGGCGGACGCGCCAGTCGATGCTGGGTCCGGTCGACCGGGTGCTGGGCGGCGGGTTCGGCGCGGTCAAGGGGCTGATCGGCGCGACGATGTTGTTTCTGGCCTTCAGCCTCGTCTACGACACGATGTATGGTAGCGGCGCGCGCCGTCCCGACTGGCTGTCCGACGCGCGCACCTATCCGCTGCTCAATGCCAGCGGTCAGGCGATCAGCGAATTTCTGGCGGAACAGCGCGCGAAAAAGCCCGTGGCCCAAGATCAGTAAAATCGCCGTTCGGGCTGAGCTAAGTCGAAGCCTTCGATCGAACGTAGTGAGATGCCTTCGCTTACGCTCAGGCTGGCCCTTCGACTTCGCTCAGGGCGAACGGCGTCAGATCACAGCCAGCCCTTGGCTCGATACGCATCCGCCGTTTCTTTCAGCCCCACTTCGGTCGCCACCTGCGGCATCCACAATTGTGCCGGAACATGGCTCGCCGCCGCCGCCACCCAATCGGGATGGCAGAAATAATCGACCCGGTCCGGGGTCAGCTTTGCCCCCTTGCCCCGGATCATCCGGTCGGTCCGCGCCGCCACGCCCAGCAGCCAGGCGGGCGTCGCCAGCGTCCGCACCGCACGCCCCACCGCGCGCCCGATCGCCGCACCGAAATCCTTATGATCCCAGCCTTCAGGCGTGCCGTCATCGACTTCATAGCTGTGCGCCAGGCTGACATCCCGTTCCTGCGCCAGCGTCAGTAGCAACTGCGCCAGATCGCGCACATGGATCACCGACAGGCGGCCGCCCGGCGGCAGCAGCATGATGCCGCGTTTGGCCATGCGGAACAGTTCCAGCATTTCCCGGTCGTTCGGCCCGTAAATGGCGGGCGGGCGCACAATGGTCCAGTCCAGCCCGCTGGCCTTCACATGCCGTTCTGCCAGTTCCTTCGACCAGCCATAGTCGGACAGGCCCGGTTCCCGCGCGGCGAGCGAGGAGATATGGATCAACCGCCGCACGCCACGTTTGCGCATGGCATCGACCACCGCCATCGTGCCGCGCGCATTGCCCGCTTCGAAGCCGTCGCGGTCGGGCGCGTTCACGACGCCTGCAATATGGATCACCACATCGGCGTCGCGCACCAGCGTATCGAGCGCATGTGCTTCGTCCAGCGACCCCGGCACCCATTTCAACCGGGCGCGCGGTGGCTGCGCCCGGCGCGTCAGGGCGCTGACATGCAGCCCCGCCTCCAGCGCGAGGTCCAAAGTCTGCGCGCCGACGAAACCCGTCGCGCCCGTCATGGCAATTCTTAGAACCATGACAGATTATACCATCGCCATATGGTCGCGATGGACCAGCACCGACCGGGGCATTTCCCCCAGCAGCATGGCAATATCCTCGCTGCGTTTGCCCGCGATCTTCACGGCGGCGTCGCTGTCATATTCGATCAGGCCGCGCGCGATCACCCGGCCGTCGGTCGCCACGATGTCCACCACATCGCCCCGCGCGAACAGCCCTTCGACGCTGGCGACCCCTGCGGGCAGCAGGCTGTTGCCCTTGCCCAGCGCCCGTTCCGCGCCTGCATCCACGATGATGCGCCCGCGCACCGTCAACCGTCCGGCCAGCCAGCCCTTGCGCGCGCGCTTGGCCGGCGCGGCGAGGAAGATCGACCCCTTGCCGCCGCCCGCCCAATGGGTCAGCGGCGCGTCGATCTTGCCCGATATGATGGCCAGATGCGCGCCCGCCCCTGTTGCGATCTTCGCGGCCTCTATCTTCGACGTCATGCCGCCCGATCCCATGCCGGATGCGGAGCCGCTGTCGGCCATGGCCGCGATTCGCGCGTCGATGCGCTCTATGGTGTCGATCAGCATGGCGCTCGCATCGACGTGCGGGTTGGCGGTGTAAAGCCCGTCAACGTCCGACAGCAGGACAACTGCGTCAGCCCGTGCCGCCTGTCCGATACGCGCCGCAAGCCGATCATTATCGCCAAAGCGGATTTCCGCCGTCGCCACGCTGTCATTTTCATTGACCACCGGAACGACGCCCAGCGCCATCAGCCTGTCGAGCGTGGCCGAGGCGTTCAGGTAGCGGCGGCGATTTTCTAGATCGTCCAGCGTCACCAGCATCTGCGCGGCGGTGATGCCGCGTTCGTCCAGCAGGCTGGCCCAGCATTGCGACAGCGCGATCTGCCCGGTGGCCGCCGCCGCCTGTGCATCTTCCAGGCTGCCACGTCCGCCCTTGGGCAGTTTCAGCCGCCGTGCGCCCAGCGCGATCGCACCCGATGAGACGATGATGATCTGCTGCCCGGCGGCCTTGCGCGCGGCGACATCGGCGACCAGCGTGCGCAGCCAGTCGACGCGCACCTCACCTGCCGGATCGACCAGCAGGGCAGAGCCGATCTTGATGACAAGGCGGCGGATCAGCGCAGGGGGAAAGCCGGAGAGGGGGTTCATGAAACGATCCGAAAAAGCCCCTCTCGTTCAGGGGAGGGGTTGGGGTGGGGGCTATCGACGGGGTCCGACGTCGCGCTTTCGGTACGCCCCCACCCCTCGGTCCCCTCCCCTGAAGGAGAGGGGATGAAGGTCAGAGCGGCGACCATGTGCTTTCGCCTTCTTCGCCCTCGGCTCCGTCAGGATCCGCATCCTCCAGCGCTTGTCCCACGATCGGCAGAATCGCGTCCAGCAGCGCTTCGACCCCGTCGCCCGTCCCGGCGGAGATGATGAACACATCCTCCACGCCTTCTTCGCGCAACTGGTCGGCAATGTCCTCCATCAGCTCCGGGCCGAGCAGGTCGCCCTTGTTGAGCGCGACGATCTGCGGCTTTTCGTCCAGCCCTTCGCCATAGGCGGACAGTTCGTCCTGCACGATATGGAACGCCTCGACCGGATCGTCGCCCGTCGCGTCGATCAGGTGCAGCAGCACGCGGCACCGCTCGATATGGCCCAGGAAGCGGTCGCCGATCCCCACGCCTTCGGCCGCGCCCGCGATCAGGCCTGGAATATCGGCCAGCACGAATTCGCGCTGCTTGTGCAGCACCACGCCCAGCTGTGGCTTGGTCGTGGTAAAGGCATAGGCGCCGACCTTGGCCTTGGTATTGGTCACCTGATTGATCAGCGTCGACTTGCCAGCGTTCGGCATCCCCACCAGCCCGACATCGGCCAGCAGTTTCAGCCGCAGCCACACCCACATTTCCTGACCCGGCCAGCCCGTGCCATGCTGACGCGGAGCGCGGTTGGTGCTGGTCTTGTAGGACATGTTGCCCCGCCCGCCGTCGCCGCCGCGCAGGAAGGTGACGCGCTGCCCGACTTCGGTGAAGTCGGCCAGGATTTCCTGCTCCTCATAATCGGGGATGCCGTCTTCGTCCTCGCTGCCTTCGATCGGTTTGGGATCGGACAGGAGCTGCGTGCCGACCGGCACCTTGACGATCAGGTCTTTGCCGCCCGCGCCATAGCGGTTCTTGCCCATGCCCGGCGTGCCGCGCTGTGCCTTGAAATGCTGGGTATAGCGAAAGTCGATGAGGGTGTTGAGGCCCGCTACCGCTTCGAAGATGATGTCGCCGCCCTTGCCGCCGTTGCCGCCGTCGGGGCCGCCATATTCCTCATATTTTTCGCGCCGGAAACTGACCGCACCGGGACCGCCCCAGCCGGACTTGATGAAAATTTTTGCTTGATCGAGAAAATGCATGGCGCGCCCATAGCGCCTAATGGAGAAAAGTTAAACCTTGGCTTGTGCTGCTTTGGTCGCGGCAAAGGCCGCCGCTTCGGCCATTAGTGCGGCAATCAGGCTGCGCGTGGCAATTTCGCGCGCTTTTTCGCGTGGCAGGCCCAGTGAGGAAGCCATCGGCCCGCCCATTTGCGAATCGCCCAGCGCGAGCAAAACCAGCATCAGCGTATTGTCGCGGATCACATCGCCCAGGTCCGGGGTCAGCGCCGTGGCGACCAGCTTATCGACCAGCCGGTGGATCGCTTCTACCACCGGGTCGAGCGCATCTTCATTGCCCGATGCCAGCATCCAGCTGGCCAGCGCCCCCGCACCACCGGCGTCGAAAGCGTCGAACGTCATGTCGACGATCAGGCGCGGCGCGACTTCGCCCCGGCGCGCTGCGTCCACCGCTTCGCCGATCGTCGCGGTAATCGTATCACCCAGATGCGCGGCCAGCGCCTTTTGCAGGCCCGCCGCCGACCCGAAATGGTGGAGCAGATTGGCGTGCGTCCGCCCGATTCGCCCGGCCACGGCTTTCAATGTCACGGCCTGCGGTCCGGCCTCTATCAACAGGATGCGCGCGGCTTCCACGGCGGCATGGCGGCTTTCATCGGGGCTGAGGCGGGACCGCTTTATTGACATGGGTGTGAGTAACTCTTATTTACATCAATGTAAGTAATGAGGAGATGTCCCCATGACCCCGACCGACCTGACCATCACCCCGCGCGACCGCCGTTTCGGGCGCGGGCAAGGATCGGCCCGACATTGGCTGAACGGCGATCCGATCGCCACGGCTTTCTTCAACGCCCTGTCGATCACCTTCCCGCGCGGCGAAGCCTATTTCATCGACAGCGTCCGCGCCTTTCGCGACGACGTGCCGGAACGGCTGGGGCGGGAAATCGCGGCCTTCATCAAGCAGGAAGTGGTCCACAGCCGCGAACATCTGGCCTTCAACCGGCAAGTGAGCGACAATGGCTATGACGTGTCGGTGCTGGACGCCGATGTGGTCCGGCTGCTCGACCTCGCCCGGCAACGCCCGCCGATCATCAGCCTGGCCGCGACCATGGCGCTGGAACATTTCACCGCGATCCTGGCCCATGAACTGCTGCGCGATCCGCGCCACCTGAACGGAGCAGAGCCGGAAGCGGCCGCGCTGTGGCGCTGGCACGCGATCGAGGAAATCGAGCATAAAGGCGTTGCCCATGACACATGGATGCACGCGACTCGTGACTGGAGCCGGGCGAAACGCTGGCGCATCAAGGCGCTGATGATGCTGATCGTGACGAAGCATTTCCTGCATCACCGTGCGCGCGGAATGATGAAATTGTTGCGGCAGGACGGGGTGACCGGCGTGCGGGCATGGGGCGGGTTGCTGCGCTATGCGCTGGTCCGGCCGGGCATATTGCGCCGCGTGGCGCGGCCATGGATAGGTTACTTCCTGCCGGGCTTTCACCCGTGGCGGGTGGACGACCGGGCGCTGATCGCGCTGGCCGACAGCGATTATGCCGATGCGCGGATGGTGCCGACCCCGGCTTGACCGGCGGGGCGGGGCGCGGTCTTATTACCGCCATGACGGCTCCCCCGATACTCCACACCGACCGGCTGATTCTGCGCGCTCATGCCGTCGCCGACTATCCCGCCTGTCAGGCGCTATGGGCCGACCGACAGGTCGTGCGCCATATCGGCGGATCGCCGCAGGATGCGCAGGCTGTGTGGTTTCGCTTGCTGCGCTATGCGGGCATGTGGTCGCTGCTGGGCTACGGCATGTGGGTGATCGAGGATCGCGCGACCGGCGCGTTGCTGGGTGAGGCGGGGTTGCTGAGCGCCGCGCGCGGCCTGCCCGAACTGGACGCTGTGCCGGAGGCAGGCTGGGTGCTGGGGCGACAGGGCTGGGGCCAAGGCATCGCCACCGAAGCGATGGCCGCGATCCTCCGCTGGGCCGACGCGCATCTGGACGCACCCGCCATCCGCTGCATCATCGAACCCGATCATGATGCGTCGATCCGGGTTGCGGAGAAGCTGGGCTTCGTGCCGCTGCGCGACGCGACATTGGGGGCCAAGCCGATTCGCCTGTTCGAACGGCACCGGGCGTTGCTATGATCGGCTGGACCATAGCCGTGCTGGCTAGCGTTTCCGCGCCGTCGATTGGAGCGGCGGATCGCGCTGCCATCGCCGCCCGCATCGCTGATTTCGACGCGATGATGCGCCAAGGGCGTATCGCCGACAGCATCGACTTCCTCCCACCCCGCCTGCTGCGCATGATCGCCCAGCGGTTCGGGGTGCCGGATGCGGATGTGAAGGCGATGATCGGCGCGCAGATGGCCGATGCGGTGGCGGATGTACGCTTCCTGTCCTTCGGCATGGATATGCAGGCCGCGCGGGTCGCCGCCACACCTGACCGGCAACGCGCCTATATGCTCATTCCGACACACAGCATGATTGCGGTTCCCGATGTCGGGACGCTGCGCAGCCAGACCAGCACGCTGGCGTTGCAGGATGACGGGCTTTGGTATCTGGTCCGAATCGACAGCACGCAACAGGTTGCCCTGCTGCGCGCGGCCTATCCCGAATTTACCGGCATCGATTTTCCGTCCGGTTCATCGACTATGGTGGATGATACTGATCCTACGCCGCCATAGCGGGCAGGGCGTCGCCATAGAGGTCCATCGCCGGATCAGCGCACAGGCGCATCATCTCGCCTTCCTCAAACAGCAGGCAATCGGCCTGCGCCTGACGCGCGGGGCTGAACCGCCATTCGATTCGCCCGCTATAGGCAAAGCCCAGCTTGCGCAGGACATTGCCCGACGCGGGGTTGTCGGCGAAATGGGCGGCGCGGATGCCAGTCACGCCATGCGCGCGCGCCATGCCGATGACGGCACGGGCCGCTTCGGTGGCAAATCCCAGCCCCCAATAGGGACGCGCGATCCAGTAACCCAGTTCCGGCACGCCATCGTCGGCGCGGGTGACGCCGCATCCGCCGACCAGACGCGGTGCGCCCTGCGTGCGGGTGAAGGCCAGCAGGCGCGGCAGGCGCGGATCGTGCGGCAGGGCCAGAAATTGCTGCGCATCGGCCAGCCCATAGGGGCAGGGCGCGCGGGTCAGGTTGCGCAATATCGACACATCGCCAATGGCATGGGCCAACGCATGGGCATCTTCCATCCAGCCCGGACGCAGGATCAGGCGGGGGGTACGGGCGAACATTTTCGTCTCTCCTCTTGTCCGCGCCATTAGCGGCCAATGATGACGGCTTGACGACGGCGGGCTTTATGAACTGGCCCACTCGCATGACGCGCAAGAAGGGCTTGAGTTCCAGTGACTTGAGGGAAATATTGAGAGGAGAAGCCCAAATAGGAAAAGGGGCGCTCCTGTGGAAGGAGCGCCCCTTTTTCCCTCGATCACAAATGACCGGACCAAGCCAAAGTCACCTGAGAGGATCGCCCCTTTGCGTGGGGACGATCCGTCATTGATCGTCCGTTATTCTGCGGCCTGCGCCATGGCATCGACCGACACATATTTGCGGCCCTGCTTGCCGGCGTGGAATACCACGCGGCCTTCACCGAGCGCGAACAGCGTATGGTCCTTGCCCATGCCGACGTTGCGGCCGGGATAGACGCGGGTGCCGCGCTGACGAATGATGATGTTGCCGCCGATCACTTCCTGACCGCCGAACTTCTTAACGCCAAGGCGCTTGGCTTCCGAATCACGACCGTTGCGCGACGAACCGCCAGCTTTCTTATGTGCCATTGTCTAAACTCCTCGAATCTGGATCAGCAGGGCGCTGTTAGGCGCCGATTGCCACGATCTTCAGGATCGTGTGGCGCTGACGGTGGCCGTTCTTGCGGCGATAATTGTGGCGGCGACGCTTCTTGAAGACGATGACCTTCTCGCCCTTCGCCTGCGCGATGATCTCGGCCGCGACGGTCAGGCCGCTCACGTCCTTGAGTTCGCCGCCTTCACCGGCCAGCAGGACGTCGTCCAGCGTGATCTTGTCACCGGCTTCACCGGCCATCTTTTCGACGACGATCTTGTCTCCGGCGGCGACGCGATACTGCTTGCCGCCTGTGCGCACGATAGCGAACATGGCTTGTCTCTTCTCGTTCAAATCTGCTTTACGCAGATCACCAAAGACATGATGCCTTAGCCGACCCGCGCGGGAATGTGGCCCGGTAGTGGAATGACTCGCACCTGTCAACCGCCATGGGCCGATGACAGGGCTGGTTTTCTGGGCCACGCCTTACTATCTGGAGGCGGACTTGGAGCAGATTTCGCGTATGAAGGCAAGCATCTACAGGAGTAAGGGGATCGCAGCGCGGCTGCCGATGCTGCTGGCCGTGTGGATGCTGATTGCCGTTGCGCTGTTTTCTGCTCTGGCGCCGGTGGGGCCACCGCTCAGTCGCGTGACCGGATCGGCCTTCAACCCGGCGACCAGCGATGTTGTGCTAAAGGCCCGCGCGCCATTGGCACCACAGGCGGCGCAGGCGGCCCGTCCCGATCGCGATGCTGATCCTGCCATCGTGCTGCTTTTACCGGCGCTGGCGGCGCTTCCGATTGCCCTCTGGCATATCCTGTCGTTGACCGGGGCAGTCAAATTTCGACCGCGCCGCCAGTCCCACCTACGTAGGACGCCGAATCAGCCGCGCGCGCCGCCCGCCCTTTCCTGACGAACTCCATTCCGGGCTGCTCACGCGGCTATTCGTCACGAAAGGAAGGCTGCTTATGCCCCACCACACTCCTCTGATCGGCACCATCGTCGCCGGTCTTGTCGTTGCTTTCATCATGGGTGCGATCGCCCATCGTCTCAAACTCTCGCCCCTGGTCGGCTATCTGGTCGCCGGCATCATGGTCGGTCCCTTCACCCCCGGCTTCGTCGCCGATGCGGGCCTTGCCAATGAGCTGGCCGAAATCGGCGTCATCCTGCTGATGTTCGGCGTCGGCCTGCATTTCTCCTTGAAAGACCTGCTGTCGGTCAAGAATATCGCGGTCCCCGGCGCATTGGTGCAGATCGCGGTGGCGACTCTGCTCGGCATGGCGCTGTCCCACTTCATGGGCTGGCCTTTGATGGGGGGCATCGTCTTTGGCCTTGCCCTCTCCGTCGCCAGCACGGTCGTGCTGCTGCGCGCGCTTCAGGGGGCCGATCTGGTCGAAACCCGGCGCGGGCGCATCGCGGTCGGCTGGCTGATCGTGGAGGATCTGGTGATGGTCCTGGCCCTCGTCCTGTTGCCCGCCCTTGCCGAAGTGCTGAACGGCGCGGATGCCAATGCCGGAGCCAGCGCGCTCATTGCCCCGCTGGTCGGCACGCTGCTCAAGGTGGCGGGCTTCGTCGCGCTGATGCTGGTGGTGGGCCGCCGGGTCATCCCCTGGGCGCTCCACTGGGTCGTCCATACCGGATCGCGCGAACTGTTCCGTCTCGCCGTCCTCGCTATCGCGCTGGGCGTTGCTTTCGGTGCAGCCTATGCGTTCGACGTGTCCTTCGCGCTGGGTGCCTTCTTTGCGGGCATGATCCTGGGCGAAACCCCGCTCAGCCGCCGCGCGACCGAAGAAACGCTGCCCCTGCGCGATGCGTTCGCGGTGCTGTTCTTTGTGTCGGTGGGCATGTTGTTCAACCCGGCGGTGCTGTGGGAACAACCACTGCCGCTGCTCGCCACCGTGGCGATCATCATCGTGGGCAAATCGATCGCGGCCTATGCCATCGTCCGCCTGTTCCGCTACCCTAACGACACGGCACTGACGATCGCGGTCAGCCTGGCGCAGATCGGGGAGTTTTCCTTCATCCTCGCCTCGCTCGGCACAGGGCTTGGCGTATTGCCGCCCGATGCGCGCGACCTCATCCTGGCGGGCGCGATCGTGTCGATCTTCCTCAACCCCATCCTTTTCTCGCTGGTGGTGCGCGCCCGCAAGCAGGAGGAAGTGGACGACGAAGCCGCACGAGTCGCCGCCGCGCGCCCTGCGGTCGGCCATGTCATCCTGATCGGCTATGGCCGCGTGGGCAAGCTGATCGCACTGGGCCTGACCCAGCGCGACATCCCCTTCGTCGTAATCGAGGATGACGGGGAAAAGGCGCAGGAAGCGCAGGAAGCCGGCCTGTCCGTCATACGCGGCAATGCGCTGGAGGACCGGCATCTCAACGCCGCTGGCGTGGCCACGGCGCGTCGCCTGTTGATCGCAGTGCCAGAGGGTTTCGAAGGGGGCGCGATCCACGAACATGCCCGCCACCTCAACCCCGACCTGGATGTCATCGCCCGCGCGCACAGCGACGCGGAAGTCGACTATCTGGAGGGGCTGGGCGTGCCTCATGTCGTCATGGGCGAACGCGAACTGGCCAACCGGATGCTGGCTTTGTGCGGGGCGCATTAAAATCCTCGCTGCGACGCGAGGATCCGCAAAAATCCTAAGCCATAAGAAAACCCCGCCCGATTCTGAACCGGGCGGGGTTTTCCTGTTTTACGCTATCAGCCGCGCGAGCGGGGCGGACCCTTGCGCGGGCCGCCGGCACCAGCGCCCTTGAACGGACGCGGGCTGTGCGGCGACGCGCCGCCGCGCGACCCGGCACCCGGACCGCCACGGGGCGGACCGCTGCGGTTGGGACGGTCGCCATTGGCAGGGCGCAACTGCTTGCGATTTTCGCGCGCTTCTTCACGCGGTGCGCCATCGACCGGATCGAACATCACGTCCGCGCCCTCGTCACCGGCCTCGCCAGAGCGGCGGACGGCGGCCAGAAACTTGGCCGAAATCGCCTTGGGGATTTCGAACATGGTTTCGTTGGTGGTGATGCGGATCGCGCCGATGTCGCCACGCGACACATGGCCACGACGGCAGATCAGCGGCAGGATCCAGCGCGGATCGGCATTCTGGTTGCGGCCGATGTTCATGCGGAACCACTGCGTATCCTCAAAGCCCGGACGGGGTCCGTCGCGGCGCGCAGGGGCTTCGCTGGCGTCCAGCAATTCTTCGGGCGCGGGCATCGCGGCGCGGGCGCTGCGCACCAGCATCGCGGCGATTTCCTTGGCGCTCTTGGCTTCCAGCAATTCGGCACCCAGCGTCCAGTCGGATTCTTCCAGTTCCGCCGGGGCCAGCAACTGCGCGCGCAGCCGTTCGGCGTCCTGCTGCGCAATCGCTTCCTTGCTGGGGGCCGTCGTCCATTCGACCGGAATCTTCGCGCCCTTCAGCATCGCTTCGACGCGGCGGCGACGCGGATAAGGCACGATCAGCACGGCAGTGCCTTTCTTGCCCGCGCGTCCGGTACGGCCCGACCGATGCTGCATCGTTTCAGCGTCGCGCGGCAATTCGACATGCACCACCAGCGTCAGCGTGGGCAGGTCGATGCCGCGCGCGGCAACGTCCGTCGCCACGCACACCCGCGCGCGCTTGTCGCGCAGCGCCTGCAACGCATGGTTGCGCTCATTCTGGCTATGTTCGCCAGACAAGGCGACGGCGGCAAAGCCACGCTCGGTCAGACTGGCGTGCAGGTGGCGCACATTGTCGCGCGTGGCACAGAACAGCATCGCCGTTTCCGCTTCATGATAACGCAGCAGGTTGACCACCGCATTTTCGATGTCGGCCGGGGCCACGGTCATCGCCTGATAGCTGATGTCGCCATGGCCACGCTCGGTTGATGTGGTCGCGATCTGGATCGCGTCCTTCTGATACCGGCGGGCCAGCGCCACGATGGGCTTGGGCATGGTCGCCGAAAACAGCAGGGTCCGGCGCGTGTCCGGGGTGGAATCGAGAATGCCTTCCAGATCTTCGCGAAAGCCCATGTCGAGCATTTCGTCGGCTTCATCCAGCACCGCGGTCTTGAGCGCCGACAGGTCGAGCGCGCCGCGTTCCAGATGGTCGCGCAGACGGCCCGGCGTACCCACGACGATATGCGCGCCCTGCGCCAGCGCCTTGCGCTCGCGCGCGGCGTCCATGCCACCGACGCAGGTGGCGATGCGCGCGCGCGCACCAGCATAGAGCCATTCCAGCTCGCGGCTGACCTGCAACGCCAGTTCGCGCGTCGGCGCGATGACCAGCGCCAGCGGCCATGCCGGCGGGGGCAGGCGGCCTTCCTCGTTCAGCAATTCGCCGGCCATCGCCAGGCCGAAAGCGACGGTCTTGCCCGACCCGGTCTTGGCCGACACGATCATGTCGCGGCCAACCGCTTCAGGTTCTATCACGGACGACTGCACTTCGGTCAGGACTTCATAGCCCTTGGTCGTCAGCGCCTGCGACAGGATGGGGGGGAGGTTGTCAAATGCCATATGTTTTTCGTTCCATCGGTAATAGCGACCCGCCATATTCCGACGGATACAAAAGACCTGTTCCTTTACGCCTGCCGGAAGCGAAGCGTTCAGAGTGCAAGGTCACACACCCTGATTTCACATGATCCTCCCCTGCAAGGGGAGGGGGACCGCGCCCAAAGGGCGTGGTGGAGGGGTGTCCCCCTATCGAGAGCGCTATGCCTCTCCGCCAAGCCTGCATGGGGTTGATGGGAGCGGTCGCATCTCGAAAACAAGAAAGCCTCCTTCCCCATTTCGCGAGGAAGGAGGCTTGCCTGATTGTCTATAGCGCAAAAATCAGATTGCGGCGACTTCCGCCACATCGACCTTCACGCCCGGACCCATCGAAGACGACAGGGCGATCTTGCGAACATATTTGCCCTTCGAACCGGTCGGCTTGGCCTTGACGATCGCATCGACGAACGCATCGAAGTTGCGACGCAAGTCTTCGGCGGTGAAGCTCGACTTGCCCAGGCCCGCATGGATGATGCCTGCCTTTTCGACGCGGAATTCGATCTGACCACCCTTGGCGGCCTTCACGGCTTCGGCGACGTTGGGCGTCACGGTGCCAAGCTTGGGGTTGGGCATCAAGCCCTTGGGACCCAGGATCTTGCCCAGACGACCGACCAGGCCCATCATGTCCGGCGTCGCGATGACGCGCTGGAAATCGATGTTGCCGGCCTGGATGCTTTCCAGCAGGTCTTCGGCACCCACGATGTCGGCACCGGCGTCGAGCGCCTGCTGTGCCTTGTCGTTGCGGGCGAACACGGCGACGCGCACGTCCTTGCCGGTGCCAGCGGGCAGGGTGACGACGCCACGGACCATCTGGTCGGCATGACGGGGATCGACGCCCAGGTTGATCGCGATTTCGACGCTTTCGTCGAACTTGGCGGTCGCGTGGGTCTTGATCAGGCCCAGCGCTTCATTGACGCCGTGCAGCTTTTCCTTGTCGATTGCGGTGGCCAGAGCCTTCGCCTTCTTGGTCTGCTTTGCCATGATAATCAGCCCTCCACCACATCAAGGCCCATCGCGCGAGCGGAGCCTTCGATGATCTTCGTTGCAGCGTCGATGTCGTTCGCGTTGAGATCGACCATCTTGGCCTGCGCGATTTCAGCAAGCTGCGAGCGCTTGATCTGACCAGCGACGATCTTGCCGGGTTCCTTGGAACCGGACTTGAGGTTCATCGCCTTCTTGATCAGGAAGGTGGCAGGCGGCTGCTTCATCGTGAAGGTGAAGCTGCGGTCCGCATAGACGGTGATGATCGTGGGCAGGGGGGTGCCTTTTTCCACGCTGGCCGTCTGGGCGTTGAACGCCTTGCAGAATTCCATGATGTTTACGCCGCGCTGACCCAGTGCCGGGCCGATTGGCGGGGCAGGCTTGGCATCGCCAGCAGGCACCTGGAGCTTGATATAGCCCGTAATCTTTTTAGCCATTATGACTCACTCTGTTGCTGGAAGGGTGGCACGCCAACCTTCCGGTTCAAGTTTAGCGGTATTGGCGGATGCACCCAAAGGCGAATCCTCCCGCATGAATTCCCCGGACCCAAAGGTTTCAGGAAAGCGCGGCCCCTAGACTGTTTGGTGGCGTAAGGGAAGCGCAACTTTGCAAATCCTGCCGCAAAGCGGCATCGTCCATCCTGTCAGGCCCAAAACGCAAAAACGCAGCGTCGAGCGATGCCGACGCCGCGTTTTGGCCAACCGGAAATCCAGGGTTACTTCGACAGTTCGACCTGCTCGAAATCCAGTTCGACCGGGGTGGCGCGACCAAAGATCGACACCGACACCTTGACCCGGTTCTTTTCGAAATCCAGTTCCTCGACCACGCCGTTGAAGCTGGCGAAGGGACCGTCCAGCACCTTGACCGCATCGCCGATTTCGTAATCGACGCTGACCTTGTGCTTGGGTGCGGCTTCGGCTTCCTTGCGGGCGCCGAAATAGCGGGCGGCTTCGTTCTCGCTGATCGCCTGCGGCTTGCCCATCGACCCCAGAAAGCCCGTAACCTTGGGCGTGTTCTTGATCAGGTGATAAATGTCGTCGTTCATCGCCAGCTTGGCCAGGACATAGCCGGGCATGAACTTGCGTTCGACCTGGACCTTCTTGCCGCGCTTTACTTCGGTCACTGTCTCGACCGGCACTTCGACCTGCTCGACCAATTGGGTCAGGCCCATGCGCTCGGCTTCGGACAGGATCGATTCCTTGACCTTGTTTTCGAAGCCCGAATAGGCGTGGATGATGTACCAGCGCGCCATGTTACCCTTTCAAATCCCAACTTAGTCGATCGAGGCGGATGAAGCATCCGCCGACCGGGAAATCATGTTTGCAGATGCTTTACGCCTGCCCGGCCGCGATACCCAGCAGCCACTGGACGATCGCACCGAAAAATGTGTCGATGCCGAAAAAGAACAGGCCCAGCACCGTGGTCATGATGACGACCATCACGCCGGTCATCACCGTTTCGCGCCCGGTGGGCCATACGATCTTCGACGCTTCCGTCTTGACCTGGTTGACGAATTCGCTCGGAGAAGTCTTCGCCATCGTCCTGCCTGTTCCTGCCTTCAACCAACACCAAAGCGCGAAGCAACAGTCCGCCCTCCCGATCCCGCCCTGTGGGCGTCCGGGGGTGCGGCCGCTTGCTTCGCGACACATGTTCGACGACGCATCTGGCCGCTTTGCCCCGAATATTCAAGGCTTCGCGGCAAGACGACTGGCAGGAGTGGAGGGACTCGAACCCACGGCATTCGGTTTTGGAGACCGACGCTCTACCAACTGAGCTACACTCCTGTGTCGGCGAAGGAGGGCGCTTTAGCGTGGCATGTCGGGCAGGGCAAGCGAGATTATGCGGCTTTTTCCTGTTCCGGGCCGACGCTGGTGTCGGCGCTGGTCTGCCGCTCGGCCTCCGCATTGATCTGCGCGCCCAGCAACACGACATAGGCGGACACGAACAGCCATAGTTGCAACACCACCACCGCCCCCAGCGAGCCGTAGGTTTCGTTATAATTGCCGAAGGTGGCGACATAGAAGGACACGCCCAGCGTCGCCCCCAGCCAGAACAGGGTTGCCGTCACCGATCCCACGGTCAGCCATTGCCATTGTGC